>CALAQS010000256.1 GCA_937888435.1 uncultured Acidobacteriota bacterium
AGAAAAAGTAGTCCTTCCCGCCGTGGACGAGCGACTGCTTCGTCTTGGCCGGGTCGACGTTCATGCCACAGACGGGGTCCTTCGCGGTCCCGGGCGGCGATGAAGAGGGCAGCGCTGGAAGCGTCATCTGGCTCATTATTGTCCGCACACGAGAGCGGTCATCAACCGCACTGCCGCCGAAAAATCAAACTTCCCAAAAAATAGACTAAGATCTTTCCTATAGAACCCTCCCTATCCCCTATCCCTTCTTCTGATAGGACATGGGGTTCCGAGCCCGCCGCGCAGCACCGCGCCGATCCGGATTCTCGGGCGGGGCGTTCTCGGGTACTGCTTCTCTACCTCGTCTTCCTCGTCTCGGGGTTTGCGGCTCTGATCTATCAGGTCGTCTGGCAGCGGGCTCTTCTGGCGATCTACGGCGTCAACATCGAGTCGGTGACGATCGTCGTCGCAGCGTTCATGTTGGGGCTCGGCCTCGGAAGCCTGGCGGGAGGTGCTCTTTCCAGGGACTCTCGAAGGCCGCTCCTCGTTGTTTTCGCCTCGATCGAGACGGCGCTGGGTCTCTTCGGCTTCGTGTCTCTCGAGCTCTTTCACTTCGTGGGCAGAGCCACGGCGGCTGGGTCGGGACTCACGACGTTTCTGTCCACGTTCGCCTTGATCCTCGTTCCCACCGCCCTCATGGGAGCGACTCTCCCGATCCTCGTGGCCCATTCGGTGCGGCGAATCCGCAACGTCGGTCAGTCCGTGGGAATGCTCTACTTCGTCAATACGCTCGGCTCGGCGCTCGCGGGGTTCACCACGGCGGCTTACCTCCTCGGCATCCTCGGGCAGCAGCGCACGGTGGCCGTCGCCGCAAGCCTCAATCTTCTCGTCGGCGCCGGCGTCTTTCTCGCCTCGCGACGTTTCGGCGAAACCTCATGAATTTCTTCACGGTTCTCGCCGCCGCGGCGTTCTCCGGCTTCCTCGGGCTGTCATACGAGATCCTGTGGGTGAGGGTCTTCTCGTTCGCGACAGGCGGCACGGCGGCGAGCTTTGGCGTCGTCCTCGGCGCGTTCCTTCTCGGCCTCGCCGCCGGTTCCTTCGCGAGCTGGGGAACGTGCCGCCTCCGTCCCGCGACCGGCGACGCGCGCCACCTCCGCATTCCCGCAGCGCTTCTCCTCCTCGGGAGCGTACAGGCGTTTCTGGTGATTCCGGCTCTCGCCTGGATCGTGAGAACATCTTCCTTCTCCCACGCTCTGCCGCTCATCTCTGTGGCGGCGGCCTCTCAAGGGGCAGTCCTCCCTCTTCTGAGCCAATTCGGGATCCGCCCCGACGCGGACGCCGGTGCTCGCCTCTCTTACCTGTACGTCGCGAACATCCTCGGCTCCGTGTCCGGTTCGTTGTTGACCGGATTCGTCCTCCTGGACCGTCTCTCCCTCACCCAGGTGTCGCGTCTCATGGCGCTCCTCGGCATCGGACTCGCCACGGCGCTCTTCGCCGTTTCTCGACCCCGCGCCCGCGCCTTCGCGGCCTGGGGAGCGATCGCGGGGATATCGGCATGCAGCGTCGTCGCCTCGACGCCGTCTCTCTACTCGAGTCTCTACGAGAAGCTCCAGTTCAAGCACGACTACGACCCGGGCTGGACGTT
The DNA here is from genome assembly GCA_937888435.1 of uncultured Acidobacteriota bacterium. Classification (GTDB taxonomy): domain Bacteria; phylum Acidobacteriota; class Thermoanaerobaculia; order UBA5066; family UBA5066; genus Fen-183. The sequence goes on from CALAQS010000256.1 coordinate 1,625, forward strand.
CGCAGACGTCATCGAGACACGCTCTTCGGTCATCACGGTCGAGAGGAACGGCACCGTGTCGGGAGGGGGCGTATACGACGGGGCGATCAACGTCGACCTGCTCCACGACCCGAACCTGGTCGTGCGGGCGTATGCGCTCGCCGCCCTGCATCCCGATCCGCGGCGGGTGCTCATGATCGGCCTCTCCTCGGGCTCGTGGGCGCAAGTGATCGCCCATCATCCGAGTCTGGAACGCCTCGTCGTCGTCGAGATCAACCCGGGCTACCTGAAGCTCATTCCCAGGCATCCGGCCGTCGCCTCCCTCCTTGTCAATCCGAAAGTCGAGATCGTGATCGACGACGGCCGACGCTGGTTGAGAGCAAACCCGAACGAGACGTTCGATGCAATTGTTCAAAACACGAGCTGGCATTGGCGCGCGCACATGACGGAGCTCCTCTCCATGGAGTACCTGGAGCTCGTGAAGCACCATCTGAAACCGGGCGGTGTTTTCTACTACAACACGACCTGGTCGCTCGCCGCGCAGAAGACCGGCTGCACCAGCTTCCCGTTCGGCCTGCGCTTCGTGAATTGCCTGGCAGTCTCCGAGTCGCCTCTTCGATTCGAACGGGAGCGGTGGCGGTCGCTCCTCGCCACCTATGCGATCGACGGCCGCCCGATCTTCGACATGACGAATGCCAACCATCGAGCCCGCCTGGAGGAAGTCGTGCGAATGGGCGAGCCCGGACCCGTCGAGAAGGGAGGACGAACCCTCTTCTTCGAGCCGTGCTCGAGCGTCCTGAAATGGACCGTGAACGAGGATGTGATCACGGACGACAACATGGAGCCCGAGTGGTATCGGCCCTGGTGGGCGACTCCCAGTGCTTCGCCGTCTCACGAACCCGCGCGCGGCCACGTTCCCGACCGGCCGTCGGAGGCGATCCACGGATAGGCGTCACGAGGCCGCCGACCATCGGGGCCGCGATGCGCTTCTCGTCTGTCTGTTCTAGACTTCGTAAAGAGCGTATTCGAGGGCGCTCCCAAGAAATGTCTAGTCTCTACGGCGCTCCTGTTTCCATCGAAAACGCGAAGAAGGCGGCCGCCGCCGCGCTCGCCGAGGCGCGCAGGAACGGCTGGACCATGGCGGTCGCAATCACGGATACAGCCGGATTCCTCGTCGGCGCGATCGGCGTCTCGGGAGGCACGAGCGCGCAGGACAACCAGTGCGCCACGCCGGGAGCGGACGCGCTGAAGTAGACGCGTCGGTCCCGCCGAGCGCTCAGCCCGCTCGCGAGATGA
>CALAQS010000257.1 GCA_937888435.1 uncultured Acidobacteriota bacterium
GCCCTCACGCCCGCCCGCCGGACCATGCCCCGGCACGAGCGTCCGGAACGGCAGGAGACGCAGACGCTCGAGCGCGGCGCGCATCCCCGCGACGTCTGCGTCCTCCAGGTTCGGGTGATAGCCCGTGGAGACGAGGTCTCCCGCCACGAGGACGCCGGGGCCCGGCGCGTAAACGCAGAGGTCCCCCGGCGTGTGAGCGTGGCCGGGATGGAAAACGTCCAGCCGGAGCCCTCCCGCCTCGAGGAGAAACCCCTCGGAGACGATCCGCGAGGGGACGAACGGCGCCGCCGATTCGAACAGGTGCGCGACATCGGGGTTTTTCCGGCGCTCGGCGATGAGTCCGGGATGCTCTTTCGCCATCCGCGCCACAGCTTTTTCGTGCGCAACGACCTCGGCGCCCTTCGCGGCGAAGTACCCCGCGCCGAGCGCATGGTCCGTGTGGTGATGCGTGAGGACGACGTGCGTCACGCGAGCGGTCGTGCGCGCGTGAAAAAGCGCGTCGAGCCCGGCCGCCTGCACGGGCGACACGAACGGGTCCACAAGGACGATCGCACCCTCGCCGAAGAACGCCACCGCGTTCGCCCCGTAGCTCGTCGCGAGCGTCTCGCCGCCGTGCGTGAAGACCGAGACGGCCTCGGAAAGGCGATTCTCGGCGAGACCCATCTCGGACTCAGTCCGTCACGAGGGTCTTCGCTCCCGCCGCGAGCGTCTTCTTGACGAGCTCGACGACGCGGTCCGGCGCGATCTCGGCAGCCTTCCTCTCGCGGCGCGTGGAGACCTCGACGACGCCGCGTTGAAGGCCCTTGCCGCCCACGACGACGCGCACGGGAAAGCCGACAAGGTCGAGGTCCTTGAACTTCACGCCGGGGCGCTCGTCGCGATCGTCGTAGAAAACCTCGACTCCCGCGGCCTTGAGGCCCTCGTAGAGCCTGTCCGCCGCCTCGAGGACGTGGGCGTCACGCTGGAGCACGGCGACGACGCAGGCGAACGGCGCGAGCGGCACCGGCCAGATGATTCCGACGTCGTCGTGATTCTGCTCGATGGCCGCCGCCACCGTGCGGCCGAGGCCGAGCCCGTAGCAGCCCATCGTGAGCGGCACCATCTTCTGGGCCTGGTTGGCGACCTCGCATTTCATCGCCTCGGAGTATTTCGTCCCGAGCTTGAAGATGTGGCCGACCTCGATGCCGCGCCTGATTCTCAGCGTGCCCTTCCCTGTGGGCGAGGGATCGCCCTCGCGCGCGGTTGCGACCTCGACGACGCCTTTGAAGTAAGGCAGCGACAACACGTCGCGCGGAATGCTCACGCCGGAATGGTGAAGGCCCTCGAGATTTGCCCCGCACCAGAGGTTCGCACCGTGTTCGAGGGAACGGTCGACGAAGAGGGAAATCGGATTTTCCTCGAATGGAAGAAGACCGAGCGGCCCGACGAACCCGGGCCGCGTGCCTGTCACTTTCCCAAGAATCTCCTCCGAAGCCAGCTTCACATGGAGCGCGCCAATCGCCTTCGGGAGCTTGACCTCGTTGATCGCGAGATCGCCGCGAATCAGGACGGCCGCGAGCCACGCCTTGCCGTCCGCTCCCACCGCCTCGTAGATCATCGTGTTGACGATGCGCTCAGGAGTCGTCCCGAGGTGCTTGGCCTGTCCCTCGGTCGTCGTAATCCCCGGCGTCGGCGCGTTCGCCTCGCCGAAGGACCGCGGCTCCTCCCCCGCCCAGGGCTCTGGGAGCGGAGCCGTAACCGCCTTCTCGACGTTCGCGCCGTAGTCGCCCGCGTCCGAGAAGACGAGCGCGTCCTCGCCCGTGTCGGCCACGACCATGAATTCCTGCGACGCCGAGCCGCCGATGGCGCCCGAGTCGGCTTCCACGAGCGCGTACTCGAGATTGCAGCGCTCGAAGATGCGCCGGTACGCAGCGTCCATCTTCCGGTAATGCACGTCGAGGCCCTTCTCGTCCACGTCGAACGAGTACGCGTCCTTCATGAGGAATTCGCGGCCGCGCAGGAGGCCGAAGCGCGGGCGGATCTCGTCGCGAAACTTCGTGCGGATCTGGTAAAGATTGAACGGGAGCTGCCGCCAGGACGTGACGGAGCGCCGCACCATGTCGGTGACGGCCTCCTCGGCCGTCGGCGCGAGCGCGAACTCGCCGCCCTTACGGTCCTCGAGGTGAAAGAGGATCCCGTCGTCTACATAGCGTTGCCAGCGGCCCGATTCCACCCAGAGCTCTTTCGGCTGCAGGATCGGCAGGTCGACTTCCATCGCGCCCGTGGCATCCATCTCCTCGCGCACGATGTCGATCATTTTCCTCAGCGACCGGAAGCCGAAGGGCGTGAACGAGTAGATGCCCGCGGCGAGCTTGTGGATGAGCCCCGCGCGGTAGAGGAGCTGATGCGAGACGACCTCGGCGTCGCCGGGCACCTCGCGGAGGGTGACGAGAAACGACTGGGACCAGCGCATCGCTCGCGGAGATTAGCAGGGGGCGCCGTCCTCCCAGCGCGAGGAGCGCCTCGCCCTCCCTCACCGAAAGGTGTTATAGGATTCAGCCCTGCAATCGAAATGACGGGTAAGGAGACATCATGAGGCGGCTGCCTTTAGTTCTCGGGATTCTTGCGTGTTGCCTTCTCGCCAGGAGCGCTCCGGCCCAGGTTCTTTACGCGGCGGTCGGCGACGACGCCGGGAACGGCCTCTACACGATCGACCCCCTCACGTCCCAGCCGACGCTCGTGGGTCCGATCGCCATCGAGGGATCCCAGGTCGGAGTCACCGGGCTCGCCATTCATCCCCAGACCCACGTAATGTATGGCGTCACCACTGACCTTGAGTCGCCGCCGGAATTGATCACGATCGATCCGACCACGGGGAACGCGACGCTCATTGGAGGGGTGAGCCTGTTCGCCGTCCCCGACATAACTTTCAGCGCGGACGGGACCCTTTATGGTTGGCAGAAAGGAGCGGCGGAAGAAGTGGTCGCGCCCGCGGCGAAAGCGTCGGGAAGAAGGGCTCTGGCAAATCCGCTGGGCGGGCTCGTTCGAATCAATCTCACGACGGGCGCCGCGACATTCGTCGGGACTCCGGTGTCCATGCAGCAGCAAGGCTGCGGGCTCACGTCCCTTCTCGGGGTCCTCTATCTCTCGCTCCAGCAGGCGAGTGGCCCCCTCCTTACCGTCAACCCGGCCACGGGCGTCACGACGGTCGGCCCGACGATGAATGGGCCGGGCGCGCCGATCGCGGCGCTTGCATCCAGTCCGTCCGGCGTTCTCTATGGCGCGACGAACAACGGCTCGCTGATCACCATCAACACCTCGACAGGGGCCGTCACCACGATCGGATCGAACCTGCCGGAGGGTACGGACGCGCTCGTCTTCACGAACAGCGCCCTCGGGGGAGGGAACGCACTGCTCAACGTGCCCGCACTCGGCCACGCCGGGCTCCTCGCACTCGGCGCGGCGCTCGCTCTCGCCGGGTTCTTCCTCGTCCGTCTCCGCTAGCCGCTCAGCTCCCGTCGGCAACGCAGACCGCCTCGGCCTTGAATCGAATACACTCGCCGAAGTGGACGTGGCCCCCTACTTCCAGTCGCCGGAAAGGGCCGACGCCGGGCTCTCCGCGCTCGCCCGCGGCGTCGTCGGGTCGGAGATTCTGCGCATAGCCGGGGAGATCCGCGCGATGCAGGCGAAGGGCCTTCCGGTCTGCGACCTCACGATCGGCGACTTCGATCCGAGGTACTTCCCGATCCCGAAGGAGCTGCTCGACGGCACGCGCGAGGCGCTCGAGTCGGGCCAGACGAATTACCCGCCCGCCGAAGGCATCCTGCCTCTGCGCGAGGCCGTCGCGCGCCTTTACGAAAGGGATCTCGGCCTCGCGTATCCCGTCGACTCCGTCGTCATCGCGGCGGGCGCGCGCCCTCTGCTTTACGGCGCCTACCGCACGCTCGTGGATCCGGGCGAGACCGTGATCTACCCCGTCCCGACCTGGAACAACAACCACTACGCGTACCTGTCGGGCGCTCGCGGGGTCCCGGTGATCGTCTCGGCCGCGTCCAACTTCTTCCCGACTCCCGACCAGCTCCGAGAGCACCTCTCCACGGCGCGGCTTCTCATCCTCAACTCGCCGTTGAACCCCACCGGCACCGTCATCTCGAAGGAGGCCCTCACGGCGATCACGACGATGGTCGTGGAGGAGAACCGGCGACGCGAGGCGACCAGAAAAAAGCCGCTCTATTTCGTCTTCGACCAGGTGTACTGGACGCTCACGTTCGGAAAAGCCACGCACCACACGCCCGTCGCACTCGTGCCCGAGAGCGCGCCGTACGTGATCTTCCTCGACGCGATCTCGAAGGCCTTCTGCGCGACCGGAATGCGCGTGGGCTGGGGTGTCATGCCGCCCGCGGTGCGCCGGCGCATGTCCGACATCCTTGGCCACGTGGGCGCGTGGGCGCCGAAAGCCGAGCAGGTCGGCGTCGCGGCCCTCCTGAACCAGCCCGAGGCCATCTCCGCCTATCGCAACTCCGTGCGCGGCAAGCTCATCCAGCGCCTCGAAGCCCTGTACCGCGGGGTGATAGACATGAAGAACGACGGTTTCCCCGTGGACGCGATCGAGCCGCAGGGCGCCATCTACCTCTCGGCGCGCTTCGACCTCTTCGGCCGCACCGTGAACGGAACCGCCGTGAAGACGAACGACGACGTGCGGCGTCTGCTCCTCGGAGCGGGCATCGGCGCCGTGCCGTTTCAGGCGTTCGGCCTCGCCGGCGATACGGGCTGGTTCCGGCTCGCGGCGGGTGCGGTTTCGATGGACGACATCGCCGCCGCGTTCCCGCGCTTGAGAGCCCTCCTCCTCGCAGCCGCGTCCACGCCCGCGTTCGCTGCGCGCTGACCCCTCGGCGCTACACTCGCGGGGTGGAGCAGGACAAGAAGTCCGAGAAGAGCCGGGCGGCCATCCTCGAGGCCGCGCTGGACCTCTTCTCGAGACAGGGCTACCGGGGCACGAGCATCCGCGAGATCGCGCAGTCCGCCGGCGTCTCGACGGGAAACGTGTACCACCACTTTCCCGACAAGGAGACGATCTTCCAGACGGTCCTCGGCCAGTACTGGAAGGCGATCGAGAGCCCAGACTTCCCGTTCAACCGCGCGCTCGCGTCGGGCACGTTTCCCGACAACCTCGAGGCGCTGGCCTTCGCAGCCCGCGAGAGCGTCCGGCTCTGGCGGCGTCACGTCGCCCTCATCTACGTCGACGTCGTCGAGCTCTCCGGCAACCACATCCGGAAGTTCTACTCGGAGATGGCGTCGCGCTTCGAGCGGTTCATCGTGGCGCACGGCGATTCGGTCTCGGGCGAGATCCGCCCCGGCGTTCCCGTCACGACCGCTGTCATGCTGGCGAGCCGCGTCTTCCTCCAGTACTACGCGGTCGAGATCCTCTTCGGCGTCCCGGAGCAGTTCGGCAAGGACAGCGACCGGGTCATGCGCGAGATCGCCGAGATCCTGCGGCACGGGATGTTGCGCGAGCATGGCGCCCCGACCGGGACGCCCCCGGTGCTCGCGCGCGCCCGTCGGTAACCGGGCCGGCAGGCTACTTCGCGATCCCCCCGGGGTAGCACAGCCCGCCCGTTATCTCGATCGTCGTGGCGTTCAACGCCTCGTTCTCGACGCAATAGCCGATCATGGAGGCGATTTCCTCGGGCGCCACGAGCCGGCCGAGATGCACGTCCTGGAGGATCGCCTTCAAGGCGTCCTGGTTCATGCCGGTCAGCATGGGAGTCGCCGTGTAGCCGGGAGCGACCGCCACGCAGCGGACGTTCCGGATGCCGCGCATCAGGAATTCCCCGACGATGATCTTCGGCATCAGTGCGTCGGCGACCTTCGCGGACGAGTAGTTGATCTGGCCCACCTGGCCGACCTTGTTGACGGACGAGATCGGCACGAGAAGGCCCGGCCAGCCGCCGTTCACCATGGCCTCCGCCGCGTCCCGCATCGTGAGGAAGGTGCCGGTCAGGTTCGTGTCGATCACCGCCTGCCATTTGTCGAGGCCGAGCTTCCTGGACACCTGGCCCGTTTCCTTGTCGAGGTTCAGCATCATGCCGTCGCGGATGACGCCGGCCGACGACACGGCGATGTTCAGCTTGCCGAAGGCCTCGATCGTCCCCTTGACGAACCGGGCGGTATCGGCTTCGCTCGTGACGTTCGCCTGGATGCCGATCGCCTCGCCGCCCATCTTCTGGACGTCGGCGACGACGCGGTCGATGTTCTTTTGCACGAGGTCCACGACGGCGACCTTCGCGCCCCGCGCGACGAAGTGCTTCACGACCGCTTCGCCGATCCCGTTCCCTCCGCCCGTGACGAGCGCAACGCTGTTCTTCAGTTCCATGACGCATCCTTCCGCATCGAATGTTCAGTCGAATGAAACCGGAGAAACCCGCCGGCGTCCGGTCAGGGTTCCTTCGGGCACGAAACGCTGTCCTTGTCCCAGTAGACGAAATTGGGGTGCGCGACGTCCGGCCCCACGATCTTCAGGTCGCCGATCCTGTTCGGATGGGCGACGTCCGGGCCGACGGACCTCACGCCGACCGGAAACACCGTCCGGATCAGGGCGAGGGCCCGCGCACGCGCCTCCTCCTCCCCGAGGCCGGCGAACAGGCCGGTGCCTGCCGTCGCGCCGGAGCCGTCCGTCCTCGTGCAGCGGATGTCCCAGGAGTGGCCGGCTTTCTCGACCGTGAAGTCCATGTCGTTGTAGCGAATGGGTTGCATGAGCGTCCTCTTGTTCCCGATGCGCCGTCAGAGCTTCTTCAGGACCGTGACGCAGTTCGTGACCGCCGAGCCGCCGACGTTGAACGACACGCCGACATCGGCCTTGCGCGCCTTCACGCCGATCGGCTCGCCGATGAGCTGCTTGTAGATGAGGGCGTGCATCGAGACGCCTGTGGCTCCCACGGGGTGCCCCTTGGACTTCAGGCCGCCCGAGAGGTTGATCGCGATCTTGTCATCGGGCGTGAAGCGGCCGTCGAGATAGTCGTAGCCGGCGCGTCCGTCCTTCGAGAAGCCGAGCGTCTCGGTCGACATGATCTGGTTGATCGTGAAGCAGTCGTGCACCTCGGCGAGGTCGACGTCGGCCGCGGTGATGCCGGCCTCCTTGTAGGCCTTCGCGGTCGCGTCCTTGCCCGCCATGAGGTCGTACATGTTCGGCCGCACGTTCTCGGGCAGGCGCTCGACGGAGTGGCCGATGCCCGCGATCACGGCGGCGCGCTTCCGGTTCGGGACGTCCGCCGTGCTGGTCACGACGACCGCCGCGGCGCCGTCCGTGACGAGCGAGCAGTCGTGCAGGCGAAGCGGCGGCGCGATCATCATGTTCTTGCACTTGCCCTTCGCGTCCGGCTCGTTGAGCTTCATGATCGCCTCGACGGTGGCCGGGCCGTTCCTCACGTGCGCGAGGGGATTCTCGGCGCCGTTCTTGTAGCAGAGCGCGCCGGCGGTCCAGAGCATCTTCTCGAGGTCGGCGTCCTTGATCTTGTAGTGCGCCTGGTAGCCCTTCGCGTACTCCGCGAAGAGCATCGGGAACGACATCCCCTTCGAACCTTCGGTCGGCCAGTGGGACGAGCACGCGAGGACGTGCGTCATCTGCGGCGTCGGCAGGAGGTTCATCTTCTCGACGCCGATCACGAGGACGCGCTTCGCGCGTCCGGCCTCGACGGCGTAGAGGGCGGCGTAGAGGGCGACCGAGCCGGACGCGCAGGCGCACTCGCAGCGCGTCATCGGCTTGAACCTCAGATCCGGGTGGATCTCGGCGGCGATCGGGGCGACGTGCTCCTGGTTCACGAAGGAGCCCGGCGAGCAGGAGCCGACGAAGACGGCGTCGATGTCCTTCGCTTCGAGGCCTGCGTCGGCGATCGCGCCGCGGCCCGCCTCGACGAGCAGGTCGTAGTACGTCTTCGTGTCGGTCATCAGGCCGGTCGCCTTGTCCTTCTTCACGAAGGCGCCGAACTGGGTGTTGTGGGCGCCGATGATGCTCACGTTGCTCATATCGGAAGTCCTTTCGGATGTGGACCGGTGGTGGGTGATTGCTCGAGCGCGGGAGCGTCGCCGAGCGCCTGGAGGAGAGCGGTCTCGAAGCGTTCCGGGGCCTCCTGCTGGGGCACGTGCCCGCAGCGCTCGACGGGGATGAGCTCGACATCGGGCAGGACAGCCGCCATGCGCTTTGCGTAGTCCAGCGTCATCAGCTGGTCGGAGGCGCCCCAGACGAGCCGGACGGGGACCTGGAAGGCGCGCAGCTGGTCCTCGGAGAGGAGGAAGGGCGCCATGCCGGCCGCCGCGGCCGCGAGGCGGGCGATGGGGCTGGTCGCGCCGCGCCGCACGACGTCGTCGAGGACCCGGTCGGGAATGGCCGGGCTGCCAGCGTCCCGCAGCCGCGCCATCGTCTCCCGCGCCTCCTCGCGCGTGCGCGGCAGGAGATTCGGGCCGCCGCCCGAGCCCATCAGAGGCCCGCCGTTGACGGCAACCACGCGCTTCACCCGGTCGGGATGCCGCGCCGCGAAGACCATGGCGATGCAGGCGCCGAGGGAGTTGCCCACGAGCGTCACCCGGTCGGCCGCGGCCTGGTCCGAGATCACCGCCTCGAGGCCGACGAGCACGTCGGAAAACGGGATGGGGCCGGTGGACGGCGCGCTGTCGCCGTGGCCGGCGAGGTCGGGAATCACGAGCGTGTGGCGCCGCGCGAGGGACGGAGCCACGTGGAACCACGTGCCCGCCTGGTCCCCAGCCCCGTGCAGGAGCACGAGCACGGGGCCCGATCCCCCCGCGAAAACCGTCTGGGGCCCGACGGGCGTCCGGACGACGACCTTTTTCAGTCCGGCTCGGCGCAGCGAGCGCCGCGCGCCCCACGC
>CALAQS010000258.1 GCA_937888435.1 uncultured Acidobacteriota bacterium
AGAAGCGTATACAGGGGCAGCGCCGAAGGCGAGAGGTCGATCTCGACCGCCGGGCGGATCGGCGCCTGCCAGCGCTGGGCGAGCCCGACGACCCCCGCGACGAGGGCGCCGAGCACGACGAGGAGCACTGCGTCCACTGCAAGGCCCGACGCGCGCCCTGCGGGGCCCCGGGGCGGACGGATCAGGGCCGCGGCCTCCGCGGCAGAATGAGGCTCGCCCCGGTTTCGACGACCGGAAGGTCCGGCGACGGATAGCCCACGTGCCACCCCTGGGCGCGGTCCACGCCGAGCTCAGGCAGGATTTCCATGACTTCCTCCGATTCCACGCCCTCCGCCACGGTCTTGACGCCGAGGCCGCGGCAGATGCCCGCCATGCCCCGCACGAAGACGCGGTTCGCCTTCTCCTTCGGGAGATCCCTCACATAGCTGATGTCGAGCTTGAGAGAGGAGACGGGCAGCTCGCGGAGATAGCGAAAAGAGGAGAAGCCCATGCCGAAGTCGTCGAGCGCGAAGTGGAAGCCTTCTCCGGTGAGCGCGAGCGTGAAGTCCCGCACGCGGTCGAAGTCGCGCAGGGCGGCGGTCTCGGTGATCTCGAACGTGACGCGCTCGGGGCGGATGCCCTTGGCTCGGGCCATCCGCGAGATGTCGGCGACGAGCGTGTCGTCGTCGAAGTCCAGGCCCGAGAGGTTGATGCCGATCTCGAGCTCGGGGCTGATGCGCTTGCGGGCCGCCGCGAGGCCGTCGAAAGCGGCCGCGATGATGGCGCGGTCGATCGCCGTCACGATGCCGAAGCGCTCGGCGGCTCCGAGAAACTCGGCGGGAAGCGCGATGCGTCCGTCGGGCTCGCGCATGCGGGCGAGAGTCTCGACGGCCACGATGCGACCGCTTCCGACCTCGGCCACGGGCTGAAAGTAGGGGACGAAGCGCGACTCGGCGAGAGACGCGCGGATGCGGTTCGACTGCTCGCGCAGCCGGCCAGTGCGGTCTCGCTCGCGGTCCGACGGGTCGTGAAGGCGCACGCGGCCGCCGCCGCGGCGCTTGGCCTGATGCATGGCGAGGTCGGCCGCGAGGAACAGGTCGGCAGCGCCGCCCGCATGATCGGGGAACACGGCTACCCCCGCGCTCGCGGTGAGCGTGAGCGCGTTGCTCTCCCACAGGGGCGCCATCCGGCGAATGAGCGCGATGACGGTCTCGGCGCGCGGCGCGGCTTCGGCCGCGGAGGCTCCGGGAAGCAGGATTGCGATCTCGTCGCCGCCCACGCGGCCGGCGGTCTCTCCTCCCAGGAGGGTGCCGCGAAGAGTCTCGGCCATGGAGCGAAGGTATTCGTCTCCCGCGAGAAGCCCGTGGGTGTCGTTCAGAGTCTTGAAGTTGTCGAGCCCGATGACGAGGAGCGAGAGCGGCCGTCCGAAAAGGTCCGCGCGGGCCAGCTCGCGCTCGAGCTCGAAGTGGAACTGCTCTCGATTCGCGAAGCCCGTCAGCGCATCGGCGGGCTCGGCCACGGTGTCCGCCGATTCGGCGCGAAGCTTCTCGCCGGCCGCTCCGGTCACCTCGCGCGCGGCGGCGAGAAAGCCCCCTTCGGCCGCCTGCGAGGCGAGGCGCGTCGTCACCCAGAACACGCGCTCGCCTGTTTCGGGTCCGGCAGGGATACGAACCTCGAAGTTCTTCGCGCCCCCAGGGCTAACCGTGGCCTCGATGAGGCTGTCACGCCCCGGCGGCGTGAGCCAGAACGGCGGCGAGCTCCCGGGCGCCGTGTCGAGATTGCCCGGGCCGGGCGTGCCCTCGGCGAGCGCGGCCTCGTTCGCGAGAAGGACGCGGCCCGTGCGGTCGAAGAGAGCCGTGGGGTCCGGTGAATCGATGAGCAGCGACACCGGACGCCGAATGACGCCCGATCCCTTCCGCCCCTCGCGGATGCGGATCGGTTGCGTGTCCGTCTGAGATTTGCTTTTCTGCACGTCTTGCCCTGGAGTCCGCCCGATTATCGCCCGAGACGGGCGAGCGCGTCTCCGGCGAGCCGGTAGACCTGCCAGCCTTCCATCGGAACCGCCCCGAGCCGGCGGTAGAAACGGATCGCGGGCTCGTTCCACGTGAGCACGCTCCACTCCATCCGCCCGCAGCCGCGAGAGGCGGCGAGCCGCGCGAGATGCGTCAGAAGCGCCTCGCCGATGCCGAGTCCCCGGCAGGCGGGCATTACGAAGAGATCCTCGAGGTAGAGGCCGGGCCGCGTGAGCCACGTCGAGTAGTTGTGGAAAAAGAGAGCGAAACCCACGGTCTCGCCGCCCATTTCCGCGAGGATCACCTCGGCGAAGCGTTTCTCTCCGAAGAGATGCTCCTCGAGGAGCTTCGGGTCGGCATGGCAATCCTCGGGCTGCCTCTCGTATTCGGCGAGGGCGCGGATCAGGGAAGCGATCGCGTTCGCGTCCGAAGGCCGCGCCCCGCGAAGGGTGAACGAGGCCTTGCTCATCCAGCCTACGATCTTACGTTGGAAGGTGTAAAACCGGGCGCGTGCCGCCGCGCTCGCCCTTCTACGGACGTCTCACGATGCGCGTCGGGGCGGCGCGCCTGAAGGCCGCGCTTCCTCACCTGCCGCGTGGTGGGCGCGTCCTCGACGTCGGGTGCGGCCTGACCGACCTCGCAGCCCGCGTGCCCGATTATTTCGGGTGCGACCGCGACGCGGACGTGCTGGCGGCCCAGCGCGGGAGATTTCCGGAGAAAGATTTCTTCGAATGGGACATTGCCCGCGGCGAGGCGCCGCCGCTGCTCGTCCGCGAGGGGCCATTCGAAGGAATTCTCCTCCTCGCCGTCCTCGAGCACGTCGCGGACCCGGCGGCCGTCCTGTCCCGACTCTCTCCGCTTCTCTCTCCCGAAGGCCGGATCGTCGCGACGACGCCGCACCCCTCCGGCCGCTGGCCCCTCGAGGCCGGTGCGGCCGTCGGCCTCCTGTCGCCGCACGCCCGCGATGAGCACGAGATGCTCCTCGGCCGTGCGGCCCTCGAGGAGGCGGGCCGCTCGGCCGGCGTCTCCCTCGTCCTCTACCGGCGTTTCCTGCTCGGCCTGAACCAGCTCGCGGTGTTCTCGCGGTGAGATACGCGCGCCCCGTTTCTCACGCCGTCTCCGCGATCACGGTCGTGAACGCGCGCACGCACAACCTGAAGAACGTGACGTGCGCGTTTCCGATCGGCGCGCTCACGGTCGTCACCGGCCCATCCGGGTCGGGGAAGTCGTCGCTCGCGTTCGACACGCTCTACGCCGAGGGTCAGCGCCGGTTCGTGGAGTCCATGTCCACGTACGCGCGGCAGTATCTCGAGAGGCTCGAGCGCCCCGACGTGGACCTCATCGAGCACGTCCTGCCCGCGCTCGCGATCGAGCAGAAGGCGCCCGCGCGCTCGGCTCGATCCACGGTTGGGACCGCGACCGAGATCCACGACGTCCTGCGTCTCCTTTTCGCGGCCGCCGGAACGCTGCGCTGTCCGGAGGACGGCACGCCCGTGCGCCGCCACACGGCCGAGAGCGTGCGCGCCGAGTTGCTCGCGGCGTGGGGAGAGGGGGCGCGCGTCCTCGTCATAGCGCGGCGCGCCGTTAATTCATTCGAGGCGGAGACCGCGGAGTGGAGGCGCATGGGCTTCTTCCGCCATGTCTCCGCATCGGGAGACGTCCTGGAGATTTCTTCGAAAGAGGAGACCGGGGTCGATGAGTCGGGGAGGGTCGCGCTTCTCATCGGGCGGCACGTCCTCCTTGCCACCGATCCAGAAATCCTCTCTTCACTTTCAATGGCATTCGACACCGCCTCGGGCGAGCTTGCAGTCCTGAAATACGGAGAGGCTCTTCCCTCTGCCCGCCGCTTCTTTCGAGGCCTCGTGTGCGACGTGTGCGGGCGGCGCTTCACGGATCCCGTTCCCGCTCTCTTTTCCTTCAACTCGCCGCGCGGCGCATGCGAGACGTGCCAGGGCTTCGGGCGTGTGACGGGCATCGACCCGGCCCGCGTCATCCCCGACGGACGCAAGTCGCTCCGCGAACGGCCGGTTGCGCCGTTCAACTCGCCCGCGTACGAGAGCGCCTATGACGATCTGAAGGCGGTTTCGCGGCGTCACAAACTGCGCTGGGACGTACCTTGGAACACGCTTTCGCCGCGCGAGCGCGACGTCGTCTGGAAGGGCGCGGGCGAGTGGTACGGCGTCGAGGGGCTCTTCAAGTACCTCGAAAAGAAGCGGTACAAGGTGCACGTGAGGGTCCTGTTGTCGCGATATCGCGGCTACACGTCGTGCCCCTCCTGCGGCGGGGCGCGCCTGAGGAGCGAGGCGCTCGCGGTCACGCTCTCGGGCAAGACGATCGCCGACGTCACCGCCCTCACGCTCGACGAGCTGCTCGTCTTTCTGGCCGGCGCTCTCCCCCGCGCGGAGGAACGTGCGCGGGGAGCGGCGCTCGTCGAGGATCTCCGGCGCCGCGTCGGAACGCTCGTCGAGATCGGCCTCGGGTATCTCACGCTCGCGCGCACGATGCGCACGCTCTCGGGCGGCGAGGCCCAGCGGATCCAGCTCGGAGCAGCGATCGGCAACGCCCTCACCGGCACGCTCTACGTCCTCGACGAGCCCACGGTCGGCCTCCATCCCCGCGACACGCACCGGCTTCTCGGCGTCCTCGAACGCCTCGCGGCGGCCGGCAATGCCGTCGTCGCGGTCGAGCACGACACGGACGTCATCCGCGCGGCCGACCACGTCATCGACCTCGGGCCGGGCGCGGGAGCGCGGGGCGGGCGGCTCGTGTTCGAGGGGACACCGGCCGAGCTGGAACAGGCAGACACCGCGACGGGCCGATCGCTGAGGAGAGAGACAGAAGAAAGAGAAGAGATTCTTGCTTCGGAAGGACACAGAGAGAGTGCGCCTTATGCGGAAGCCGCTGCGAGCGAGCTCATCGCAGCCGAAACGCCGAGCGCCTTCGGCGCTTTCGACCCCCATTCACCTTCTAAGAAACTATCTTCCGACCGTCTGCAACTGAGCCCCGTCGAATCGATCCGGATCGTGGGTGCGCGAGCAAACAATCTTCAAAATGTCTCCGTCGACTTTCCCCTAGGCCAGCTCGTCGCCGTGTCGGGCGTGTCGGGCTCGGGGAAGTCGTCGCTCGTCGTGGACGTGCTCGCGGCCGGCGCCCGGCAGCGCATGGGGAAGGGGCTGCTCGCGGGCGTGGACGAGGTGGGCGCGCACGACGCGATCGAAGGGCTCGACCGGGTCTCGGACGTGGTGCTCGTCGACCAGTCGCCGCTCGGACGCTCTTCCCGCTCGAACGCGGCCACGTACACGAAGGCCTGGGACGAGATCCGGACGCTCCTCTCCCGCACGGGAGCCGCGAAGGCGCGTGGCCTCGAAAAGGGCTCGTTCAGCTTCAACGCGCCCGGCGGAAGGTGCGAGCGCTGCGAGGGCGGCGGCGTCGTCACGGTGGACATGCAGTTCCTCGCCGATGTGACGGTCGTGTGCGACGTGTGCGATGGGCGAAGGTTCAAGTCCGAGGTGCTCGAGGTGAGGCTGCGGGGCAGGAACGTGGACGAGCTCCTCGCCACGACGGTCGACGAGGCGCGTGAGCTTTTCGCCGACGTGCGGGCGATCGCGGACCGGCTCCGACCGCTCGCGGAAGCGGGGCTCTCGTACCTGACGCTCGGTCAGTCCACCGGAACGCTTTCGGGCGGTGAGGCGCAGCGGCTGAAGATCGCTTCGTTCCTCAAGGGCGGCGGGCCGGACGAGCCGGTGCTTTTCATCTTCGACGAGCCGACGACCGGACTCGCGCCTTCCGACGTGGACGTGCTGCTCGCGGTCTTCCGGCGGCTCCTCGCGGCGGGCCATTCGATCGTCGCCGTGGAGCACCACACGGGCTTCCTCGCCCGAGCCGACACCCTGATCGAGCTCGGGCCCGGCGGCGGCCCGGCGGGCGGCCGCGTCGTGTTTTCAGGCCCTCCGGGGGCCCTCGCGGCTCGGGGCGGAACTCCGACGGCCGACGCGCTCCGGGGCCGGGTACAATTTCCGTCACCGTGACGAACGACGTCTTCCAGTATGTGCTCTCGGCGGAGGGCCGTGAGATCGACCTTCTGGACGGCGAAGCGACGCTCGGCCGCAGCCGGACGTCGACCGTCCGCCTCGAGCACGAGTCCGTTTCGCGCTCGCACGCGCTCCTCACGCTGAATCACGGCGAGGCCATCGTCAAGGACCTCAACTCCTCGAACGGCACGTATGTGGGAGGAAAGAGGATCTCGCGCGAGACGCGGCTCCAGAGCGGTGACCGCGTCCAGCTCGGCGCGGCGGTCATCGACCTGCGCATCGTCCCGCCGAGCGTGCCGTCGGATCGCACGGCGCTTCTCGCGGCCGACGCGCTTCCGCCCCAGCCGCCCGCCGCGGCGCCGCGGCCGCCTTCCGGCATCACCTTCGACCCGGTTCCTGGGGCCACGAACCCACCCGCCGCGGCGCCGCCGTCTTCGGCGTTCGGGCCGGACGGGATGTCGGCCTCGGAGCTGTTCCAGGACGTCGACAAGAAACGGGCCGCGCCGCGGGCGGGCTCGGCTTTCCGGGAGGCCTTCCCCGCGGCTTTTCGGCCGCCCGACGACGTCTCGACCGTCGCACCGCCGCCCGGCGCCGTTCCCGACTTCGCGGCCCCCTTCGTTTCGGCGGTCGCCCCGCGAGAGCTGGCGGACCTCTCGATCCAGATGAGCGCGTCCCAGGCGCCTCCGCGCCCCGCCTCGCTCGAGCGCGCGGCAGCTTTCCGCGAGAGGCGCGCTTCGGCGCTCAACGAGGGGCCTCGGAACGCCGCGAATCCGTTCGCGCGCCTTCTCGCGGCGCTCGTCGACGCCGTCATCCTCACGGCCATCAATCTTCTCCTCTTCGCGCCCGTCTTCCTCATCGACTATTTCCGCACGGAGCTCCAAACGCGCGACGCGTCCCCCGACTGGGCGTTTCGCGGCGTCACAGCCCTCTCGATCCTGCTCGCCGCGCTCGCGAACGCGCTTTACGTCGTGGGCGGCTGGGCGTGGCGCGGACGCACGCCGGGCAAATCCCTGCTCGGCCTCACGGTCGTCAAGCGCGGCGAGATCGGCGGGCGGGGCATCGGCTGGAAGGCCGCCCTCATCCGCGCCGTCGTCCTCGTGCTCGCGGGCCTCCCGCTCGGCCTCGGCTGGGTGTGGGCGTTCTTCGAGAAGGAGAAGCGCGCCTTCCAGGACCTCGCGGCCGGAACGTGGGTCGTGAGGTCGCGCTGAAGCGTCAGCTTCCGTTCAGCGTCGCGAGGAGGGACGGGGAAAGAAGAGCTTCTTCGGAGCGGCGGCCGCCGCCCCGCTTTCGCCAGGACGAGAGCGCCTTCCTCGCCCGGGCGAGGAGGGAGAGGTCGGCGCGGCCTTCGAGGACGTAGCGGGTGCCGAGGACGAGCGTCGCGAGGAGGTCCGCCTCGCGGGCGAGAGGACGCGCGCGGCGGAGGCTCTCGATGGCGGCCTCGGCCCCGGCGAAGTCACCTGCCGAGAAGAGCGTCAGGATGCGCTCGAAATCCGCGCCGGGGAGGTCACTCGGCTTCTGGGTCGCGTCGCTCTGAGAGAGAGCCGCCGCCGTTGGGACGGCGGAGGGAGCCGCGGCGGCCGTCGCCGCCAGTGTCGGAGCGGCGGTGGGCGTTTGCGGGGCGGCTGCCTGCTGGGCCTCGCGGCGCTCCAGCTGGCCGAGCCTCCCGAGGACATCGGCCGATTCCGGGAAACCGTCAATGACCCCTTCGCTTCGGGAAAGGAGAAGGTTGCGCTTCGCCTCGAGGACTTCACCCAGCTCCATGTGGGCGACACCCAGCCAATAGTAGGGGTCGTAGAGGTCGACGAAATTGCGGGTCGTCCCGAAGTGCGTCTTGGCCTGCGTGTGTCCGGTCGCCAGAGCTTCGTTCATCTTCCGCACGACGAGCGGCCAGTCCTTCTTCTCGGCAGCCGCCTGACCCGCCTGGTAAGCTTTGACGGCGGCGTCGGGGGGTAGAATTGCTTGCGCCCGGAGCGGGCCCGCGAAAGCGATGAGCGCCACGGCGATCACCCGGACGGACCCGGACGCGCGTGGGATGGAACGCGCGCCGTGACACTCCCGAGTGCGCATAGAGAGGGATTCTAGAGAAGGATGGGTTCGAGCTTGCGGCTTTCGCGGTCGATCGTCCGGGCGGCGCTGCTTACCGCCTTGGCGGGCGCGTGGGCGCCCGGTACGCGCGGGGCGACCTGCCCGGTCCCCGCGCCCGTCCTGACGGGTCCCTCCGAGGTCCAGGCCGGCGAGTCGTACGCGCTTTCTTGGTCGAACGTCTTCACCGTTCCGACCGCCTCGAGCGTCAACTATTACGTCGTCGAGCGCGCCCTCGACGCGGGATTCACGTCGGGCCTCGACCAGACGACCACGCAGCGTTCGGCGATCACGCTCACCCCCGGTGCTGCGGGCGCGACGGTCCTTTACCACCGCATCCTCGTCAAATCCTCGTGTCCCACGGCGTCGGCAGTGGCGATCGTGTCGAACGTCGTCGCCGTCCCGGTCGATACCGTCTGCAACGTCCCTCCCAGCGTCGGGGAGCTCAGCGTGAGTCCGCCGAGCCCGCCCGCGTACTCGATCTGGGTCATCACGTGGAATACGCTTGGAAGCGGCCCCGGGCCCGGCGGGGGCCCGACCGGCCTGACCTTCCGCATCCGGCAGACGTCGGCCGCGTCTGCCAACGCGAGCGAGTGGGTCGTCGCGGGAGGGGCGTCCTCGTTCACCGGGGGACCTGGCGACTACGTTTACCAGGTGCGGGCCGAGGCCTCCTGCGGATCGGTCGGCCCGTGGTCGCCCGCCGTTCGCGTGACGGTCGGCGGCGTCCTCTCGACCGCGCTCCAGCTCGTGTCCGAGCCGGCGCCCATCGCGGTGCTCCTCCCGGCGGCCGGTACGCGCCCGACCACGTCGTTCGTCGTGCGGAACGGCGGAAACGACCCCATCCTCGTGCGTGCGAAGCCGGACGACAGCGGCTTCGTGGTCGTGCCGGACTCCTTCACGCTCGCTCCGAACGCCGTGCAGACGGTCGGCGTGACGTCGCTCTACGTCACGGCTCTCCTGCGCCCCGTGCATGCGTCGGTTCTACTCACGGCGGGAGACTCCACGCTCCTGGTCCCGATCGACTGCATGATCACGGCTGCGCCCTCGGCGGCGAAGGTCGTGTGGAGCGATCCGGCCGCCGACGTCGACAAGAACGGGGATCCCATGCTGCGCTCGATCCTGAACCCCTCCGATCAGGCGGCGTCCTTCGTTGCGACGATCCGGGCTCCATGGATCGCCGTGGTATCGCTGGACGGACAGCCCTGGGATGGCCCGCTCGCGGCGAACGAGTCGCGCACGGTGCAGCTCACCGTGGACCGCGCGAAACGCCGCGCGGGCACCGGAACCGAGGTCGGCGCAATCGCGCTCGCAACGCTCGGGTTCGCCGACAGCCCGGAAACCCTGCTCGTGACCGACGACGGCCCGGCCTTGCAGCCCGCGGCGACCGGCGCGGGGGCGATTTCGGCTACGGCGGCGCGGACACGCATCCTGTACGCGGCGTTTCCGAACGCCATCGACGCGCGAAGCGTCGGGCGCTTCGCGGCGGACCTCTGGCTCACGAACACCGACGCCGTGAATCCTGTTGCGGTCTCGCTCCTCTTCAACCCGGTCGGCGCGCCGGGTGACGGCTCGCTCCTGCGCCGCTTCGATCTGACGCTCGCGGCGGGCGAGACGCGCCGCTACCGCAACGTCGTGGCGACGCTTGTCGGCGTCGAGGGCGCCTTCACCGCCGAGGTGCGCTCTGCCGCGCCCACCGTGACCGCCACGGCGCTCGTCAATAACCGGCCACTGCCGGCGACGGTCGCGGCGAGGAACGCCTCGCGCCGCACGCTCGCCGGCACGACGCCGCCCATCGGGCAGTATGGCTTCGAGCTGAGGCCTACGATTCCCGGCGAAGGCGTGAAGCAGAGCGCTCCCTTCTACTGGGTGTCGGGCCTCGCGCACGACGTGGACCGGCGCTCGAACCTGCTTCTCCTCGAGACGTCCGGCTACGACACGAAGATCCTCATCGACCTCTTCGACGCCAACGGGTTCCCGGTTCTCAAGAGCGGGGCCCCGGTGAGCCTCGTGCAGACGATTCCGGCGAACGCCACGGTGCAGCTCTTCGACGATGTGGACCTCTTCGATCCCGCCCCGCTCGCAGACTCCTATGCCTACGCCCGGTTCACGTGGCAGGACAACAGCGCGGCCGACCCCGTGGGTGGGAAGCTCGGGTCGGTCGTTGGGATGGCGACGGTCATCGACAACCACACGCAGGACGCCTCGCTCCACGTCGGCGTCACGACGAACGGCCTGCAGGCATTGCCGGGACTCGGCTCGAGCGCCGCGACCGGCGCCTCCGCGGCGCGGTTCTCGCTCTCGAGCCTGCCGGACGGCGGTTATCCGCCGCCGCTTTCGTTTCCCGCGGTCCACGCGGGCGGTGCGCCCCTCGACGACGGCTCGAAGCCATTCTGGCGGACGCGCCTGACCCTCACGAACACGGCGAGCGCCACGCGGGTTCTCAGGCTCAAGTACGTCGACGTCAACCTGAACACCATAACGTCGGGATTGTCGGGGCTCACCGGGGGAACGGTCCTTCACTTCGAGGACGTGCTCGAGGAGGAGCTCGGCATCCTGCCCGGCACGGGCACGTACGGACACATCGAGATCGACAACGTGACGAACAGCGACGGCACCTGCTGCGCGCAGGGCTGGTCGGACATCGACGTCCAGACCGAGGCCTACACGATCTCCACGACGACCGGCGTCGGGGACTACAAGACCGGCATGGAGGGCTACTCCTACCTGCACGGCTACTCGTCGTTCCAGTCGAACCTCGGCACCGTACAGTTCGACGGGGCCGAGAACTCGTCGGCGTACCGCACGAACCTCATCCTGAACGAAGTGACCGGCTCCTACTGCGACGTGATCATCGCAGCGTACCTGCCCGGATCGTTCGTGCCGATCGCCACGGTCACACAGCGGATTCCGCCGATGGGCTACCTCTCGGACGAGCTCTTCCGCAACATCCTCGGCCTGAATCTCTCGGAGGTCACGGACGTGCAGATCGTCGTGCGCCAGGTGGGCGGCGATGGCGTGTTCCTGGCCTTCGCGTCCAAGATCGACCTCGTGACGGGCGACCCGGCCAACATCTTCCTGCGTCCGGCGACGGCCGGCACGGGACGGTGACGGGTTGGCCGGCGCCGTCGAGCGCATCGCCCATTACCGCATCCTGAAGCGGATCGGCCGCGGCGGCATGGGCATCGTGTACCAGGCCGTCGACGAGCGCGACGAGCGCACGGTCGCGCTGAAGGTCATCCGCGAGGCCGAGGGGCCCGGCGACGAGTCGAAGGCGCACCTCGCCGAGGCGCGCGTGCGCTTCGACCGCGAGGCCGCGATCCTCAAGAGCCTCCTCCACGTGAACGTCGTCTCGTTCCTCGAGATCGGAGAAGAGGACGGAACGCCCTGGCTCGCGATGGAGTACCTCGACGGCACGCCCCTGACGTCCTTCGCGGGCCGGCCGTGGACGGAGACCGTGCCGCTTCTCGTGCAGGCCGCGCACGGGCTCGAGTACCTTTCCTCGCGCGGGATCGTTCACCGCGACCTGTCTCCGGACAACATACTCGTCATCGAGCGCGGCGGCGACCGGCTCGTGAAGCTCCTCGATTTCGGCGTCGCGAAGCTGTTCGAGAAAGCCACGGGCCTCGAGTCCCTGACCGCCACGGGATTCTTTCTCGGCAAGGTCGCGTACGGGTCGCCGGAGCAGCTCGGGTCGCTCGGGCATGGCGCGCCGCTCGACTGGCGCAGCGACGTCTACAGCCTCGGCGTCATCTTCTATCAGGTGCTCTCGGGGCGTCGTCCGTTCGAGGGCAAGGCTCCCGTCGAGTACATCGCCGCGCATCTCAACGCCGTGGCACCGCCCGTCGCGGCGCCCTCCGACGCCCCTTCGCTGCCCGTGCCGCTCGTCCGCCTGGTGGGGCAGATGCTCGAGAAGCGGCGCGAGAGCCGGCCCGCGAGCTGGCGCGAGATCGTGGACCGTCTTGTCGCCGTGCTGCGCGACGCCGGCGGCTTGCGGCTGCCCGCCGGGATCGACCGTCCGCCCGACGACGCGGCGGCGCTCGAGCAGACGAGCGGCACCGAGATCGTGGGCGTGGCGCGGAGGCCCGGCTCGGCGACGCTTCCCGTGGCCAAGCATTCTCTTTACGAGGCGCGCCTCCTCCTGTGGTTCGCCGCGGCAGGGATCGTCCTCGTGCTCGCGGCCTCATGGTGGGCGGCCCGCGTCCGCTCTTCGGGGCGCTCCGTGAGGCGGTTGACGCCGGCGGCCGTTCCCACGACGGCTCTCGCCTCCCGGACGGCACCACCCGCGACGCCGGCGGCCGCCGCTCTTGCCGCGGGGCGCCTGCAGCTCGTCGCGCTGCCGTTCGCGCGGGTCGTCTCGATCGTCGATCAACGCACCGGGAATTCGGTCGTGCTGCCCGCGAACGCCACGACGCCCCTCCTCGTTACGGATCTCGCTCCCGGCCCCTACCGCATCGTCCTCACCGGGCCCGGTCCGGGCGGGCGCACCGTCGAGCGCCTCGTTTCGGTGGCCAGCGGCGCGACGGTGTTACTTTCCGAGCCCTTCGAGACGCCCGGCGCGCTCGCCGACCTTCTGACGACGGGAGACGCACGATGACGACACGACGCTTCCGGAACGTGGCGCTGCTGTTTTTCCTCGGCGTTCTCGTCCCCTCTTCGGCCCGCGCCCAGACCGATTCGGCGCTCCTCTCGAAGGTCAGCTTCAACCTCACGAACCCGGGAGGAAAGTCGCTCGCGATGGGCGGCGCCTTCACGGCGATCGCCGACGACGCCACGGCTGCGCTGGCGAACCCCGCGGGGCTCGGCCTGATCTCCTCCGTCGAGTTCGCGCTCTCCGGCAAGAGTTCCAACGACACGCTCGGCCTCGCCACGGCGCGCTCCACGGCGACCGGCGCTCTCACGGCGCCTTATCCCGGCATCGACGCATCGAATGTCGATCGGGACGCGCGCGCCTCGTCTTTCGACTTCGCGGGCGTGGTCATGCCGCTCGGCGGGCGGTTCGTCGCGGCGCTCACCTACGCGGAAAACCTGCGCTTCGAAGGCGACGCCGGCCCCGACGGATACGAGTATCTTGAGCTTCGGGACAATCGGTCCGGCGGGGCGACACGCCGGGACTACCTCTATACGTTCCGGGAGTTCGGAGGAGTCCGCCTCACGAACCGTCTGCTGGGCTTTTCGCTGGCCTATCGGCTCTCGGAGCGCATCCGAATCGGGGGAGGAATCACGCTCAACCGCCCCTCCTTCGATCTCGACGGTGACGCCGCGGGTCCGCATCGGATCGTCAGCACGACGTATCTGTCGCCCACCGCCACGGAAACGAAGACGGTGGACATGAGCGTGAACGGCGTTTCGGGCACGAAGGCGGGTTACATCGTCGGCCTGCACGCGGATCTCCTTCCGGACGGCGCTCTGACGCTGGGAGCCGTCTACCGCTCCTCGCCCCGCAACGACGGCACGCTCGTCTTGAGCGGAGACGTCCCGTCCTCGCTCGTCGGCCAGACCTCGCGCCCGTTCACGTTCCGCGTGCCCCGCGACGCCTCGCTCGGCCTCGCCGCGCACCCCATGCCCGGCCTCACGATTGCGGCCGAGGTCCAGTGGGTGGCCTACGGCGACATCTTCGACCGCCCGCTCCCTGTCGTCTCGTACGCCGGGCTCGTCGGGCCGCCACCGGGGTTTCCGGTTTCGGATGTCCTCGCCGACGTCTCTCCGGCGCCGAACGTCTTGGTGCCGCGCATCGGGCTCGAGTACGTGGCGGGGGGAAACGACGCACGCCTCGCGTTCCGGGTCGGCTATCACCGCGAGCCGGCGCACGGCGTCACGGCGAGCCTCGCGGCTAAAGACGCCTCGGGCACCCCGTTCCCAATCACGGATCCGCCGTACTCGGCGAGCGTCGCCACGGTGTTCGACGGGGGGCACGCGGACGACCGCTTCACGGGCGGCCTCGGCGTGACGGTCGCGCGGTCGCTGTCGATCGACTTCGGGTTCGATGTCGGCCGCGCCTCGCGGCAGCTCGCGGCCAGCCTCTTCTATCGTTTTTAGCTGGTGCGTTTCTCGAGCGGTGAAGGGGGCAGGGGGGAAACACGACCGTGTTTCCCCCATCATTAGCAGCTGCTAGCGCGCCCTACTCGGTCGCTTGCGAAGCAAGCGGCGCGCTAGCTTCCTCGAGCAGGATCCGGTTCCCGCCGGCGGCGCGCGCGCGCGCCAAAGTCCTCTCGGCGCGTTCGAGAAGCGCATCGCAGCGCGTCTTGTCCAGCCGGCCGTGCACGGCGATGCCGGCCGAGAGCGTCATGACGCGGCCCTCGACGCCGGGGACGGCGTTCCGGATGCGCTCCACCGCGATCGTCGCGTTCGTCTCGTCCGCCTCGATGAGCAGCACGAGAAACTCGGAATGCGAGCGGCGGGCGGCGAGATCGATCCCGCGGATCGTCCGCCCGATCGCCTGGCCGAAGGAGGCGAGGATCTCGTCCGCGGCCTCGCGCCCCTTCTCCTTCTCGAAAGCCTCGAACCCGTCGACCGCAACGACGACGAGCGCCGCCGAGCGCCGGGTCCTCTCGGCGCGCACGAGCTCCTCGGCGGCGCGGCCCAGGAAAAGAGAGCGCGTGAGAAGCCCGGTGAGCGCGTCGGTGGTTGCCCGCGCGAAGAGCCGGCGCTCCTCGTCGGCGACCGTCGGAAGGAGGAGCGCGGTGAAGACGAGGAACGCGAATCCGAAGAAGGCGCCGGAGAACGCCCCGGAACCCGCCACCCAGCGCGAGCCGGTTTCGAGCGTCGCTCCCGCGAGTAGAAAGGCCGTGGCGACGAAGACGAGCGTCGTGTCGCGCCGCCTGTTTTCCTTCCGGGCGAAGAGGATCAAAAAGCCGATCGAGACGAGTCCGACGGAGAGGACGGACAGCCCCCCGACGAGCGGGCTCGCGGCCGGCAGGAAGAGCGCGAGGAACGTGCCGACGAGCGGAAGGGCAAGGAGAGCCCCCAGCGCGGGCGTCAGCGGGAGATTCAGGAAGCGGAGCAGGAAGAGAAAACCGATGGCGGGAAGGACGAAGGAGAGCGCCCGCACGAGGCGGCCCAGGATCTCGCGGGAGACCGGGACCGGAACCGGAGTGAGCAGCGGAGTCGCGAGCCAGAACGCGATCGCGAACGCGAGCGTCGCATAGAGCACGAGCTCCGTGCGGGCCCGGTTCCAGCGCAGGAGCAGCAGCGCGAGCACACCGAACGAGGCGGCCGCGAGCGCGCAGAAGAGCACGAGAACCTGAGGAAGGGTGAAGGTCACGCCGCTGCGAGGATTCTACGACGAAGGAGCGAGCGGGCCTGGCCGGTCGCGAGACGCGAAATACGCGACCGTGCTTTTCAGGCCCTCTTCGAGACCGACCTTCGGCTCCCAGCCGAGGATCTTCTTCGCGAGGGCGATGTCGGGGCGGCGCTGCCTCGGGTCGTCCACGGGGAGCGGCCTGTGGACGATGGGCGCCTTCGTGCTGGTGAGGCGCTGGATCGTCTCGGCGAACTTCAGGACCGTCATCTCGGTGGGGTTGCCGAGGTTCAGCGGGTCTTTGTAATCAGACTGGAGGAGCCGGGTGATCCCCTCGACGAGATCCGGGACGTAGCAGAACGACCGCGTCTGCGATCCGTCGCCGAATACCGTCAGCGGCTCGCCGCGGAGCGCCTGGCCGATGAGCGACGGGACGATGCGGCCGTCGTTCGGGCGCATGCGCGGGCCGTAAGTGTTGAAGATGCGCGCGATGCGCGTGTCGACGCCGTGAAAGTTGCGGTACGCGATCGTGATCGCCTCGGCGAAGCGCTTCGCCTCGTCGTAGCACCCGCGCGGCCCGACGGGATTCACGTTTCCCCAGTAAGTCTCGGGCTGCGGATGGACGAGCGGGTCGCCGTACACCTCGGACGTGGACGCGAGAAGGAAGCGGGCGTTCTTCGCGCGCGCCAGCCCGAGCGCTTTGTGCGTGCCGAGCGCGCCCACCTTCAGCGTCTGGATCGGGATCTGGAGATAGTCGATGGGCGAGGCGGGGGACGCGAAGTGGAGGATCGCGTCGACCGGTCCGTCGAGAAAGATGTACTCCGTGACGTCGTGCAGGACGAAGCGGAATTTCCTGTTTCCGGCCAGGTGGGCGATATTCCGTTCGTCGCCCGTGACCAGATTGTCGAGGCCGACGACCTCATGCCCTTCGGCGAGGAGCCGGTCGGTCAGATGGCTCCCGAGGAACCCCGCGGCTCCGGTGACGACGACGCGCATGAAACCGCGATTGTAAGGGGTGTGAGCGCGCCGCGTCCGGCTCGCGCCGCCTCAGGCGTGAAGCTGGGCGTAGCGGGCTTCGAGGAGCTCGCGCGGCTCGGCCGGCTCGGTCACGATGCAGCCCTCGATCGGGCAGATCTCGATGCACTTCGGTGCGTCGAACGCTCCGACGCATTCGGTGCAGCGCGCCGTGTCGACCAAGAACGTCGGATCCCCGGCGGTGATCGCCTGGTTCGGGCAATCCGGCTCGCACGATCCGCAGTTGATGCAAGTGTCCTGAATCTTCATGGCCATGAGGCACCTCCGATGTGGGGAGGGTGACATCGGTGCCAGCCGGCGGCCATGATGCACGCGCTTCAGGCGCGGCCGAGGCCGGCGTAGTTCCAACCGGCTTTCCGCATCTCCTTCGGCTCGTAGAGGTTGCGGAGGTCGACGAAGTTCTTCGCCTTCATCGTTTTCTCGAGCCGGTCGAGGTCGAGCTTGCGGAACTGGTTCCAGTCGGTCGCCAGGACGAGGACGTCGGCCCCGGCGGCACAGGAGTAGACGTCGTCGGCGAGCTTGAGCGAGGGCATTTCCTTCCGCGCGTTGTCCATCGCGGCCGGGTCATAGGCCACGACGTCGGCGCCGCGCGCCTGGAGGTCGGACGCGAGCCTCAGGCACGCGCTCTCACGGATGTCGTCGGTCTCCGGCTTGAAGGCGATCCCGAGCATGGCGACGCGCCTGCCCTTCAGGTCCGGGCATACGGCCGCGACTTTGTCCACCATGCGCGCCTTGACGTGGTCGTTGACGGAGAGGACGGCCTCCATGATCTCGAACGTGTAGCCGTTCTTCCGCGCGAGGTCGACGACGGCCGAGGAGTCCTTCGGGAAGCACGAGCCGCCGTAGCCGGGCCCGGGGTTCAGAAAATGCGGGGCGATGCGCTTGTCGAGGCCCATTCCGCGCGCGACGTCCTTCACGTCGGCGCCCATCCTCTCGCACATGGCCGCAACTTCGTTGATGAAGGAGATCTTGAGCGCGAGGAAGCCGTTCGAGGCGTACTTGATGAGCTCGGCCGACTCGACGTCGGTCACGACGAACGGAACGCCGCCGATCGAGAGCGGAGAGTAGACGTCCTTGACGATCGCGATCGCCTCCTCGTCGCGCGAGCCGATGACGACCCGGTCGGGGTGCATGAAGTCCTCGATCGCCGACCCTTCGCGCAGGAACTCGGGGTTCGAGACGACGGAGAACTTGTACCGGCCGTTCTTCGTGCGAAGGATGTCCTCGATCTGCGCCCCCGTTCCGGTGGGCACCGTGGACTTCGTGACGACGACCTTGTAACCGTTCATGTGCGTCGCGATCGACTCGGCAACCTCGAAGATGAACGAGAGATCCGGCGAGCCGTCTTTCCGAGGAGGCGTCCCGACGGCGATGAAGATGACGAGGCTTCGCTCGATGGCCTCGACGATGTTCGTGGAGAAGCGCAGGCGGCCAGCCTTCTCGTTCTTGTGGATCAGCTCTTCGAGGCCTGGTTCGTAGATCGGCGAGACGCCCTTCCTGAGCAGGGCGATCTTCGTCTCGTCCTTGTCGACGCACGTCACGTCCATGCCGAAGTCGGCGAGACAGGCGCCGGTCACGAGGCCGACGTAGCCCGTTCCGACCATGCAGATGTTCACGGAGTAAAGCCTATCTTACCCTTCCGTCAGCGTCGCGGCTTTTTCGCGGCGGCGTCGAACGGCTTGCGAAAGAGCCCGAAGAGCTCGCGCCGCGAGACCGGCCGCGGAGGTTCCGCTCTCGTCCGTGAGGACATCTCGGCCGAGCGCGCGGCGCGCCCGGCCTCTTCGGGGTACAGGCGTGCGCGCACGATCTCCCACGCGATCTCGCCGACCCCGAGCTGCGGGGAGTAGCCGAGCGTCTGCCAGGCTTTCTCGAGGTCCGCGATGCGAGGGGGGCGCGGCGATTCTCCGGAAACCGAGATACGGACCTCGCGGGCCGCCCGCACCGCGAGCGCCCGCACGATTTCGGAGGGACGCACGGCGAGAGAGGACCCGAGATTCACGGTCTCGCCGAGCGGCCTCCGCGCGATCGCGAAGAGGATGCCGCGGACGACGTCCTCGGTGTGCACGAAGTCGCGTGGCGCGTCGTCCGGAAGGACGACCTCTTCGCCGCCGAAGAGCGCCTCCAGCGCGTCGAGCGGAAATCGCGCCGGCCCGCCGCCCGGGCCGACGGCGGAGAATACGCGGAGGTTGACGAAGGGCAGGCCGGAGGCGAGAAGGGCTTCCTCTTCCGCGGCCTTCGCGATGAGATCCGGATCGTCGCCGGGCTCGGGCGCCTCGTCCTCTCTCGCGCGCCGGTCCGCCTCGTCGCGCGGCCCGTAGAGCCGTCCGTCCGAAAGGTGGACGAAAACTCCGACCCCCGCGCCGCGAGCGCTCTCGAGGAGCGGCCCCAGCCCGCGGCCGTTCGGCCGGAGGAGGGTCGCGTTCACGATGGACGAGGGCCGGTGCTCCGCCAGCACGCTCTCGAGGAACGCGGGATCGGCCGCGTCGCCCCGCACGACGGCGGCGCGCGGGTGGCGAGAGAACGCGGCGATGCGTTCTTCCTTCAGGGAGCGCCCGTCTCCAGCGTCTTCGAACGCATCCAGGAGGACGACGCCCTCGCCGGTGCCGAGCAGCCTTCGGACGACGGCGGACCCGAGGAAGCCGGCTCCTCCGGCGACGAGGGCGAGACTCACGGGGTGGGGTGAGGCGTCGCCGCGAGGTTCTTCTGCGCCTCGTCGTACCGCCTCTGGATGCCGGATCTCTGCCGGTCGCGGACGAGCCAGCGCAGGAGCTTGCTCTCGTTGATTCCCACGAGAATGTCGTCGATCGCGTCGTGCACGGCGGAATCCGCGATGAGCTTGCCGGCCGTCCCCTGCGTGGAGTCGAGCTTCGCGGCGACGTTCGCGAGGTGGGACGAGAGCTTCTTGAGGTCGGCGAGGAATTCCTTCGAGAAGTCGCTGTCGGAAACGAGCTGACCGAGGAGGCCGTTCCCCGCTTTGAGGTCCTTCGAGAAGGACGCGAGGCCCTCCGCGGTGACCTGCAGCGAGTCGACCATCGCGAAGAACTTCCTCTTTCCCTCCGGATCGGAAAGGAGCGCGGGCACGAGGCCCTCGCCCGTGGCCGTTCCCTTCTCGACGGTCGCGAGGATCCTGTGGAGCGAAGCGGACGCCGAGCCGAGCTCGTCGAGCACCTTGTCGGCCGCCTTCTCGTCGTTCAGGAGGCGTCCGACGAGGCCCTTGCCCTGGCGCACGTCCTTCATCAGGCCGTTCAGGTTGTCGAGCGTCTGCCGAAGCGAGCGCGAGAGAGCCCGGCCGTTCTCAGACTCCGAGGTGATCTCCCCGAGGAAGCCTTCGCCCTTCTCGGTGCGGCCCAGGATGTTCTTGAGCGACTTCGAGATCGCGACGACGTTGTCGACGAGGTCCCCTGAGCCGGAGAGGATCTTCTCGAGCTCGGCCCCGCGAAACGCGATGATCTCGTGGTCGGGCTCGAGGTCGGGCTTGTCGGAGGAGCCCGGCGTCACCTCGAGGTACTTGTCGCCGAGGAGCCCGATCGTCTTGATCTCGGCGCGGCTGTCGGTCTTGACGAGGTGCTGGTATTTGCGCTCGATGTCGAAGTGAATCGTGATGTCCTGGCCCGGCACGCGGGGCACTTCGATGCCCCGCACGGCGCCCACGATCACGCCCGCGAGGCGCACCTGGTTTCCTCCCACGATGCCCTGCGTGTTCGGAAAGCGGGCGAAGTAAGACGTGCGGCTCACGAAGAACCCCTTCGTGCCTCCGATGAAGAGAATGGCGCCCGCGAGCAGCACGAAGGCGGCGAAGAGGATGACCCCGACGCGTGTCGTGGTTCTGACGTCGGCTCTCAAAGCGGGCCCCCCTTCGACGTGCTCATTTCCCGCGATTCTCCGGCGACGAGGAAGGCGTGCAGGTCGGGGACCTCCGAGGCACGCGCCTCCTCCGGAGTTCCGATGAAGACGAAACGGCCGTTCTGGAGGAACGCGATGCGGTCGGCCACGAAGAGCGCCGAGACGATGTCGTGGGTCACGACGACGGACGTCGTCGCGAGGCGCTCGTTCAGGTCGACGATGAGGCGGTTGATCGTCATCCCCGTCACGGGGTCGAGCCCTGTCGTGGGCTCGTCGTAGAGGAGGATTTCGGGCTTGAGCGCGACGGTGCGGGCGAGCGAGACGCGCTTCTTCATCCCGCCCGAAAGCGAGGAGGGGAGGAGCTGTTCCACGTCGCGCCCGAGATTCACGAACCCCAGCACCTCACCCACGCGGGCCGTGATCTGCTCCTCGGACCAGCGCGTGTGCTCGCGTAGCGCGAAGGCGATGTTCTCGAAGACCGTCATCGAGTCGAACAGCGCGCCACCCTGGAAGAGCATGCCCACCTTCTTGCGCACCGCCACGAGCTCTTCTTCGGGAAGCCGCGAGACCTCCACGCCATCCACCCAGACCTCTCCCGAATCGGGTTGCTCGAGACCGTTCATGTGCCGGAGCGAGACGGATTTCCCGGTCCCGGAGCCTCCCAGGATCACGAGGACCTCTCCGCGCCGGACGGTGAGGTCGACCTCGTCGAGGACGCGGTGCGAGCTGTACGTCTTGAGGACGCGCTTGAATTCGATGATGGGGGCGCCGGCGGGCCGGTCGGCCCGCACGAACCTCATGACCGCCGTTTCGCTGAACATCACTTGAGCCCCAGCGGCAGCACGAGAAAAAGCTTCGTGAGGAAGAAATCGGACATGAGGACGACGATCGACGCGACGACGACCGCGATCGTCGTCGCGCGTCCGACTCCGTCCGCCCCGCCGGACGCGTTCAACCCGTTGTAGCAGCCGATCATCGCGATCTCGAATCCGAAGAACGGGGTCTTGAAGAGCCCGTGGAGCACATCGTTGAGGTGCACGGACTGCTGGACCGTCGAAAGGTAGAACGAGGCCCCGACCTTCACCTCCACGACCGCGATGAACAGGCCGCCCACCATTCCGAGAAAGTCGGCGAGCAGCGTGAGAACCGGCAGCATGACCGTCACGGCCACCACGCGCGGCAGCACGAGCTTCCGGATCGGCGAGGCGCCGAGCGCCCGCATCGCGTCGACCTGCTCGGTGACCGCCATCGTGCCGAGCTCTGCCGTGATTCCCGAGCCGACGCGCGCCGCGACCATGAGGGCCGTGAGCGTTGGGCCGAGCTCGCGGCAGATCGACAGGACGACGACGCGGCCCACGAAGAGCTTGCCGCCGAACTGCGCGAGCGCGTACGACGTCTGGAGCGCGAGCACCATGCCCGTGAAGAGCGCGGTGAGGCTCGTGATGGAGATCGACTGGACGCCGAGGGCGTCCATCTGGCGGATGATCTCGGACGTCTCCCACCGGCCTCGCGCCTCGCGGGCGAGCTGGACCGCCATCATCGCGACGCCCCCGAGGTGAAACGACACGTTCTGAATCCACCGGCGCACGCGCGCGAGCTTCCAGAGCGGCTGCTTCAGAACCGCGACGTACTGTGTCGTGGAGTCGAACTGGTCCACGGGCCCATTCTACGGGCCCGCCCCGGATCGCTAGACTCCTTCGGCATGGAGCTCCTCAGAGACCTCGGCGTGTCCCTGTGGAGCTGGGCGGTGATCGCGCTTTCGACGGCGGCGTTCGGTTTTCTGGCGATCCTGACGGCCTGGATCCCGCCTCGGGGCGGCACCTACCTCTTCTGGGCGCGCGCTTGGGCCCGGACGATCCTGTTTTTCACCGGGGTTCCCGCGACGATCGAGGTCTCGGGCGACGCGGCGGCGCTCCCTCAGGCGATCTACATGTCGAACCACGAGTCCGGCATCGATATCCTTCTGCTTCTCCTCGCGATCCGGCAGGACGTGCGTTTTCTCGCGAAGCGGTCGCTTTTCTGGGTGCCGTTCATGGGCTGGTCGATGTGGCTCGCGGGCTTCGTGCCCGTGGACCGGCGCCGGATCGACAAGGCGAAGGACGTCCTCTCGGAGCTCGACGAACGCCTCGCGAAGGGCACGTCCATCCTCGTTTTCCCCGAGGGCACGCGGTCCCGCGACGGCAGCCTCGGCCCGTTCAAGAAGTCCGGTTTCCTGACGGCGCTGAAGTCCGGCGTGCCGATCGTGCCCGTGGGCGTCTCCGGAGCCCGGGCCGTCCTCGGAGCGCAGGGGATGATCGTGCGGCGCGGCCCTGTCCGCGTGCGCGCGGGGCATCCGATTCCGACAGCGGGCCTGTCCGTGCACGCGCGTCGCGAGCTGATGGAAAGGGTCCGGCGCGAAATCCTCGCGCTTCGCGTCTGACGAGGCTTCCCGCCCGAGCGGCCCGCTTGTGAGATCCTCCGGCTTCGAGAGGGAAGCAAGAGTGTCCACGGCCACGCTGAACGAACAGACCGTTCTCGACGCGCTCCGGCGGGTCAAGTACCCCGGCTTCTCGCGCGACATCGTCTCCTTCGGGTTCGTCAAGGAACTCACGGTTGGGGGCGGAAACGTCTCCTTCCGCCTCGCGCTGACGACGGATGCGCCCGTTGCGGCCGAGGCCATCAAACAGGAATGCGACACGGCCCTGCGTGCTCTCGATGGCGTCAGGTCCGTCACGATCGCCGTGCAGGCCGCGACGCCTCAGGCGCCGGTGATGGCCGGCGCCGTCGCCCGCAAGGACATCCTCAAAGACACGCGGTTCGTCGTGGCCATCGCGTCGGGCAAGGGCGGCGTCGGCAAGTCGACGGTGGCAGCGAACCTCGCGCTCGCGCTCAAGAGGCTCGGCTACGAAGTCGGGCTCATGGACTCGGACATCTACGGCCCGTCACAGCAGATGATGATGGGCATCACGACGAAGCCGTTCGTGAACGAGGAGGAGAAGATCCTCCCGATCGAGCGCTTCGGCGTGCGCGTCATGTCGATCGGATTCCTGATGGACGTGGATACGCCGGTCATCTGGCGCGGCCCGATGATCTTCAAGGCCGTCGAGCAGTTTCTCGGCGACGTGGCTTGGGGAAAGCTGGACTTCCTGCTCGTGGACCTGCCCCCCGGCACGGGCGACGCGCAGCTCACGCTCACGCAGAAGGTCGCCCTCTCGGGCGCCGTCATCGTCACGACCCCGCAGGACGTCGCGCTCATCGACGCCCGCAAGGGCCTCGCCATGTTCCAGAAAGTGAACGTGCCCGTCCTCGGCATCATCGAGAACATGAGCTACTACGAATGCCCGAAGTGCGGGAACCGCGACGAGATCTTCAAGCACGGCGGCGGCAAGAAGACGGCGGACCTCCTCGGCGTTCCGTTCCTCGGCGAGGTCCCGATCGACCCGCACGTCGCCATTCAGGGCGACGCCGGAACTCCGATCATGGTGTCCGAACCGGATTCGACGGTCTCGAAGGCGTTCCTGCGTCTCGCCGAGCAGGTCGCGAAGGCAGTCGGCGCCTGAGCTGAGGCGGGACATTTTTCGGCCGTTGCTAAGATCCGGTCTCAATCAACGGAGGACATCATGGACGGCATGAATTTTTTCGAGTCGCTGTTCCGGTGGGGGCACATCGTCGCGGGTGTCCTTTGGATCGGCCTTCTGTGGTTCTTCAATTTCGTGAACTCGAACTTCGCACCCACGATGGACGCGGAAACGAAGAAGAAGGTCATACCGGAGCTGATGCCACGCGCGCTCTGGGCCTTCCGGTGGGGCGCGGCCTGGACGTGGATCACGGGCCTGATCCTGCTCGGGCTCGTCTACTACAACACCGGCCTGGTGTTCAAAGACCCGGCCCTGAAGACGTGGGGAACGGGCGGCATCGCCGTCCTCGTCGCCCTCCTCATGTTCGTCGTCTACGACCCCCTCGCAAAGGCGATCGTGAAAACCGAGATCCACTTCGTTTTCGGCCTCGTCGTGGCGACCGCGGCGGTCTACTTCTTCTCGCGGTTCGCCGGCTTCGGCTTCCGCGGCACGGCGATCCACCTCGGCGCGATGTTCGGGACGATCATGGCGGCGAACGTCTGGATGCGGATCTGGCCCGCGCAGAAGAAGATCATCACGGCCACGAAGAACGGTGAAAAGCCCGACCCGGCCATCGCCGCGATGGCGGGCCTGCGCAGCAAGCACAACACGTACATGTCCGTGCCGCTCATCTTCATGATGATGTCGCAGCACGCGACGTGGGCCGCGAGCTACGAGTGGACGCTGCCGCTCGTCGTCCTTCTCGGCTGGGGCTTCACGTACTGGATGTACAAGAAAGCGGCGACGGTCAAGGGGTTCTGAGCGCGCGCTCGCCGATCCCAGGAGGCGTGTATGACACCGTCAGCGGGCCGGTCCCTGCGAGGCGCTCTCGCCGTCGTCGCTGTTTCGGGCACTCTCGGCCTGCTTTCCGCCCGCGCGGCCACCAACAAGCCGCCTCTTCACGCGAAGAAGTGGCTCGCGATCACCGGTAAGCCGTTGGCTGCGACCGCGGGCGCGATGATCTTCCAGAAAGGCGGCAACGCCGTTGACGCGGCGGCCGCGATGATCGCCGCGACCTGCACGATGTGGGACACGCTGTCCTGGGGCGGCGAAACGCAGGCGCTCATCTACAACCCGAAGAAGGGCAAGGTCGTCGGCATCAACGCGCTCGGCGTCGCACCGACCGGAGCGACGCCGGAGTTCTTCCGGTCGAAGGGTATGGCGTATCCGCCGGAATACGGCCCGCTCGCCGCGGTCACGCCCGGGACGCCGGGCGGAATCATGGTGATGCTCGCCGAGTACGGGAAGCTCTCGCTCGCCGACGTTCTCGCGCCCGCGATCGACATGGCGGACGGCTACCCGGTCGAGCAGCAGCACGTCTCGACCGCACAGAGGCAGCGCGACTGGCTGCTGAAGTGGCCCGAATCGCGGCGCGTCCTCCTGCCGCGCCCGGGCGACCAGCCGCCGCAAGCGGGCGAGATCTTCCGGCAGCCGGATCTCGCCGCGACGCTCCGGAAGCTCGTCGAGGCGGAAAAGCAGGCGCTCGCGAAAGGCAGGAGCCGGAGGGACGCGATCCTCGCGGCGTACGACCGCTTCTACAGGGGCGACATCGCGCAGGAGTTCGTGCGCGGCTCGCGCGAGGTCGGCGGCCTCCACACGCTCGAGGACCTCGCGAACTGGAGGGTCCACATCGAGGAACCCGTGAAGACGTCGTACAAGGGCATCGACGTCTACAAGCTCGATGTCTGGACGCAAGGGCCCGCGATGCTCCAGGCCCTGAACATCCTCGAGGGCATGGATCTAAAGGCGATGGGCTACGACAGCGCGCGCTACATTCACGCGCTCTACCAGGCGATGAACCTCGCGTTCGCGGACCGCGACTTCTATTACGGTGATCCCTATTTCCCACCCGCCGAGCCGACGAAGGGCCTTCTCTCCAAGGAGTACGGCAAGCAGCGCGCGGCGACGATCGACTGGGCGAGAAACGACGTCAACGTCAAGCCGGGCGATCCGTATCCGTTCCAGGGCGAGAAGAACCCGTACCTCGATCTTCTCGAAAAGTGGAAGCCGGCGGTTCGGAAGAAGGCCGCCGCGGCATCCGAGTCGGCGAGGGTCCGGACCTTCGAAGAGGAGTTCTACGCCGGGACGACGTCGGTCGAGGCGGCCGATGCCGAAGGCTGGGTCGTCTCGGTCACGCCGTCAGGTGGCTGGCTCCCGGCGGTCATCGCGGGGAAGACCGGCATCGGCATGAGCCAGCGCATGCAAAGCTTCGTCCTCGACCGCGCAGAAGGCCCGTTCAACGCCCTAGAGCCGGGCAAGCACCCGCGCGTGACGCTCACGCCGACGCTCGCGCTGAAGGACGGCAAGCCATACCTCTGTTTTTCCGTGCAGGGCGGGGACTCGCAGGACCAGAACCTCCTGCAGTTCTTCTTGAACGTCGTGGAGTTCGGGATGACGGTCCAGGAGGCCACGGAAGCCGCGAACATCAACAGCTATCAGATGAGGAGCTCGTTCGGCGCCCACGAGTCGCGCCCGGGCGCCATGATGATCCCCGCGTCGCTTCCCGCCTGGGTGCGTGGCGAGCTGACGAAGATGGGCTACAAGCTCGAGCCGGCCGCGAAAACGTCGGGCCCCATCAACGCGATCTACCTCGACCGCGAGCACGGCACGATGTGGGGCGGCTCGAGCGACCACGAGGAGGACTACGGAATCGGGTGGTGAGGCGCTGAGAGCGGCCGGCCCAGGATGGGGGGTCTCGGCCGCCAGCGGAAGGCCGCGAGGTCGATGACGCCCCTTCGGTCGAAGCGAACGCCTTCGCGTCTCAGCATCAGCCGCTGGAGGATGTCGTGACCGGAGCCGCTTCTCCTGAGGCTGATCGTGCCCTTCGCGTTCACGATGCGTTGCCACGGCACGGGGCTGCCCTCGCGGAGCGCGTTGAGGGCATAGCCGACGAGGCGCGCGTGGTTCGGAAGGCCTGCGAGCCGCGCGACCTGGCCGTACGTCGCAACGCGGCCGCGCGGAATCCGCGAGACGACGGCATAGATCACTGGATAGGAGCTCGCGGCGGGCGACATCAATCCCCGTCCTCGAGCCGAGTCCAGGAAGCCCACGCGACCTTCCATCCGTCCGTACCCGCCTCGAGGCGCACGTCGAAGCTCCAGCGCGACGAGCGGGGGAGGAGCCCGGCGAGCCCGCCCACGATCCGTGGCCTGCCCGACATCCGCACCTTGAACTTCGCCTGCGCCGCGGCCGGGCCGCGCT
>CALAQS010000259.1 GCA_937888435.1 uncultured Acidobacteriota bacterium
GCTCAGGAGCGAAACAGCTTCAGATCTCCGAAACCGGGCCCGAGGACTTTGTCCGGTGACACACCCAGCCAGTCGCGGAGGACGGAGGCGTAGAGAGACCGGAAGTCCACGGCGAACGGCACGTCGCCATTCGATAGGTTCCCGAGATCGGCAACCGGACCGTACAGGCCGCCCGCGACCCCCTCTCCAGCTACGAACGCGACGCTTCCCGAGCCGTGATCCGTCCCCGCGCTCCCGTTCTCGCCCGCCCGCCGGCCGAACTCGGAGTACGTGATCACGGCCGTGCTGGAGCCACACCCATGCCGTTCGAGGTCCAGGAGAAAAGCATCGATTCCCCGTCCGACTTGATCGAAGAGCGCGCGCTGCTGGACCTTCTGGTTCGCATGGGTGTCGAACCCGGAGAGCGTTACATGGAAGACCCGCGTTCCCGTTCCCGAGGTGAGAAGCTGCGCCACGAGCTTGAGCTGGCTGCCAAACGTCCCCTGCGGATAGGTCACAGACGAGGAATATCCTGCCAGGGCGGAACGAAGCACGTCGGACGAGCGAAGCGCGGTATTTCCGACCTGGCGGATAAAGCCGTCCTCCGAGCGGGACTCGGATCCGGGATACATCTCCTCGACAGCACGCCGCAGCGCTGGCGCATCCGAGGGATAGCGCCGGTCCGGCTGCATCGCGAACGCATCGAGCGAAAGGAGCGACGGCACGGACGTCGCCTGCGCCTGGAGCGCGGGCGATAAGCCGCCGCCTCCGATTCCGAGAGCGGTGAGAGGAACTCGGCCCCCGCCTTGCTGCGTTGAGTCGATCGCGCGCCCGAGCCAGCCCGTATGCTCGCGATATGGCTCCAGCCGCGCGGTCTGCCAGATGGCCGTGGAGGTGAAGTGCGAGCGGTCGGGTTTCGGGTATCCGACACCCTGCACGATCGCGAGCTGGCCGCGGGCGAAGCGCTCGCGCAGCGGTGCGAGCGCGGCATGAAGAGCGACGCGGCCGTCGAGGTCGAGCCGCTCTCCTTCGCCGAGGCCGATCGTGGGCCGGAGCGCCGCGTAGGCCGGATCAGCGAACGGAATGACGGTATTCAAGCCGTCGTTGCCGCCGCCCAGCTGGATGACGAGAAGCGAGCGGCCTTGGCTGGCGCCCGACTCGGCACCTTCGAGCGCCTCCTCGAAGAATGGAACGCGCACGATCCCGAGCGAGGCGAGAGCGAGCGAGGAGCCCGCCACGAAGCGACGTCGTGTGACCGTCATCTAGTCCCCGCTCCTTTCATCCGAGCTGGAACTCAGGCGTCATGAGAATCAGATGGAGGAGGCCGCGCACTTTCTCGTCGTAGCTCCTGGCGTCCGCGAACGGATTCGAGGGCTTGCCCGCGAGCTCCTTCGTTCTCTGAGCGTCCGGCGTCTCGAGGTACGCGACGAGAGAACGGCGCGTCGCGTCGGGCAGGACGCCGTCGAGAAGGTGCGCGACGGCGAGGTCGACCATTTCGACGGCATTCGTGGGCTTCACGCCCGAAAACGCGGATTCGGGATCGATGTGGCTCGTGCCCTGTGGGCCGCGCGCCGTAGTGATGGACGCGGCGAAATTGAAGCGCTCGAAGAGGGTGGATGTGGACACCCATGCGCGTCCTCCGTCCCAACCCTTCACTGTGGGCGGATTGAAGAGATCCTGCCCCATCCGGGCCATGAGGCTCACGACCTGGCGCGGCGTGATCGTGCCGCCGAGACTTCGAATCGACCCGATGACGAACTCGGCTGGACTCTTGACCTTCGCGCGGAACGCGCGATCCGACGAGAACGCCGGCGACAGAAAAAGCGCGCGCAGGACTTCGCGGACATTCCCCTTCGTCGCTCTCCAGACGTCGACGAACGGGGCAAGGGCCTTCTCGTCCTCGCCTTCGTAGACGAAGAACGTGAAAAGCTTCTCGGTGAGACGCCGCGCAGTCAGAGGGTGTTCGGCGAGGGTCACAAGGATGTCCGAGCCGTCGAGGTCGCCGTTGCGGCCTAGCACGACCTTAGGACCGAAGTCGTGCTCGTTGGCGTTGAAAAAAAAGGCGTCGTCGCGCAGGTGCCAGCCCGTGAACGCCCGGGCCGCCTCCTGAACGTCCTTCTCTGTGTAGTTCCCCGTCCCGATCGTGAAGAGCTCCATGACCTCGCGCGAGAAGTTCTCGTTGGGATGAGACTTTCGGTTCGCCGAGCCGTCGAGCCAGATCAGCATCGCCGGGTCGCGAGCCACGCGCGACAGCAGGTCGCCGAAGGAACCGAGACCCCTCTCACGAAAGAGCTGGTTCTGCCGATACATGAGGAACGGATTCCCGACTTTCGCGATCGCCGTGGCGAAGTGGCCATGCCAGAAGAACGTCATCTTCTCGACGAGGGGCCGTTCGCTGTGGATCATCCGGTAGATCCACCAGGTCCTGACGTCGTCGATATTTCCGAAATCGAGGATTCCCCCGATCTGCCGATCGAGGTCGGCGAGGCCATCGGACACTCCGCCAGACTCCACGAGGCTCGCCACGGTCGCCTCGTAACCGTCGTTCAGCCTCCGCTCGATCTCACCGGGCGCGACGCCGAAGCCCGCGCGGCGAAGCAAGTGAGCCATTCGCGTTCGCGGTTCCAGCATCCCGCTCCCTTCCCCCTAGAGACGAGTACGGGCGTCGGACGGTTGACGTCTAGAGGTCGATTCCTGCGGCATGACTTTCGCTTTCATGAAAGGTGA
>CALAQS010000260.1 GCA_937888435.1 uncultured Acidobacteriota bacterium
CTCTCAGCCGCGACGAGGCGCGCGCGCGTATACGGCACGAGGCCGCCCGCGTCGATGATCGTCTGGCGCGCCTTCGACAACGGGTCGACCTCGAACGAGCGGTTCGAAGTGAGGTCGAGGATGCGCCCGTCCTCGAAGACGACCTCGTCTCCTTCGTTCGCCTCGAACGAGGGAGCCAGGATGACCTTGAGCCCGAGGTTGATCGCGTTCTGCAGAAAGATGCGCGCGAAGCTCCGCGCGACGACCGCGAGCTCGAGTCCCTTGAGACACGAGGCCGCCTGCTCGCGCGAGGAGCCGCAGCCGAAGTTCCGTCCGGCAGCGACGACCGATCCGGGCGGGATGGCCCCGGCGTCCAGCGCCGCCCGGAAGGGCGGATGGTCGGCGAAGGCGTGCGCGGGCGTCTCACTCGGAAGCACCGTGGCCATGTAGCGCCCGGGGTAGATGATGTCCGTCGAGATGTCGTCGCCGAGCTTCAGGATGA
Source organism: uncultured Acidobacteriota bacterium (assembly GCA_937888435.1). Lineage (GTDB taxonomy): Bacteria > Acidobacteriota > Thermoanaerobaculia > UBA5066 > UBA5066 > Fen-183. Next base: position 482 of record CALAQS010000260.1, read on the forward strand.
CGCGTGGCATCTCAGCGCTCCTTTCTTGGGTCGGTGATGACGCCGGTCAAGGCCGACGCGGCCGCCACCGCGGGCGACGAGAGGTAGACCTCGGCGGCCGGGTTCCCCATCCGCCCCTTGAAGTTTCGGTTCGTCGTCGAGATCGCCGTCTCGCCGTCTCCCAGCGCCCCACCGTGGATACCGAGGCACGGGCCGCAGCCCGGATTCATCACGACGGCGCCGGCGGCCATGAAGTCGCCGAGGTAGCCCAGCCGGAGCGCCTGCGCGTAGATGCGCGCCGAGGCCGGGAAGACGAGCATCCGCGTCCCTTCGGCCACGCGGTGCCCGCGCACGATGCGCGCCGCCTGGGCGAGGTCGTCCAGCCGCCCGTTCGTGCACGAGCCGATGACGACCTGCTGGACGGGCGTCCCTGCCACCGCCGTCACGGGCTTGACGTTGTCGACCGTGTGCGGGCAGGCGACGAGCGGCGGCAGCTTCGAGACGTCGATCGGGACGACCTTTTCGTACTCCGCGTCGCAGTCGCTCGCGACGAGGTCGAGCGGCTCGCTCACCTGCGCCTCCTCGCGCAGGTAGCGGACCGTCTCCGCGTCGCCCGGCACGATGCCCGAGGTGGCGCCGGCTTCGACCGACATGTTGCACAGAACGAGGCGGCCCGAGGTCGAGAGCCGTTCGATCGTCCTGCCCGAGAACTCGAGAACGCGGAAGTTCGCTCCCTGCGCCGTGAGAAGGCCGACGAGATGGAGGATCAGGTCCTTCGGCCCGACGAGGTCGGGGAAGCTCCCTTCGACCTCGACCCGGATCGTGGACGGCACCTCGACGTTGACGACGGTCCCGAGGGCCCACACGCTCGCCATCTCCGTGGCGCCGATGCCGAACGCGAACGCGTCGAGCGCGCCGTGGGTCGTCGTGTGGGAATCGGTGCCGACGACGACCATCCCCGGCCTCACGTAGCCGCGCTCGGGGAGGATCTGGTGGCAGATGCCGCCCACGTCGCCGCGGATGTCGTGGAACTTCGCGATGCCGTGCTCGGCGACGAACGCCCGCACGCGCTTCTGGTTCGTGGCGGTCTTCGCGGACTCCGCCGGAACCCGGTGGTCGAAGATGATCGCGATCTTCGAGGGGTCCCACGGCCGGGCCGGGAGGCCGGTCCCCTCGTGGATCTCGCGGAACTGGTTGATGACGAGGGCCGCGTTTTCGTGCGACATCGCGAGGTCGACCCGCGGCTCGACGACGTCGCCCGCGTGGACCGAGGCGCGGCCCGCGGCACGCGCGAGAATCTTTTCGACGGCCGTCGCGCCCACGTCAGGCCTCGACGGCGGCGCCGACGACGATGGCGGTCGCGCCCTGGTACTTCGTCTCGACCCGCTCCTTCGGCAGGAATTCTTCCTCGAGGGCGCGGTACTCCGGAAGGCCGACGAAGTCGGTGAACTCCCGGAAGCTCGTCACGAGATCGGTTCGCCCTTCGAGGAGACCGCTCGGCGACGCCTTGAGCGCCCGGAAGAAGTCGAGGAGAGCGCGGTGCACGACCATGATCGACGCCACCGGAATCGAGACGCGGCCGATACCGAGCTTCTTCAGCTCCGGAATCGGCACGAGCTCGGTCTTCATGCCGGTGATCCCGTCCATCTGGTTGACGGAGAGCGGTCCCTCGAGCGCGGCGGCCGCCCTCTCGATGTCGCGCCTGCTTCGGATTCCGTCGATGAAGGCCAGATCGGCCCCTGCCGCGAGATACAGGTTGCAGCGGCGGATCGCCTCGTCGAGGCCGTGAACCGCATAAGCGTCCGTCCGGGCGTTCAGGACGAAGTCGGGATCGAGCCCGTCGCGGACGCGCGCGCAGGCGCGGATTTTTCCGGCCATCTCCTCGGCCGGGATGACCTCCTTGCCGGCCATGTGCCCGCAGCGCTTCGGGAAGACCTGATCCTCGATGTTCATGCCCGCCACGCCCATGGCGACGAGCCGCTCCGCGATCCACGCCGCGTTCACGGCGTTGCCGCCGCCGGTATCGACGTCGGCCATGACCGGGATCGAGACCGCCTGCGCGATGTTCCAGGTCAGGTCGAGGACGTCCTTCATCTGGATGAGGCCGACGTCCGGCTTGCCGAGGAGCGAGGCGGCGAGGCCGAAGCCCGACACCTGGATCGCCTCGAAGCCCGCCGCTTCGATGACCTTGGCACTGAACGCGTCGTGGCAGCCCGGCACGACGACCGCCCGCCGCTCGAGGATGGCGTTCTTCAGGACGAGACTCTTCTTCATGGCGTTTCCTTTCAATCGCTCGGAAGCGCGCGCGCGACGGCTTCCCCCATCTCGAGCGTCGTCGACGCGCCTCCCATGTCGTACGTACGCACACGGCCCTCGCGCAGCACCGCCGCGACGGCCTTTTCCACGGCGCGCCCCTTCGCCTCCTCGCCGAGCCAGTCGAGCATCATCTTCGCGGCGAGAATCGTCGCGACGGGGTTGACCTTGTTCTGGCCGGCGTGCTTCGGAGCCGAGCCGTGCGACGGCTCGAAGACCGCGAGCTTTTCGCCGATGTTCCCGGAGGCGGCGAAGCCGAGGCCTCCGACCATCTGGGCGCAGAGGTCGGAGATGATGTCGCCGTAGAGGTTCGGCGCGACGAGGACGTCGTAGCTGGCGGGATTCTTCAGCAGCCACATGCAGATGGCGTCGACGTTCGCCGCGTCCGTGAGAATGCCCGGGTAGTCCGCCGCGACCTTCCGCGCTTCCTCGAGGAAGAGCCCATCGGACGCGCGCACGACGTTCGCCTTGTGGACGATCGTCACCTTCTTCCGCCCGTTCGTCTTCGCGAACTCGAAGGCTGCGCGGGCGATCCGCGCGGATCCCTTGCGCGTGTTGATCTTGCAGGAAATGGCAAAGGCGTCCGCGAGCAGCGACTGGAACGGAGCGAATGCGGGGGCGAGCTTCGCGAGGGTCGCGGAGAGCTCGGCCGGAACCGGCCAGAACTCGACGCCCGCATAGAGATCCTCCGTGTTTTCCCGGAAGACGACGAGGTCCAGCCCTTCCCTGAAGTTGAGCGGGTTTCCCGGATACGCCTTGCAGGGCCTCAGGCAGACGTAGAGGTCGAAGAGCTGCCGCATGCGCACGACCGGCGAGCGATAGGAGAGACCCCGGCCTTTCAGCTCCGGGACGAGGTCCGCTTCCGCGGCCGCCGTCGGCTTCGACGTGACCGCGCCGAAGAGAGCCGTGTCGACGCGTTTCAGCAGGTCGATCGTCCGGGCCGGGAACGCGTCCCCTTCGCGGCGCCAGAACTCCCAGCCGATGTCGCCCGGCTGGTAGACGGCGTCGAGGCGGACGGCATCGAGGACCAGGCGCGTCGCGTCCATGACTTCCCGCCCGACGCCGTCGCCGGGAAGCCACGCGATCCGGTATTGAGGCATGCACCCCTCCACTGAGAGCATGGGGCCTCCGCCCACGCCATCCCGTGAGCAAGGTGCATCAGGAAGGAGGGGCGCCCCTCGACGTGAAGAGCAGCATTCCCGTCCTCGCTATCGGCGTATGGTCAATCTTCTAGGTCCTGCCGGAACACCGGTTGTGCAGGATCCACGCGACCGTCG
>CALAQS010000261.1 GCA_937888435.1 uncultured Acidobacteriota bacterium
GCCAGGGCGGCGAGCTTCTGGTCCTGGGCCCAGGGCGGGCCCCCGGCGCGGCCAAGCGCCCCAAGCCGGTGTTTCAGCTTCGTCTCGGGAATCCCGAGGACCTCGACGGCTACGAGGAACAGCTCCTTCTCCTTCACCTCGAGGACGGAGAGGCCGGCTCGCTTGCCCGCGTGTCTCAGGGCCTCACGAAACATCTCTCCTTCGGCCGCGTGGATGAGCGGGTGCGAGGCGAGCACGCTCTCGAGCGCGGGAAGGGTTCGCCCGGAGCCCGAGAGAACGGCACAGCAGTCGACCTCGCGGCCGAGAGAGAGCAGATCGCCGGCGAGCGCTCGCAGGTCGCGCTCCCCGAACCGCCGCGCCTCCTCGATCGCGCGCCCCACGATACGCTCCGCCTGCGCGAGCGGCAGGCCCTCCGACGCGTGATAAGGCTGGACCGGGCGGGGCGTGGCGTCGTCCGCGAGTGCGAGGCGCCGGCGATCGAGAAGGACGGGCGCCGTCGCCTCTCCGCCCACCGTGACTGCCGCCGCCCAACCGGAATGGGCGCGTAGACCAACTGCGGCACGACTCATCGCTCACACTCCATAGGTCCGCCCGAAGAGCCGCGAAAGCGCGTCGGCCACCGAACGGAAGGCGAGCTCCAGCCCCGCGGCCTCTTCCGCCGTGAACCAGCCCACCTCCAGCGTCTCGTCGCCCGCGTGCGGCTCGCGGCTGCCGACGGCGAGCGTGCCCCGGTAAACCACGACGACGACGGGCCTTCCGGGATACGAGAACGCGCCCAGGAGATCCCCGAGATCGGCGGTCGCGCCGCACTCCTCGAGCGTCTCGCGCAACGCGGCCTCCTCGAGAGTCTCGCCGCGGTCCACGTGCCCCCCGGGGAACGTCCAGCGGCCGAGGCCGGGCTCGATCGCGCGCCTGACGAGGAGGACCCGGTCCCCGCGCACGATGAGGACGCCGGCCGCGATCTTCGGGTCGATCCAGTGCACGGCGCCGCAGTTGACGCAAACCGGGACCTTCTTGGCGGAGGTGCCCACGGGCTGCTCCTCGAGCCGTGCGGCGCACTGCGTGCAGAAGATCGGAGCTTCGTACAAGGCCTCAGGCTACCGCGTTTCAAAGGAGGCGTCCGGGGGCGCGGGACGCCTGGGCACAACGCCCCGGCCCCCTTTTGGACGCCTCCTTGACGCGGGGGAGAGACGTGAAGAGAATTCGCCGTTTGCTCCGAACACCTCCGGGCCCGGGAGGCCCCTCCAAATGATCCTCAGGAAGTGGACCGACGACGACGCCCGCTGGCTGAAAGCGAACTTCGGCCGGATGGACCTGCAGACGCTTTCCAAGGAGCTCGGGCTGCCGCTCGAGGACCTGGAAAAGAAGATCCGGCAGATGAAGCTCGCCGGGGCCGAGCCCGACCGGCCACGAAAGGCGCCGGCTTCGCTCAAGGAGGCCGTGAAGGAGACCTCGGCGGCGCGCAAGGAGTACGAGAGGGCCATCGAGCTCTTCCACAAGAGGCATTTCGACGAGGCCGCGCGGCGCTTCGAGGACCTCATCGAAAAGCACCCCGACGAGAAGGAATTCCTCGACCGCGCACGCATGTATCTCGGCGCCTGCCGCACCGGAAAGAGGACGAAGGGCCCCACGGCGGCCGAACCGGAGGAGCTGTACCACGCCGCCGTGTTCGAGAAGAACCGCGGCAACGTCGAGAAGGCGCTCGAGCTGCTCCGCAGGAACCCGGGCCGCCGTGACGGCGATGGCCGCGTGCACTACCTCACGGCCTGCTGCCTGGCGCTTCAGGGTGACGTGGAGCAGGCTCTCCTGAGCCTGAGAAAGGCCATCGCGGCAGACGATCAAAACCGAATCCAGGCGCGACTCGAAGCCGACCTCGCCATCCTTCGGGGGACGCAGGGATTCACGGAGCTCGTCGCGGGAGGCGCATGACCGTCGTCGTCCTCCTCGCCGCGGGCCGCGGCGTGAGGATGAGGTCCGAACGGCCGAAAGTCCTGCACGAGGCCGCCGGCCGCCCGCTTCTCGACCGCGCCCTCGACACCGCGCTCGCGGTCGCGGGAAGCGCCGCTCAGGTCGTGGTCGTCGTCTCGAACGACGGCGACGCGGTGGCTTCACACGTAAAGGCCGCGTACCCGGGTGTCCGCGTCGCGCGGCAGAATCCGCCACGGGGAACAGGCGACGCCGTCCGCGTCGCGGCGCTGGCATTTGGCAAAGCGAAGAGCGTCGTCGTCCTGTCCGGCGACGTTCCGCTCCTCGCGGCGGAGACGGTGAAGGGTCTCCTCGCCGCGCTCGCGAAGGACAAGAAGGCCGCCGTCGCCGTCCTGACCGCGCGGCTCCAGGACCCGACCGGTTATGGCCGCATCGTTCGGGACAAGAAACGCGCCTTCGTGCGGATCAAAGAAGAGAAAGATGCTTCTGAGAAGGAAAGGGCGATCGGCGAGATCAATACGGGGACGTATGCGTTCGACCGAGCCTTTCTCGAAAAGACCCTTTCTCTCCTCACCTCTAAGAACTCCCAGAACGAGCTCTACCTGACCGACGTGCTGTCCCTCGCGCGCAAGGCCGGCCGCCGTGTGGTTTTCGTCGAAGGAGACGCCGCGTCCGCCCTCGGAGTGAACTCGCGGGCGGACCTCGCCGTCGTCGAGCGGATTCTCCGGGACCGCAAGGCGTCCGAGGCGATGCGCGCCGGGACGACGATCCTGAGGCCCGAGACCGTCACGCTCGACGAAACGGTCGTTCTCGAAGCGGACACGGTGCTCGAGCCGTTCGTGACGCTCCTCGGGAAGACGCGCATCGGCACGGGCACCGTGATCGGACAGGGGACGGTCGTGAAGGACTCGGTCTTCGGGAAGAACGTGACGGTGAGGCCCTACTGCGTGATCGAGTCGGCGGTCGTCGGCGACGGCGCGGTCGTGGGCCCGTTCGCGCGCCTGCGTGAGGGAACGGACCTCGCCGAGGGCGTTCACGTCGGGAACTTCGTCGAGACGAAGAAGGCCGTGCTGAAGAAGGGCGTCAAGGCGAACCACCTGACATACCTCGGCGACACGGAGATCGGCGAACGCACGAACGTGGGCGCGGGCGTCATCACGTGCAACTACGACGGCTTCGCGAAGCACCGGACGACGATCGGCAAGGACGTCTTCGTCGGCTCGGACTCGCAGCTCGTCGCCCCGATCACGATCGGCGACGGCGCCATCATCGCGGCGGGCACGACCGTGACCGAGGACGTTCCTCGGGACGCGCTCGCCCTCGCCCGCGAGCCGCAGAAAAACCTGCCCGAGGGCGGTGCGAAGTACCGCGAGCGGAAGAAACAACGATGAGAGGGCCGGACTAGAAGATGTGCGGCATCGTCGGGTACGTCGGGAGCCGCGAGGCGACGCCTGTTCTCCTCGACGGCCTGAAGCGCCTTGAGTACCGCGGCTACGACTCGGCGGGCATCGCGGTCGTCGGGGACGACGGTGTCGTGCGCGTGGCGCGCAGCGAGGGCAAGCTTGGCAACCTCACGGAGAAGATCGCGCAGGACCCGCCTCCCGGCCGGTTCGGCGTCGGGCACACGCGCTGGGCCACGCACGGCCGCCCCTCCGAGGAGAACGCCCACCCGCATCGCGACGCCTCCGGCCGCGTCGTCGTCATTCACAACGGCATCATCGAGAACTTCCTTCCGATGAAGCAGCGGCTCCAGAAGGAAGGCGTTCGCTTCCTCTCGGAGACCGACACGGAAGTCGTCGCCCAGGCTCTCGGCGCGGCGCAGAAGGCCGAACCGGGCACGCCCTTCGCCGAGATCGTCCGAAAGACCGCGGCTTCCTTCGAGGGGATGTTCGCGCTCGTCCTCTTCTCGGCGGACGAGCCGGGCGTCCTCTATGCGCTCAAGTGGGGGCCGCCCATCGTCCTCGGACTCGGAACGGGCGAGAATTTCATTGCGTCGGACGCGACCGCGCTGCTGCAACACACCCGCAACCTGATCTTCCTCGAAGACGGGGACCTCGCGCGCGTGACGGCGTCCGGCGTCACCGTGACGGGGTTCGACGGGACGCCGCGCGAGCGGCCCGCCCATCGCGTCTCGTGGGACGCCGTCTCCGCCGAGAAGGGCGGCTACCCGCACTACATGGCGAAGGAGATCGCCGAGCAGCCCACCGTCGTCGTCGAGACGATCGGCAACAAGCTCTCCCTCGAGACCGGCCTCTTCAACGAAGATGAGATGGGAGTTCCGCGCGCGCTCCTCCAGGGGATCGACCGCGTGCAGATCGTGGCCTGCGGGACGAGCTGGCACGCGGGCCTCGTCGGGAAGTTCCTCCTGGAGGAGATCGCCCGGATTCCCGCCGAGGTCGACTACGCCTCCGAGTTTCGCTACCGGTCGCCGCTCGTGGACGGGAAGACTCTCGTCCTCGGCATCTCGCAGTCCGGCGAGACGGCCGACACCGTGGCGGCTCTGAAGGAGGCCCGGCGCCTCGGGGCGCGCACGACCGGCCTCGTGAACGTGCCGGGCTCGGCGATCGCGCGGATGGTGGACGGCGTGATCGCGACGCACGCGGGCCCGGAGATCGGCGTCGCGTCCACGAAGGCGTTCACGACGCAGCTCGTCGCGCTCGCGCTCTTCGCTCACTACGTGAAGGGCGCGCGCGCGTCCGAAGAAGCTCCGGTCGACGCGGCGTTTCTCTCGGGTCTGAGACGCCTTCCCGCCGCGCTCCGCGAGGCGCTCGCTCTCGAGCCCGAGATCGAGAAGGTCGCCCGCCGTCTCGAGCACGCGCGGGACGTTCTCTTCCTCGGGCGCGGCGCGCATTACCCGATCGCCCTCGAAGGGGCGCTCAAGCTCAAGGAGATCTCGTATCTCCACGCGGAGGGCTATCCCGGCGGCGAGATGAAGCACGGCCCGATCGCCCTCATCGACGGCGCTCTCCCCGTCATCGGCCTGGCGCCGGACGACGCGCTCTACGAGAAGATCGCCTCGAACCTCAGGGAGGCGAAGGCGCGGGACGGCGTCGTCATCGCGCTCGTGAACCCCGGAGATGCGGACGTCTCCACGTTCGCCGACGCCGTGCTCACGATGCCGAAGATCCATCCGGCGCTCCAGCCGATCGTGTCCGTCGTGCCCCTCCAGCTCCTCGCGTACCACGTCGCCCGCCGCCGCGGCTGCGACATCGACCAGCCCCGCAACCTCGCGAAGTCCGTCACGGTGGAGTGACGCTCAGCCTCTGCGCTACCATCGCCCGCCTTGGTCGCCCGCCCGGAAGATCTCCTCGAAGGCCTCAACCCCGAACAGGCCGCCGCCGTGTCGCACGGGGAGGGGCCGCTCCTCGTCCTCGCGGGAGCCGGGTCGGGAAAGACGCGCGTCCTCACGCGCCGGCTCGCCTGGGTCGTTGCGCACGGCGTGCCGCAGGAAGCCGTCGTCGCCGTCACGTTCACGAACAAGGCCGCGGGCGAGATGAAAGACCGCGTCGGCGCGCTCCTCGGCACCGAGCGGCCGCGCTCTTACGTCGGGACGTTTCATGCGTGGGGCGTACGCCTTCTGAGGCGCTTTCCGGACGAGGCGGGCGTGCCGAAGGGCTTCGTGGTCTTCGACTCGGACGACCAGCTCGCCGTTCTGAGGCGCGCGATGAAGGAAGTCGCCCTGCCCGAGAAGTCCGCCACGCCGCGGCAGATCCAGTCGCGCATCTCGCAGGCCAAGAACGAGGGCATCCAGCCGGACGACTTCCCGCGCCGCTTCGGCGACTTCCTCGGTTCCCGCCTCGCGGACATCGCGCGCGCGTACGAAAAGTCGCTGCGCGCGGCGAAGGCGCTGGACTTCGACGACCTTCTCGTCCTCTCGACGCGCCTCGTCGCGACGCGCGACGACGTGCGCGACCTTCTCAGGCGGAGCATCCGGCATCTCCTCGTGGACGAATACCAGGACACGAACCGCGTCCAGGCGAAGCTCGTGAGGCTCATCGCGGGCGAGGCCGGAAACCTCTTCGTCGTGGGCGACGAGGACCAGTCGATCTACCGCTGGCGCGGCGCCGACGTGTCGAACATCCTGGAGTTCGCGCGCGAGTTCCCCACGGCGAAGACGGTCCGCCTCGAGCGCAACTACCGTTCCACGGCGCCGATCCTGAAGGCCGCGGGAGCCGTCGTCGCGGAGAACCGCCGCCGACTCGGCAAGACGCTCCTGGCGACGAAGACGGGCGGCGAGAGCGTGCGCCTCGCCGTCTTCGACGAGGAGCGCGACGAGGCACGCGAAATCGTCTCGCGCATCGCGGCCGCGCGCCGCGCCCGGCCCGGGGCCGAAGTCGCGGTCCTTTTCCGCACGAACGCGCAATCCCGGCCGTTCGAGGACGAGCTGCTGCGCTCGAACATGCCGTACATCCTCGTCGGCGGGACGAAGTTCTACGAAAGGGCCGAGATCAAGGACGCGCTTGCGTACCTGCGCCTGGCTAACAACCCGTCCGACGACGTGTCTTTCCGGAGGGTCGTGAACGTGCCGGCGCGCGGCGTGGGCGCGGCCACACTGGAGGCCGTCGAGGCCGCGGCGTCCGAGCGCGGCGTCTCGCTTCTGGCGGTTCTCGACGCGCCGAGAGAAGGCCTCACGGAGCGCGCGAAAAAGGCGCTCGCCGAGTTCCGGGACCTCGTCGCGAAACTGCGCGATTTCGGGGCGGCCGAGGGGTGCGGCGCGGGCGCCGCCGTGGCGTTCGCGCTCGAGGAGACGGGCCTCCTGAAGCTCTACGAGAGCTCTCTCGATCCGCAGGACGAGGCGCGGCGCGAGAACCTGGACGAGCTGCTCGCCGCAGCCCGCGAGCACGAGCGCGCGACGTCGTTCGGCGGGGAAGGCGACGATCCCTCCGTCGCGGGTTTTCTCGACGCCGTGACGTTGCGCGCCGACGCCGACGAGGCGGACGAGAAGAAGGGAATTCTTCTCATCACGCTCCACGCGGCGAAGGGCCTCGAGTTCGACGAAGTGTTTCTCGCGGGATTCGAGGAGGGCTCGCTTCCGCACGCCTCCTCGCGGGACGACGACGAGCAGTTCGAGGAAGAGCGCCGCCTCGCGTACGTTGGCATGACGCGCGCGAAGGACCGGCTCACGCTTTCTTATGTCCTCAGGCGGATGGTGCGGGGGGAGTGGATGAGCCGCGAGCCGTCGCCGTTCCTTTCCGCGATCCCGGAGTCGGTGCTCGAGCGGGAAGACCTGACTTCTGGTTTCGGAAGAGGAAGAACGGGGGATTTCTTAGAAAGTGGAGAGAGAGGCGGCGCGCGCGAGCGGGGCTTCGGCCCGGGACGCGGCTTCGGCCGCGGCGGGTCGCTGTTTCCCGACTACGAGAACGAGTCCCAAGAGCCATCCGCTTCCCCCTCTTCCTCTTCGCGTTTTCCGGCGCGCAACCTGTCGCCCATAAGGCCCGTCATGAAGCGCACGCCGCCGCCGCCCACGGCATCCGGGTTCCGGCGCGGCTCGAAGGTGCGCCATCCGGAGTACGGCCCGGGCGTCGTCCTGACGATCGAAGGCTCCGGCGACGCCGAGAAGCTGACCGTCTACTTCGACCGCGCGGGCCGCAAGAAGTTCGTGGCTCGTTATGCGAACCTCTCGCCGGGCTGAGGGTCAGGTGGGAGAGCCCTTCGCGAGCGTCGCCACGGCCCGCCGCAGCTTGCGGTGACGGTCGAAGAGGCGCACGAAGTCCGACTCGCGGCGGCCGCCCTTTGCGCGAAGGACTGCGGTGAGAGCGTGCTTCTCGGCCGCGGACCAGCGCGCGATGCCCGGCAGGATCGTGACGAGCGGCGCCCAGCGCCGGAACGCGAGACGCTCACCCTCGCTCCAGCCGGAAAGGGATTTGAGGCCGAGGAGATCGCGCGCTTCCAGGATCAGCACGGCCTCTGCCCTCTCGCGGTCCGAGCCGAAGCGCCGGGCCAGCATGTCCGTCACCTGAAGACCCACGTTCGGCAGCTCGAGGAGACCGATCGCGTCGTCGCGCTTTTTCCCGAGATGGAAATAGAGGTTCTCGGATGCGAGGACCTTCAGGGTGGCGAGGGTGGAGCGGTGCTTGGGATCCGCCTTCATCCGGGCCAGCTCCTCCTTCATGAGCTTGACGACGCGCGGCGCACGCGGCGCAAAGCCGAGCTTCTGATAGAACCACCACGCGCCGGAGGCGAGCGCTTCCGGGTTGCCGTAGCCGCCGAGCTGGTACGGGAAGATCGTGAACACGTCCGGGCCGAAGAGATGCCGGGTCAAAGCCAGAGCCTTTCCGTAGATGCGGCCCGACTCGCCGCCGCGGAACGTCTCGAAGACGTTGTAGGCGATCTCCGAAGATCCGAAGAGCGCGCTCACGAGGACGTAGCCAACCGGCACGCCGTTCTTCAGCGTCAGAAAGCCGTAGACGGACTCGAGGAGGAGGCGCCGCTCGGGCACCGCGCCGATCACGACGAACGTGAGGCCGTCCGGAAAGTGTGCGAGGCGGACGTCGTGAGGATCGCCCCACTGGAAGACGTCGAGATCCCGCTGGCGCGTGATCATGGCCTCGCGCGCGAGGTCGAGGAAGCGCCGACCCTCGGCGGAAGTTGCGGGAACGACACGCGCGGGAGGGCACGCGACTTCGCGCCTAACGTCCGGCCGTCCGCCGTCGAGCGGCGCGGTCCGGAAGCTCACGGCCGGGACCTCGGCCGCGGCCTCTGTGCGCGAGGGCCCGCCCGGACCGGGCGCGAGGACGAGCGGCAGATCGAGCGCCTCGTACGCCCATTCGTTCTCGAAGGAGTCGCGTCCGAGCGCCGCGAGCCGGCGGATGAGGAAGGCGGCGTCCGTCTCGTCGCGGCCCTTCAGGCGCTTGACCCAGCCGCGCACGCCGAGGTCCAGCTCGTCGAGCCCCGGCGTCTCGGAGAAAAGCGAGATGAGCGGAAACACGCGCTCGAGCGCTTCGCGGTTCGCGAAGGCCTTCCAGTCGACCGTGAGGCGGTTCCCCCATCGCGCGGCGAGCCAGCGCGCGGTGCCGGCGTAGAAAGAAAAGCGGATGGCCGTGCCCGCGATCCCGGTGCTTTCGAGCGCGTGGGCGTGGCGGCGGAGATCGGACCGCCGCGAAAAGCTCGCGAGCATCGCGGTGACGTCTGCGAGAACTCCAGCGTCGTCGGGATGAGCGCGCAGGAAGCAGAGCGCTTCGTGGAGACGCTCGACGGCGCGCGCGCCGCGCACGTAGCGCCGCGCGAGGACCGCGAGACACGCCCTCTTTTGGGCGGCCGCGGCGCCACCGGTGGCGCTCCGCAGGCGCTCGAGCGTGAGAAGGGCCTCGCGCCCTGTCATCGGGCCTCCACCGAGAGCGTACGCCCGGCGAGGATCGCGGCGGCCTCGGCGTCCGCCCAGGCGAGCTCCGCTTCGAGCAGCAGCAGGCGCCTCCGGCGCGCGGCGGTCGCGCCGGACGCCGCGCGCTCGAGCTCGTCGGCGAGAAGGCCGCGATAGAGCTGAAGCGAAACGAGGCGCGCCTCGGGCGGGCGCTTCTCGAGAAAAGCGAGCCTCACGAGCGGCGCCGCGTGAGGCTTCGGAACGGCGAGCGGCTCGGCGAGCCACTCGCGGAACTCGCGACGGCCGGCGGCCGTGAGCCGGTACTCCCGCCTTGGAGGGCCTTTCGAGGAGCGTCGCCTTCTCAGCGCGACGAAGCCACCACGCAGGAGGCGGCGGAGCGCGGGGTAGACCTGTGCGAGGTCCGCGCTCCAGCCGAGAGCGGGATCAGAGGCAAGCCGCATCCCAAGGTCCCATCCACTCGCCGGACCGCGCCCGAGGAGCCCGAGAAGGACGTGCGGAAGGGACATGAACGAAGTATATAAAGGCTTATATACAGAGGTGGATAAAGAGTGGACTTGCCTGTGGAAATCGCGTCTCGGGGTGGCGGATCGAGGCCAACGCAGGCAAAAAATAAGGGGGCTGGTTCAGCCCCCGAATCCCGGAAATACCTTGGATGGAACAGTTTGAAAGAGGGTACTTACTTCTTACCCTTTTTCCCCTTCTTGGTGCTCTTCTTGGCAGCCTTCTTCTTAGCCGGCATGTGGTCTGTCACCTCCTCCTGGCAGATTTGATTGACAGTCCCGAAAGCCGCGTGCTAGGTTGGCCGCCCCTCGAAGGACGGGGACCTCGCGTTTTCCGGATCTGTCGACTGCCGAAAAAACCAGAACATTTCGTCGCCGATCGATTTCAAAAGAGCCCGGGGTTTCCGTAAGGACGGTGAAGCGACTCGTGATCGCCTCGCCGTCCTTTTTTCTTCTTGAGTGAATTGTAGAGAGTTTCGAGCACGAATCAAGAATTTTTTTCTTGACGCGCGAAGTTTTTTCACCCTCGGAGACATCGCATGAACGAGACACTCGTCCTCGCCCACTCGCCCGACTCCGACGACGCGTTCATGTTCTACGGGCTTCGCGAGAATGCGGTCGACACCGAAGGCGTCTCGTATCGCCACGAGCTCGCCGACATCGAGACGCTGAACGAGCGCGCTCTCTCGAGCGAGCTTGCGATCACAGCCGTGTCCTTCCACGCGTACGCGTATCTCGCGGATCGCTACCTGCTCCTGCCGCATGGCGCCTCGTTCGGGGACGGATATGGGCCGTGCGTGATCGCGCGCGAGGCGGCCGGCGCGCCGCGGACGCTCGCGGACCTCGCGGGGCGGCGCGTCGCGATCCCCGGCCGACTCACGTCGGCGGCTCTCGCGCTCACGATTTACGCCCCTCTCTCGATCCCCGTGGTCACGCCGTTCGACCGCGTCGGCGAGGCTGTGACGCGCGGAGACGCGGAGGCTGGCGTCGTCATCCACGAAGGCCAGCTCACGTGGAAGGACGAGGGCTTCAACCTCGTGGCGGACCTCGGCGTCGTGTGGAAGGACGAGACCTCTCTGCCGCTGCCGCTCGGAGGTAACGCCGTGCGGAAGGATCTCGGGCCGGAGCTCATCGCGCGCGTGTCGCGCGCTCTCGGCCGGTCCATCGCCTATGCCCTCGACCATCGCGAAGACGCCCTCACGGACGCGATGCGCTTCGCGCGCGGCCTCCCACGCGAGAAGGCCGACCGCTTCGTCTCCATGTACGTGAACGACTGGACGCGCTCCTACGGAGAGCGCGGACGGGAGGCCGTGCGCCTTTTTCTCGCGCGCGGGCACGCGGCGGGAGCGCTTCCAATGCGCGTGACGCCGGAATGGGTGGAAGAGAGCTGAAAAAAGTTTGAAAGACGCCTGAGAGGAGCTCGGCGATGACGGTTCGTGGCCTGATGGTGCTCGCAGGGGCGTGGCTTTTCGTCGCCGCGCTCTGGTGCGGGATGCTCGCGTTTTTCGGCGCGTTCGGGGCGCGCACCGTCCTTTTGACCGCCCCGAGCCGGCAGGCTGCGGGCGCCGTGAATCGCGCGCTCCTCGATGGGCTCGACGCCGTGTCGCTGGGAGCCGTCGCCCTCCTCCTCGTCGGCGTCGTCGTCTGGAATCGCGCGCGGCCGTGGTCGCCCCGCGCTCGCGGGCTCGGCCTGCGCCTTCTCGCGATCGCGGCGGTCGCCGCGATCGCATCGCTCTACGTCATCACCCCCGAAATGATGGCGCTGAGGGACCGGATGGGCGCCATCGATCTCGTCGCGAAGACGGATCCCCTGAGGCAGGAATGGGGACGCCTTCACGGGCTCTCGTCGCTCACGCTCGTCGTGCGGCTTGGCGCAGCGATCGGGGTGTTCGTGGCCGCGTTCTCGCAGCTCCCGCGCGGCGACGCCTGACCTTCAGCCGAGAGAAGCTCGGAAGAACTCCGTCCAGCGCCTCTCGTATTCGGCACGCGCCACGGCCTGGGGCTCGTCGGCGTGGTGGCAGTGGCCGCAGCGCGGCACGCGCCAGAACGACTTCTCGCCCGCGAGCGCCTCGTAGAGGTCCGTCGAAAAGCGGATGGGGATGAGGCTGTCGTTCTCGCCGTGCACGACGACGGCCGGGCACGTCACGCGGCGCGCGGCGCGGACCGGGTCCACCTCCGAGAGGTCGAGGCCTTCGGTCCGCGCGATCCTCCGCATGAGGACGCGCACGGGGAGCGTGAAGAGGAAGGTGGGCAGAGAGGTGGCGCAATGCAGGTAGTGGGCCGCCATCGCCACCAGGTCGCCGAACGGCGCCTGCAGCCAGAGCGCCGCCGGCGGGGAAGCGGCTGCGAGGTGGACCGCGAGAACGGCCCCCATCGAACAGCCGTCGACGCCGAGGCGGGCTCTTGCGACGCCAAAGCGCGTTTCGGCGAGATCGAGGAGGCGGAGCAGGTCGCCTGTCTCGAGAACGCCGTATGTGATGCGCGCGCCGGTGGAGGGGGGATGCCCCCGAAGCTCGGGCACGAGGACGTTGAAGCCAAGGCCGAGGGCCCGCACCGAGTCCACCGTCCACTCGGCGCCGCAGCCGCCCTTGCCGTGGAGGAAGAGAAGCGTGCCTCTCTCCGCCGGCCGGCCCGGCGTCGCGAAGAGAGCCGAGAGGCGCGCCGGCTCGCGCGAGTCGCCATCGTGCGTGAAAATCTCGACGAACCCGTCGGGCCCGGCGGCCGCTCGTACCGCGGCGTGGAACGCCTCGACGGATGCGGTCGCGGGGGCGAGGCCCACGGGGGAAAGCAGGATGCCCGCGGGCGATCGCATGCCTGGCGAAGGCACCCGTCAGGAAGCCTTGGCGGACTTTTTCTTCGCCGGCTCGGGCGCCGCCGTGCGGTACTCGGCGTTTCGGGGATCGATCTCCGAGGCCCTTTTCAGCGCCGCCGCGGCGCCGGTGCGGTCGCCCGTCGCCCGAAGCGCCGCCGCGAGCGCGGCCTGCGCGGCCGCGTCCTCGCCGTTCGAGAGCTCGACGGCGCGGCGCGCGTGCTTGACGGCCTCGGCGGACTCTTTCACGGCGAGCGCAACGCGGGCCGCTCGTGCGGAGAGCTGCGTGTCGAGAGGTCCGATCGCGATCGCCTTGAGATAGGCCTTCTTCGCTTCGCCCGTCTTTCCGCTCGAGGCGAGCGCTTCGGCGAGGTCGAGCTGCCGCTCGACGCGCGTCCCCTCGGCGGCGCCGTTTTTCTCGGCGAGCGAGGCGGCACGCCGAAAAGCGGCGAGCGCCTCCGGGCCGTTGCCGGCCTGGCGCTCGGAGCCGCCGAGCGCCGCGACGGCGTCGGCCGAGTACGCCGTGGACTCGCCGAGGGCGGCAAGCGTCTCCTGAGTCACGGCGCGTGCCGACGCGACGTCGCCCCGCTTCCCGAGGCCGGTCACGAGCGCCGCCGCGAAGAAGCCGCGCCGCGGGTCCGTCCCGAGCCGGGGAAGAAAGGTCGCGATGAGATCGGCCGTCTCGGAGGACTGGTCGTTCTGCAGCGTCTCGATGGCCACGAGCTGCAGGAAGAGCTGGAAGACTTCCGGCCGGCTCAGATCGCCTTCCTCGCTCACGATGCGAAGTGCGAGGGGCCGCAGTCGCGGGAGGTCGCCCCGCAGGGCGAGTGCATTCGCGACCAGGAGCGCCTCGTCGGCGTTCCACGATGACTTCAGCTTCGCGACGCCTTTCAGGAGCGGCGTCCGTCCGTTGAGCACGGCGTCGGCACCGTGCTGGAAATCGCCTGCCTGATAGCCGCCCACGAGGCGGTCGATCTCGTTTCCGTCCGCGTCGAGGAAAAGCACGGTGGGAAACGAATAGGTCGCATAACGCGCCGCGATCCGCCGCCCCTCGCCCTTCTCCGCATCGACGCGCGCGGGGATGACGGTCCTCTTCGCCCATTCGACGACGGCCGGGTCGGAAAACGTCGTCTTGTCCATGATCTTGCACGGCCCGCACCACGCCGCGACGACGTCGAGCATGACGGCCTTGCCTTCCGCCTTCGCGCGCCTCAGGACCTCGGCGAAGGGCTTGCCTTCGATGAACGGAATGTGGACGGCAGCGGGAGCCGGGGGCTGCTGAGAAGGGGAAGAGGGTTGGGCGTCGGTCCGAGCGGCCGGCGAGGCTATGAGTGCAGCGGCGACCGCGGCGACGAGAGCTGGGAATCTCAAGGGGTTCTCCTTATACCCTTCTAAGAAAATCTTCCTCTTCTTTATTCCTCGTCAAAACCCGGGCCGGAAGGGATCGATCGCTGGAGGGGGCGGATCGCCCGCGTACGTGACGGATTCCAGAAAGAGGCCCGAAGGCGGGGCCGTCCACTTCGCCGGCACCCCCGAACGCGCCGTGAGGAGCGCGCGGACGTCCGCGACGTGAAGACGGCCCCGGCCGGCCTCGAGGAGCGTTCCCGCGAGGCGGCGGACCATCTTCCACAGGAAGTGCGAGGCGCCGATGCGGAAGAGGATGAGGTCGGGCGCTTCGGGCGGCGTCGTTACGCGCGCGAACGCGACCTCCACGAGCGTCGAGTCGTGGCCCTCGGCGTTTTCGCAGAAGCTTCCGAAGTCATGGCGGCCCACGAAAAGATCCGCGGCCGCCTGCATGAGAGAGGCGTCGAGGCGGTCTTTCACCCAGTAGACGTACCGCTTGCCGAACGCGGTGCGCCGCCGCGAGATCCGGTACCGGTAGATGCGCTCACCGGCGGAATGGCGCGCGTGGAACGAGGGCGGCGCGACGTCGAGCCGCAACACGTGGATGTCGGGCGGAAGCCGGTCGTTGAGATCCTGGCGGAGCTTGCCGAGGTCGGCGGCCACGACGCTCGCTCCATGCAGCGAGGCGACCTGCGCGAACGCGTGGACGCCGGCGTCCGTGCGACCCGCACCGTTGACCTTCACGTCCACACCGAGCGCTTCGCGGCACGCGCGCACGAGCTCGCCCTGAACCGTGCGCGCGTTCACCTGTGCCTGCCAGCCACGGTAGCGTCCGCCGTCGTACTCGAGTGTTGCGCGCAGGACGGAGGAGGGCGGCATTCGGCTATTCTCTCCGAACGTCGTGGCGATCGACACGGGCGAAGCTCTCCGGCCCTTCACGCGG
The DNA here is from genome assembly GCA_937888435.1 of uncultured Acidobacteriota bacterium. Classification (GTDB taxonomy): domain Bacteria; phylum Acidobacteriota; class Thermoanaerobaculia; order UBA5066; family UBA5066; genus Fen-183. The sequence continues at coordinate 14,844 of CALAQS010000261.1, forward strand.
GCGCGGGACGCCGGCGCCGAAGCGCGGGCGGCCGAGATGGTGCGCGCGCTCGTCTCGGCGCTGACGGACGCTGCCGGCGACGCCTGGGCGGGCGCGGCGCTCGGCGGCGCGCTCGGGCTCGGGGAAGGCGCGACGATCGTCGCCCGCGACGGGACGGGGCGTCCGGGCGATCCGTTCGAGCTTCTCGCCGTGCTCGATGCGCCCGTCCGGGACGTCCCGGCGCTCTCCAAGCACCTCGGGCGAGCCGCCGCCGAGACGGCGAAAAGCCGTCGCGTGGAGGCGTCCGTGTCGGCGGTCGCGCGGCGGGGCCTGCGCCTCCTGCCTCCGACGTTCTGGAACATGGAGCTCGTCGCAGCCCGACGCGTCGTTTACGGCCGGCCCGACCTCCTTCCGCCTTACGAAGAGGTTTTCCGCGGAGGTCCCGACCGCGCCGAAGGCGTGCGCCTCCTCGCGAGGACGGGCGCGCGCCTGCTCTCAGCCGAGCGCCTCGTGGATCGCTCCGCTTCGGGGGCCGGCGCGCGAGAGGCCCTCCGGTCCGTCCGTGCCGCCGACCTCGCGCTCGGCGCCGTCGTGCTTCTTTCGGCGGGCTGCTGGACGCCGGGTGCTCTCGCGCGCGACGGTGCGCTGCGCGTGCTCGCGGCGGCGGGGCCCGAAGGCCCGCGCCGGACGGGCTTCCACGTCCAGATGAACTGGACGCGCTTTCACGATCTCGTGGAACGGCATCACGCGGCCGCTCTCGCGCTCTCCGTGCCGGAAAGCGCGGAAGCGCCCGACGCGCGCCGGCAGGTGGCCCGCGCCGGCGACCGCTTCATGGAGGTCCTGCGCCTGTTCGAGGAAGAGCGCCTCGGCGTGCCGCTGCCGAACTGGACGGAGTACGCGATCGCGCTCGCGCGGCGAAGGAGCGGCGCGGCGGTGTCCGAGCTCTTCGGCGACGACGCAGATGCTCCGGCCGACCTCGCCGCGACGGCGCGGCTCGCGCGGAAGTCGGCGAAGAGCTGGCCGCTCTCCGAGCGCCTCGCGCCGGCCGTGGCCGCGCTCGTGGACTGGGATCCGGGCGACCTGCCGATCGTGCCGGTTCTCCTCGACCTTCCGGACGTCGCGCCGCGCGA
>CALAQS010000262.1 GCA_937888435.1 uncultured Acidobacteriota bacterium
CCCTCTCCGCCGTCGGGAACATCCCGATCGCGGGACTGACGCTCCTCCTCGGGATTGACAGGTTCATGTCCGAGGCCCGCGCGATCACGAATCTGATCGGAAACGGCGTGGCAACGGTGGCCGTCGCGAGGTGGGAGCGAGAACTCGACCTGACTCGAGCCATGGCCGTCCTGGCGGACGTGGCGAGGATCGAGGCCGAGGAGTACGAAGCAGGGCACCTCGACCCGAAGGCCGCTGTACCGGATGCGGAGGCGTCCAAGAGTCTTCCGGCCTGAGAACGAGTTGAATCTCTGTTCTCAAAGCAGAGAACGCGGTTCGCGCAGCCGACCGAGTGCGGAGCCAGACTTCTTCCCCGCGAACTTCAGAAGCCTTCGCGGTTAACAGATGCCCCGCGAGATTCCTCGCGGGGTTTCGCGTCTAAAGGGCGTGTGGTCAGAAGGGTTTGCGCGCGGGGCCTCGAAGCGGGCGGGTCCTCTGCCGTCGAAACAGAGAACGGTGAGCGACGCACGAGGAGCCTTCTTTAGCCCCGAAGCCGCTCTCTGTAGGGGTGCAATGGGAATTGCCGGGGCGCTGTGGCGCATGGAAACCACGGTCGCGTCCTCAGTTTCCGTCGCAATCCAGCCCCGTAGACAGGCATTCTGGACGGACGGGAGCCCTTCATGCGCTCTTCTCCAGGCGCCAGGACGGGCTGCAATTCCCGTTGCACGCCCTACAGCTGGACGGAAGTTGTGCGGCTGTGGCGCGTAGAGACCGTAGTCACTCTGTCTCTTTCTCGGCGGGTCTCAGGCAGCCAGTAGTCCCGACAAGAAAAACTACGATGTCCTCGCCCTGGACCTCCTCGGCCACAGTGAATTCGTCATGAGGGTTTGGTCGCCTCGACGGGCTTTTCCGAAGCGCTCTTTTCCTGGGAGACGGCGCCCTCGGCGAGCACGGGAGCGAGGGCCGGCGCCGCGGGCTTCTGATCCGTCTTCGGCGGGTCGTCCTTCGGCATGAGATCGGCGCTGATGTTCGCCTTCTCCATCTCGTCCTCGATCGAGCGCTTAAGGTCGTGGGACGCCCGCTTGAACTCACCGAGCGCCTTGCCGACCTGCTTCCCTATCTCGGGAAGTTTCTTGGGACCGAAGAGGAGAAGCGCCAGAAACATGATCATCATGAGTTCCGGCATTCCGAGATTGCCCATCGACGCGCCTCCTCTAGATGTCCAGGCTAAATGAGGTTGTTCATTCGACACATCGGTGGTTTAGGCGGCCCGGTCCCACGCCGATCGGCTGTGAGGCGAGCGAAGGAGCGAGCGACTGATCACCGCCCATCACTATGCCACTTGCGCCTCTTTTCTCGCACACGGTCCGATAACGTGTCATTTGTCAGACTGACGGGCCCTAGCCAGGCCGCATCGGCGCCACCCTCAAAGGTATAGGGGCCGACCCAGAAACGGCGATCTCGAGCTAGATTATGGGAAGGGCGCTAGTCGGGATTTCGACCCCATCGGACGATCGGCGGAGGTTTCGATAATCAGTTTGTTGGCAACTTCTGGGGGTCACTTTCGGCCTTCTGGTCGCCCGTAGTCAGTCCACGTCGCCACGAAACGCTGTCGCCGAACCGATTGAACGCGAGTCACTTACCGCGGTCACTCGGAGTTTGTTGGCTTTCGACTGGGTTCGCACCAGGACCCGCGCCAACAAACCCTCGTGCCAACAAACTCCCTTCGCTTCCATCGCGCCACGTGGGCCAACGTCGCGCGGCGTGGGCGGCTCCGGGAGCGACGCGCAACTCTCGCCGTTACCCGTCCACACGCATCCGGACCAATGCTAGAAGGCCCTCCCTGCTCCGAACTCCGACACGCCGTACCCGCACGAGAAGCCGAGACCAGGGTTCTTTTCGGCCTGCCACGCTGCGATCGCGAGCGCCAGGACGAAATCATCGTCGGGTCCTTCGCGCCAGTCCAGGGCGTCATTCAGGGCCCTTAGACGTCACTTTGAAGCGGAAAGTGACGAGTTCCCGGGCCAAAAGAGCCGCGTGAGGGAGCGATCTCGCGATCTTAAGGCGGCCTGTCTGGAGGAGGACCTGCGTGGTGGAGATGACGTCGCGCTTCGGGATCCGGCAATGGTGCCCGTCGGGCTGATACTCCGAATCCCTCGATGCCCGAGAAACCCGATTCCGCCGGCCTCGTCGCCGTTGTCGCCGAAAAGCCCTCGGTTGCCCGCGACCTCGCGGCGGTGCTCGGCGCCACGCGCAAGGGAGTTGGTTGCCTCGTTGGAGAGGGGCACGTCGTGACCTGGGCCATCGGCCACCTCGTGGCGCTGCCTCAGCCTCACGAGATCCGGCCCGAGTGGAAGAGCTGGCGGCGCGAGCAACTCCCGATGCTGCCGAGCGCCTGGCCCCTGGTCATCACCCAACGCGTGAAGGAGCAGTTCGAGGCCGTACGCACGGTCATTACCGACCCTCGGGTGACCGAGATCGTCTGCGCGACCGACGCGGGGCGCGAGGGGGAGCTGATCTTCCGGCAACTCTACGAGGCGGCGGGCTGCACGAAGCCCGTGAAGCGCCTCTGGATCTCGTCCCTGACCCCCGACGCGATCCGGGACGGGCTCGCGCGCCTCCGCCCCGCGCGCGAGTACGACCGTCTGGCGGACGCGGCCCGCGGCCGGAGCCGGGCCGACTGGCTGGTCGGGATGAACTTCTCGCGCGCCTTCACGCTCGTGAGCGACGAGATGGTGACCGTGGGGCGCGTCCAGACCCCCACCCTGGCCATGGTGGTCGAGCGCGAGCTCCTGATCCGGGCGTTCGTGTCCGAGGAGTATTTCGAGGTTGTCGCCACGTTCGAGGGAGAGACGGGACGCTATCGCGGCACCTTCTTCGATCCGGCCGCGAAAGAGACCCGAGACGACGGCGGCAAGCGGCTCCCGAAGGACGGCGACGAGGCCCGGCGTGTGGTCGCACGCGCCCAGGCCGGCACCGCCGCCATCGAGTCGGCGACTTCGCAATCGCGACGGATTCCGCCCCCACTCCTCTTCGACCTCACGGAGCTGCAGCGGCAGGCGAACCGGCTGTTCAGCTTCAGCGCGAAAAAGACGCTCGACGTCGCCCAGCGCCTATACGAGGCGAAAAAGGCCATCACATACCCCCGCACCGACAGCCGTCACCTGTCGCGGGACGTCGCCCAGACCCTCCCCCGCCTGCTGCGCGCCCTCGCGCCTGCGTACGGATCGCACTTTGCACAGGACGCTCTCGAGAGGCCGCTCGGGAGCCGCTTCGTGGACGACGCGAAGGTGAGCGACCACCACGCGATCATTCCGACCCCGACCTCTCCGAAGGACCTGGACCGCGACGAGCAGGCGCTCTACGACCTGATCGTCCGGCGCCTGATCGCGGCCTGGCACCCGGAGCACGTGGCGGCGACGACCACCGTCATCACCTCGATCACCTCTCCCGGCTTCCTCGACCGGTATCGCTCGAGCGGCACGATGGTGCGGCAGATCGGGTGGAAGGCGGTGGAGCCTGATCCGCCGCGGCGCCGGAAGGCGGGCGAGGAGGACGACGCCGAGCCCACGCTGCCGCCGGGCCTGGCCGCCGGGCAGCCGCAGCGCATGGTTGCGGCCGAGTCGGTCGAGCGGAAGACGCGGCCGCCGAAACGCTTCACCGATGCCACGCTTTTGACCGCCATGGAGACGGCCGGCAAGACGCTCGACGAGAAAGAGCTCGCCGAGGCCATGAAGGAGAACGGCCTCGGTACCCCGGCGACGAGGGCCGACATCCTCGAGAACCTGCTGTCGCGGGCCTACCTCGAGAGGGATGGCAAGGTCCTCGTGGCCACCGAGAGGGGAATCCGGCTGATCGCGCTCGTTCACCCCTCGGTGAAGAGCCCGGCGCTGACGGGGCGCTGGGAGGCCGAGCTGGCGCGCATCCAGCGGGGCGAGGAACAGCTGGACGCGTTCATGATCGGGATCGAAAACTACGTGCGCGAGATCGTCGGAGAAACGATGCGGGGGGCGCCGAAGGGCGCCGTTGGGGCGCATTCGAGCGCTTCGATTTCCCGTGCTGCGAATACCCCTCTTCCGAATGTCCCTCTTCGGAATGGCAATGCACCGACGCGTCCCCACGCCGATGCGATCGTCCCTGCGCGGCCGCAGCGCGAGGCGGTCGCCGGCTCCCAGCTCGGCCCGCTCCTGAAGCGCGTCTTCGGGCACGACGCATTCCGCCCCTTCCAGGAGGCCGTCTGCCGGGCCGTGACGGAGGGGCGCGACGCTCTCCTCGTGATGCCGACGGGTGCGGGCAAGTCGCTCTGCTATCAGCTCCCCGGGCTGGCCCGGGCCGGCACCACGCTCGTCATCTCGCCGCTGATCGCCTTGATGGAGGACCAGGTCGCCAAGCTCCGCGCGCTCGGGCTCGTCGCCGAGCGGATCCACTCCGGCATCGACCGTCTCGCCTCGCGCCAGGTCTGCCGCGACTACCTCGACGGCAAGCTCGACTTCCTTTTCATCGCGCCCGAGCGGCTCTCGGTACCCGGCTTTTCCGAGATGCTCGCCAAGCGGACGCCGGCACTCGTGGCGGTGGACGAGGCGCATTGCATCTCCCACTGGGGGCACGATTTCAGACCCGACTACCGGCTGCTGGGCGGACGACTCCCTTTGCTACGCCCCGCGCCGGTCATCGCCCTCACGGCTACCGCCACGCCCCGCGTGCAGGACGACATCGCCCAGCAGCTGGGGCTAACAGGGGGCGGCCGCTTCATCCACGGCTTCAGGCGGACGAACATCGCGGTGGAGGTGGCCGAGGCGCCCCCGAGCCGGCGCGCCGAGCTGGTGCGTGACGTGCTCGCCGACCCGGCGCACCGCCCCGCCATCGTCTACACGCCAAGCCGGCGCGAGGCGACGTCGCTTGCCGAGGAGCTCCAGAGCAAGCTGAAGGCGGTTGCATACCACGCGGGAATGACGGCGCGGCAGCGGGACGACGTGCAGCGGCGCTTCCTGGAAGGACGCGCCGAGGTCATCGTGGCGACGATCGCGTTCGGGATGGGGATCGACAAGGCGAATGTGAGGACCGTCATCCACACCGGGCTTCCCGCCAGCGTCGAGGGGTACTACCAAGAGATCGGGCGCGCAGGACGGGACGGCCTCCCGTCGCGGGCGATTCTCCTCCACTCGTACGGCGACATGCGGACGCACGAGTTCTTCCTGGCGCGCGACTATCCGGAGACTCAGGTCCTCGAGAAGGTGTTTCGCGCGCTGAAGCCGGAGCCGATTGCGTCGGACGATCTGCGCAACGCCGTGTCTCTCGTCCCCGAGCTGTTCGAGAAGGCGCTCGAGAAGCTCTGGAGCTTTGGCGGAGCGATCGTCACGCCCGACGGCGAGGCATCGCGCGGAATCGAGGGCTGGAAGCGACCGTACGAGGAGCAGCGCGAGCATCGCAAGACCCAGCTCGATCTGATGCGCCGCTTCGCGGAGGGCTCGGCGTGCCGGATGCTCCAGCTCGTGAGGCACTTCGGCGACCAGGAGGACTCGGGCGCGCGATGCGGCCTCTGCGATTCGTGCGCCCCCTCGGGAGGTGTCGCAACGACGCTGCGCGCGCCGACTGCGATGGAGGAAGCCGCACTGAGGCGCGCGCTCGAGCTACTCCGCAGGCGGGACGGGCAGGCCACCGGGCAGCTGCACCGTGAGGTGGTGGAGCAGTTCCCCGCCATGGAGCGGCGACACTTTGAGGAGCTCCTCGGCGGGCTGGCGCGCGGAGGCCTGGTCACGATCGACGACGACCAGTTCGAGAAGGACGGCCAGGCGATCCGCTTCCGCCGCGCGTATCTGACAGGGACGGGGCGCCGGCCCGACGCGGTGATCGAGGCGCGCATCCCCGTGGCGCCGCTTTCCGTCAGCAAGCGAAAGCGCGGGAAGAAGGCGCTGCCTAAACTCGTAAAGGGCTCAAAGCGAGCGTCGCTCGCCAAAGCGGCCTCGACCACACTCGTCGAGGCGCTCCGCCGCTGGCGGCTCGAGGAGGCTCGCCGCCAGCAGGTGCCGGCCTTCCGGATCCTGAGCAATCTCACACTGCTCGACCTCGCGGCGAAGAAGCCGCGCGACGGCGTGGAATTGCTCGAGGTCGGCGGAATCGGCCCGTTCCGCCTCGAGAAGTACGGGGCGCGAATCCTGAAGATCGTCAAGGATTCGCTGTAGTTATCCAGGGAGACCCGGACACCCCTTCATTTCTGCTGCTCGGCGTAGGGGCGCAATGGGAATTGCCGGGCGCTGTGGCGCGGAGAGACCAGAGTCACGGAGGCGATGTGAAGGCGGTACGGCTTCGGCCTACGACTCCATGATTCGCCTCAAACTGCATGAAATCGCGGGAGCTGTAGGGGCGCAATGGGAATTGCCGGGGGTTGTCGCCCGTGAAACCGGCGTTATGCCTCGGTTTTCCTTC
>CALAQS010000263.1 GCA_937888435.1 uncultured Acidobacteriota bacterium
GCCGTGACGACCTTTAACGACGTGACATACCCCGGCGACCGCCGGGACTGCCTCGCCTGCCACGCGTCGGCCGCGACGTACACGCTGCCGCTCCCGATCACGAACCAGCCCGTCATCACACAGCGCGACTTCTTCTCGCCGCGCGGCTCGGCCACGTCGGCCTGCACGGGCTGCCACGACAGCCGCGACGTTGCCGCACACGTCTTCATCAACACGGCGTACTTCCCGGGCTCCCCGACGGTCCCGGCCGAGGCCTGCGGGACCTGCCACGGGGCCGGTACCACATACGCTGTCGACGTCGTCCACGCGCGCTGACGAGTAAAGGCCGTGAAACACCTCTCGCACGGGGCTTACGCCGCCGCTGCCCTCGCCGTACTCACGGCGGGGGCCGCGGTGGCCCAGGCTCCAGCCAGTCCGGCTCCCGCGAAGGTGGAGGCCGGCCCCGCGTGCGCCGACTGCCACGACGAGGCCAAGTTCTTCGAGGGTAATCCCCACATGCGCGGCTACCGCGCCGCCCACGGCGGCGCGGGTGGCAACGCGGTCTGCGCCACCTGCCACGGCGACGGGACGAAGCACATGGAGGCCGAGGGGGACAAGACCCTCATCGTGAGCCTTCGGGGCCGTTCCGGCGCCGCGGTATGCGCGACCTGCCACAAGCAGTCCGCCGAGCGCTCGTCCTTCAAGACGGGCGTGCACGCGTCGTCCGAGGCGGTCAACTGCCTCTCCTGCCATGCCATCCACAAGTCCGACCCGAAGCAGGCCAGCCTGCTCGTGTCCGAGCCGACGAAGCTGTGCGCGACCTGCCATCAGGACGCGGCCTCGTCCTTCCGGACGTTCCCGTACGCGCACAGGCTGAAAGAGGGCGCGCTTTCCTGCGTGTCCTGCCACGACCCGCACGGCCGCTCGGCCAAGCACGCGGTGAGAGAGACGAGAGCCGGCGAGCCCGGCTGCGTCTCCTGCCACGCGGAGGTGCGCGGTCCGTTCATCTTCACGCACGTCAACGGCGTCGCCGGCGACTGCACGAGCTGCCACGTTCCACATGGCTCCTCGTATCCCCACCAGCTGCAGAGAGCGACGATCGCCGCGCAGTGTCTCGAGTGTCACTCGACGCTCTCGACGGGGACCCTGGGCTCGCAGCCGCCTTCTTTCCACAACATCTCGCTGCCGCGCTATCAGAACTGCACGACGTGCCACGTCGCCGTGCACGGTTCTCAGCGCTCGCCGCAGCTCCTGAAGTAAGGACAGGCCGATGCGAACATTCCGCTCCGCCTTCCTCGTCGCCGCGCTCGCCTCGACTCTCGTTTCGGCCGGCGTCGCCCGTGCCCAGGCGATTCCGTTCGACATCGAGGTCGGCTACCGCTTCCTCGACGTCAGTGGCAGCGAAGAGTCCTACCGTTCGCAGATCAACGAGCGCGAAGGCTTTCTCGTGCGCGGCGTCCACCTCGGAACCGACGGCAAAACGGACGGCTTTCCGATTCTCGACCACCTGCGGATCGACGGCTCCGACCTCGGGGCCGGCCCTGCCGGCTCCCTGAGCGTCGACGCGGGCCTCACCGGCGCGTACCGCCTCCGGCTCTCGTACCGCCACCTCGACCAGTTCAGCGCGCTCGCCGGCTTCGCGAACCCCCTCGGCGCGCTGACCGGCCAGCAGACGTGGGACCGCACGCGCAACATGGTCGACGTCAACCTCGAGCTCCTGCCCGGCGCCGTCGTCACGCCTCTCCTCGGATACACCTCCAACGCCCTCACCGGGCCGGGCTACACGACGGCGTTCGTGGGTCAGGACGAGTTCCGCCTCGCCCAGGACCTCACGGTCCACGACCAGGAGTTCCGCGTCGGCGCCGGTTTCCATGCCGGAGCGTTCTCGGGCGAGTTCCTCCAGGGCTGGCGCCGCGACCACGAGATCGAGAAGGACAGCCTCGTTCCGGGCGCGGGCGCGGGCAATAACACGGGTACGGTTCTCGGCAACAACCTGGACCTCTCCTCCTTCGCGCGCTCGAGCGTGACCGACGTGAACACACCGACGTCGTCGTTTTTCCTGCGCGGCTTCGCGACCGACGCCCTCCAGCTCATGGCCTTCTACGTCCGCGCGAGCGCGAGCGCGGACAGCACGGACCAGGAGAATCTCAACGGCTCGCTCGTGTCGTTTCCGCTGGCCCGGTTCTTCACCGGCCTGGCCGATAACTCTTCGTCACGCGTCCAGAACACGATGTGGCGCGTGGGAGGGCGCGTCGAGTGGCACGTTCTCGACGGCATCGACGTGACGGGCGGCTTCGTTCGCCGCCATGCGACCTGGGACGGCCAGGACCTCGTGAGCAGCCTGTTCACGGGGACGACCGGCTACACCGGCGTCACGCTCGCGGACATCCAGACCATCCTCAACGCCCAGACCTCCGTCGACCGCATCGAGGACGTGTACGACGTTCAAGTCGCCGCGAAGGGGTTCGGGCCCTTCGGCGCCCGCGCCGGATACTCGCGGATCCAGCAGGACCTCACCGTCACGGAGGATCCTTCCGAGATTCT
>CALAQS010000264.1 GCA_937888435.1 uncultured Acidobacteriota bacterium
AGGAGGATCGATGCGACGTCTCGTCCCGGCCTTCGCCGTGCTCTCGTGTCTCCTGGTCGCCCGCTCCGCGGCCGCCGGGGCCGAGGAGCCGTTCGACGCCCTCTATGCGCGCCTGACGAAGGCCCGGGAGATTCTCGGCGTCGCGATCTCTCCGGATGGCTCGCTCGTCGCACGCGTGGAGCCGGTCCATGACGAGAAGACTCCGCGGGCGTCGCGCATCCTCGTACAGGAAGCACGACCGGGCGCCCCGGCCGTCCGGATCACGGCGTCGCTCGACGGCTCGCCCATCCGCGAAGGGAACGTCGCCTTTTCGCCCGACGGGAAGACCCTTGCGTTCGTCTCCCATGCGGGCGGAGCGGCCCTCTGGACGGCACCGGTTTCGGGCGGCCATGCGTCGCGGCTCACCAAGCTCAGGGGCACGTTCCAAGAGCCGCTCTGGTCCCGCGACGGCCGGTCCCTCGCGGCGCTCGTCATCGAGAACCCCTCGAAGGAGCCGGGGCCGGTGGGCCCCGCGGCCCGCGACGCGGGTGTCGTCGAAGACCGGATCGACGAGCAGCGCATCGCCGTGGTGGAGGTGGAGACGAAGGCTCTGCGCTTCGTGTCGGCGCCCGACCTCTACGTCTACGAGTATGCCTGGTCGACGGACGGCCATTCGTTCGCGGCCGTCGCGGCGAGGGGCTCGGGCGACGACAACTGGTGGCGCGCCGAGCTCCTCGCGGTGGACGCGGCCTCGGGAGAGGCGCGCCTCCTGTGGAAGCCACCCCTCCAGATCGCGAATCCCGTCTTCTCGCCCGACGGCTCGACCGTGGCGGTCATTCACGGTCTCATGAGCGATCACGGTGCGACGGGGGGCGACGTCTTCGTGGTGCCGGCCGCCGGGGGCGCGCCGCGGAATCTGACCCCCGGGCGCCGCAGCTCCGCGGGTTCCCTGGCTTGGCCGTCCGCGTCCCGGCTGCTCGTGACCGAGCTCGCCGGCGAGGCCACCGCCGTCGTGGCGCTCGATCCACTGACCGGCACGGCCCGCACGCTCTTCTCGGGAAACGAGACGCTCTCGCCCGGCCGGGGTCTCGGCCTCGCCCTCGCTCGGGACGGCGCGGTCTCGGCCGTGGTCCGCGAGTCGTTCGACTCCCCGCCCGAAGTCTGGGCGGGCCCGATCGGAGCGTGGACCCGCCTCACGGACGAAAACCAGGGGCTGAAACCCGAATGGGGGGCCGCCGCGAGCGTGCGCGTCAGGAGCGACGGCCAGCCGGTCCAGGGCTGGCTCCTGCCGCCCGCGCGCGTCGACGCGCGGGAAAAGTACCCGCTCGCGGTCCTCGTGCACGGAGGTCCCGCCTCCGCTCACCGCAACGCGTGGCCCTCGCCGCTCCTCGGCGCGCTCCTCGCGCGGGGATATTTCGTGTTCCTGCCGAATCCGCGCGGCAGCTTCGGACAGGGCGAAGCCTTCACGGCCGCGAACGTGAAGGACTTCGGAGGAGGCGACCTGCGCGACATCCTCGCCGGCCTCGACGAGGTCCTGAGGACGCGCCCGGTCGACCCGAAGCGCGTCGGCCTCTTCGGCTGGAGCTACGGGGGCTACATGGCGATGTGGGCCGTCACGCAGACGAACCGCTTCGCCGCCGTGGCCGCGGGCGCGGGCATCGTGAACTGGCAGAGCTATTACGGCCAGAACCGCATCGACGGCTGGATGCTCCCCTACTTCGGCGCCTCGGTGTACGACGACCCGGCGGTCTACGCGAAGAGCTCACCCCTCACGTTCATCAAGGACGCGAAGACGCCGGCGCTGGTCCTCCACGGCGAACGCGACGCCGAAGTGCCGGCCCCGCAGGGCTACGAGTTCTGGCATGCCCTGAAGACGCTCGGCGTGCCGACGCAGCTCGTCATCTATCCCGACGAGGGTCACGGCTTCTTCCGCGAGGAGAGCAAGAAAGACCGCGTCGTCCGGGTGCTCGGCTGGTTCGACCGCTGGCTGAAGTGAGCCCGGCGCGATGTGGCTCTCGAAGGCGCACGTCTTAACGCTCCTCTTCGCGCTGACCGCCGCGTCGTTCGGGCTCCTCGCACTCACCCTGCTCGGCGCGGCGCGCGCACGGCTGCGCCTCGCGCTCTACGCGGCGCTCGCGCTCGGAGTCGCGGCGTTTCTCGGTGCCCCGTTCCTCTTCGAGGCTCTCACGCGCCACCGGGTCGAGACCGGCCTCGCCGTGGCCCTCCCGATCGTGGCCGCCGTGTTTCTTTTGGACCTCGCGCGCGGCGGCCGGCGAACGCGTGCGTTTCTGTTCGCCGCTTCCAGCGTGCTCGTGCTCGCAGCTCTCGCCGAGCTCGCCGCCCGGCGGCAGGTCCTCGTCGCCGCGCCCCTCGTTTCACCGCTCGGCGCCGGCTTCGTTCTCTTCACGGCGCTCCTTCTCCCGCGCGTGGCCGAGCAGGAGAGGCGCCTCTTCACGCGCGCCACTACGGACCCGCTGACCGGCCTCCTGAACCGCACCGCCTTCGAGGAGCGTGCCCTGGCCGAGCTCGCCCGCGCGGCCCGCACGGGCAGAAGCCTTGCGGTTGCGATGCTCGACGTCGATCACTTCAAGACCTTCAACGACCGCTTCGGGCACCTCGCCGGAGACGCCGCATTGACGGCCGTCGCGCGCGCCGTCGCGCGAACTGTTCGTGGCATCGACGCCGCGGGCCGATATGGCGGCGAGGAATTCATCGTGCTCCTCGTGGAGGCGGACGCCGAGGCCTCCGCGCACGCGGTGGAGCGCATCCGGGCGGCCGTCGCGTCCCTCGGGCCTCCGCGGATCCCGCTCGGCGTCACGATCTCCGCCGGCATCGCGATCCATCAGGGCCGCTTCGAAAGGACCTCGTTCGAATCGCTCGTCGCCCGTGCGGACGCCGCTCTCTATGCCGCCAAGAAAGCCGGCCGCAACCGCGTGATCCTCGAACCGCCTCCCGAGCCGGCCACGCCGTCCGACGTGCGCTACCGCTAGAGCGCGAGCGCCCGCGCGAGCCGGGCGACGCCCTCCTCGATGCGCGCCCGGGACGTGGCGAACGAGATCCGCACACAGCGGTCCTCGCCGAAGGCGAGGCCCGGGGTCACGGCCACGGCGACGGTCTCGAGAAGCGCCTTCGCGAAGCTCTGAGAGCCCGTGACCGCGTGTCCGCCGATTTTTCTCCCGTAATGCGCCGAGACGTCCGGAAACGCGTAGAACGCGCCTCCCGGAGCCGTGCACGTGACGCCCGGGAGGGCGTTCAGCGCCGGAATGAGGAACTCTCTCCGGCGCGCGTACTCGGCCAGCATGCCTTCCACGGCGGGCCGCGCCTCATCGGGCCTCGTCAGCGCCGCGAGGGCCGCCTGCTGCGTGATCGAGCAGACGTTCGACGTGGCATGGCCCACGACGCGGCCCATGAGATCGATGAGGGCTTTAGGACCGAGCGCGAAGCCGACTCGCCAGCCCGTCATCGCGTATGTCTTCGAGAGCGTCCCCGCCAGGAGGATCGTCTCGGGGAATTCCCTGGCCAGCGCCGCCGCGGAGAAATGCCTCCCTTCGAAAACGAAGCGGTCATAGCACTCGTCGAAGAGCACCGTCCAGCCGCGCGAGGCCGCGAGCCGGACGACGGCCTCGATCTCCGAGGGCTCCATGACGGCGCCCGTCGGATTGTTCGGCGTGTTCACGATGAGCCCCCGCGTCGCGGGAGTCGCGGCGCGGGCCACGTCGGCCGCGCTCAGACGGAAGCCGGCGCCGGCGGGGATGGGCACGAACACGGATCGCGCGCCCGCGAGCGTCACCATCTCGGGAAAGGACACCCAGTACGGCACCGGCACGAGGACGTCGTCGCCCTCCTCGAAGAGCGCGAGGCAGGCCGTGTGCAGCGCCTGCTTGCCGCCGGCCGTCACGACGACCTCCGCGGCCGTGTACGGCGCGTCCCACTCCGCCCGGTACTGCGCCGCGATCGCCTCGCGCAGCTCCGGGGTTCCCGAGGCGTCCGTGTATTTCGTCAGGTCCGATTCGATCGCGTCGATCGCGGCGTGTTTCACGAACGCCGGCGTCGGGAAGTCGGGCTCCCCCGGGCCGAAGTCCACGACGTCGATTCCCGTGGCGCGCAGCGCCGCCGCGGCCTTCATGACGGCGAACGTCGCCGAACCGGCGACACGGGAAGCGCGGGACGCGAATCTCACCGGCGCCTCAGAGTATTCCAGGCGGCCCGAAAGGCGCGCGGCTGCCGCTTACCCATCGCAATCATGGCGATCTCCACGCCACACCAGCCCGCATAGACGCCGATCATCGGTCCGCGCATCGAGGGAACGGCGAACTGAATCAACCAAAAGACGAAGAGGGTCGCGGCCTCGAATGCGCGCAAGTCAAGGTTCACGAGGAGCAGCCAGCCGAGAAAGCTCTGGAGGATCGTCAGGAGGATCTCCAGGCGCTGGTGCTGATCGAAGGCGATGGCCGACGGGGTTCCCTTCGAGATCGAGTAGATGACCGGAATGAGCGCCGAGAGGATAGACCACTGGTTGATCGTCGACGAGACGAGATTCATCACCGCCATCGG
>CALAQS010000265.1 GCA_937888435.1 uncultured Acidobacteriota bacterium
CGACCCGGACGCGTCGACCGCTCGTTCTTTTCGAAAGGCGTCTTACTTTCACGGAGAAGATAGCCATGTCCACGATATCTCCCTCCCCCCAGCGGAAAATCACGCTTCACACGCTCCAGGCGAAGAAGGTCCGCGGCGAGCCGATCACGATGCTCACCGCGTACGACTTCCCCACGGCGCGCGCCCTCGACCGCGCGGGCGTGGACTCGATCCTCGTGGGCGACTCGCTCGGCATGGTCGTCCTCGGGTACGACGACACGCTGCCCGTGACGATGGAGGAGATGCTCCATCACGCCCGCGCCGTCGCGCGCGGCGCGAAGGTCGCGCATCTCGTCGGCGACATGCCGTTTCTCTCGTACCAGGCCTCCGTCAGCGACGCGATGCGAAACGCCGGCCGATTCCTGAAGGAGGGCGGCATGAACGCCGTGAAGCTGGAAGGCGGCCGCGAGGTCGTGCCGGCGGTTCGGGCCCTCGTCGGAGCGGGAATCCCGGTCGTGGGCCACATCGGCTTGACGCCGCAGAAGGTGAACCAGCTCGGCGGCTTCAAAACTCAGGGTAAGTCGGCCGCCGCGGCGCGGTGCCTCATCGAGGACGCGCACGCTCTCGAGGACGCGGGCTGTCACGCGCTCGTCCTCGAAGCGATCCCCGACCGGCTCGCCGGCCTCATCACGCGCCGCCTCTCGATTCCCACGATCGGAATCGGCGCCGGGGCCGCATGCGACGGCCAGGTCCTCGTGACGCACGACCTGCTCGGCCTGACCGACGGCTTCGCGCCGAAGTTCGTCAAGCAGTACGCGAATCTGCATGGTGAGATGGCGCGGGCGTTCGCCGCGTACATCGAAGACGTCTCCACGGGGCGTTTTCCCGAAACGACCCACGCCCACGCGCTCGATGAGGACGTCTTTCGGGCGATCTCGCGCGAATGGGACGGCGGGACGGCGCACTGACGATGCGGGTGCACGTCCTCGGAACGGGAGCGCTCGCCTGCTTTTTCGGGGCGCGCCTCGCGCGCGTGGCCGAGGTGACGCTCATCGGAACCTGGACGGAAGGGATCACCGCGATCGCGAGCGGCGGCATCGTCCTCGAGACTCCAGACACCGAGGAGACTTTCGCCGCGAAAGCCGTGCGCCTCGGGACTCCGCTCGAGGCCGCGGATCTCGTCCTCGTCCTCGTGAAGAGTTGGCAGACCGACCGCGTGGCGCGCGAGATTCCTGCGCTGACCGCCCGGAACGGCCACGTCCTCACCCTCCAGAACGGCCTCGGGAACGCCGAGAAGCTCGGCACGCGGGCTCTCCTCGGAGTGACGGAGCAGGGGGCGACGCTGGTCGCGCCCGGACGCGTGCGCCCGTCGGGCGACGGACCCACGGACATCGCCGGTCCGGATTCCCTCGCCGCGGTTTTCCGCTCCGCGGGTCTCGACGCGCGCGCCGTCGATCCCGCCCGCGGCGCTTCGCTCGCGTGGGGGAAGCTCGCCGCCAATGCGGGCATCAACGCCTTGAGCGCGATCCTGAGAGTTCCGAACGGCCAGCTTCTCGCGCGCCCCGAAGCCCTTGCGCTCCTCGAGTGCGCGGCAAACGAGGTCGGGGAGGTCGCGCGCGCGAAAGGAATCGCACTTCCTTTCCCGGATGCCGCCGCGGAGGCGCGACGTGTCGCCCGCACCACGGCGTCGAACCACTCTTCGATGCTCCAGGACGTCCTGAGGGGTGCGCCCACGGAGATCGACTCGATCAACGGCGCCGTCGTGCGCGAAGGAGCGCGCCTCGGCGTCCCCACGCAGGCGAACGAGACGCTCCTGCGGCTTCTGGCCCCTCGCGTCGCGGCATGAAGGTCCTCACGGCCGTTTCCGACGTTCGCGCGTTCCGCGCCTCGCGAGAAGGGTCGCTCGGCCTCGTCCCGACCATGGGCGCCCTGCACGCGGGGCATCTGTCGCTCGTGGCGCGCGCGCGAAGAGAGAACGTAAACGTCGCGGCGAGCATCTTCGTCAACCCGGCCCAGTTCGGCCCGGCGGAAGACTTTGCCGCTTATCCGCGCGCGCTCGACGCCGATCTCGGGCTCCTCGCCTCGCTCGGCGTGGACGCCGTCTGGGCTCCCTCGCCGGGCGACGTCTACCCGCCGGGATTCCAGACCTGGATCACGGTGGACGACGTGAGCGCGCCGCTCGAAGGCGCCCGGCGCCCCGGCCACTTCCGCGGCGTCGCGACCGTCGTCGCGAAGCTCCTCAACGTCTTCCAGCCGGCCCGGGCCTATTTCGGGCAGAAGGACGCCCAGCAGGTCGCGGTGATCCGGCGGATGGTGCAGGACCTGTCGATTCCCGTCGACATCGTCGTGTGCCCGACCGCGCGCGAAAAGGACGGGCTCGCCCTGAGCAGCCGGAACGCCTATCTCGGCCCCGACGAGCGCCGCGCGGCCCCCGTGCTTCACCGCGCTCTCGAGGCCGCCCGCGCGGCCTTCGACTCCGGCGAGCGCGACGCCGGCCGGCTGCGCGCGATTCTGACGGAAACGCTCGCGGGCGAGCCCCTGGTGCGAGAGGACTACGTTTCCGTCGCCGACGCCTCGACGCTCGCGGAGCTCGAACGCGTCGAGGGCGCCGCGCTCGCGTCCCTCGCCGCGCGTCTCGGAAAGACGCGGCTCATCGACAACGTCGTCCTCGGAGGAACCTGATGCTCCTCGCCATCGACGTCGGGAACAGCAACATCACGCTCGGCCTCTACGACGGACCCGCTCCGGGCCCGAGATGGCGCCTCGCGACCGTGCACAACCGCACGGCGGACGAGTACGGAATGCTGCTCGACGACCTGCTCGAGCACGCGGGCTTCGAAGTCGAGGCCGTCGACGCGGTCGTCATGGCGTCGGTCGTCCCGCCGCTCACAGGCCTCCTCGAGGAAGCTGCGAAGCGATATCTCGGCCGGGCGCCGCTCGTCGTGGACGCCGGCGTGAAGACGGGAGTGCGCATCCGGTACGACGATCCGAAGCAGGTCGGCGCGGACCGCGTCGTGGACGCCGTCGCGATTCGTCATCTCTACGGCGGGCCCGCGTGCTGCGTCGACTTCGGCACCGCCACGACGTTCGACGCGATCTCCGCCGAAGGCGATTACCTGGGCGGCGCCATCGCACCCGGCATCGGCATCTCTGCGGACGCCCTCTTCCAGCGCGCGGCGAAGCTTCCGCGCGTGGACCTCGTGCGCCCTCCGTCCGCGATCGGGAAGAACACCGTGCATTCCATCCAGTCGGGACTGCTGTTCGGGTACGTGAGCCTCGTGGAAGGGATGGTGGCGCGGTTTCGGAAAGAGCTCGGACCGGGGATGAAAGTGGTCGCCACGGGCGGCCTCGCCGAGACGGTCGCGAAGGAGACGCCGGTCATCGACGTCGTGGCCCCGTGGCTGACGCTGGACGGCCTGCGCCTCGTCTACGAGATGAATGCGGGCGACTGATGGATGTGATCCCGATCCTTCGCGGCAAGAGAATCCTCCTCGGCGTCAGCGGCTCCATCGCCGCGTACAAGGCGGCCGAGCTCGCGAGCCTGCTGACACAGGCGGGCGCGCACGTGGACGCCGTCCTGACGGCGGCCGCGGCACGATTCGTCACGCCTCTGACGTTTCAGTCCCTCACGGGCCGCCCCGCGCACGCGGATCTCTGGAGCGCGGACGCGCACGTCCCGCACGTCGGCCTCGCCGAGGGGGCGGATCTCCTCCTCGTCGCACCCGCAACGGCGGACGTCCTCGCGAAGCTCGCGCACGGACTCGCCGACGACCTGCTCACCGTGACGGCCCTCGCGGCTCGGTGCCCGCTCCTCGTCGCTCCCGCGATGGACGCGGGCATGTTCGAGCATCCCGCCGTCCAGGCTAATCTCGCCACGCTCCGCGCCCGCGGCGCCGCCGTAATCGGGCCGGCCGAGGGCCGGATGGCCTCGGGCCTCGCCGGACGTGGCCGCATGCTCGAGCCGGAGGAGATTCTCGGCCACGTCCGGCGCGCCGCCGGCCGGAACGGTCCGCTCGCCGGACGGCGAATCGTCGTCACGGCGGGCGGAACCCAGGAACCGATCGACCCCGTGCGCGTCGTGGCGAACCGGTCCTCCGGCAAACAGGGCTTCGCCGTGGCCCAAGCCGCGCTGGATCGGGGCGCGGAGGTGACGCTCGTGGCCGCGCCGTGCGCCCTATCGACCCCGGTGGGCGCGCGGCGAATCGACGTCGGAACCGCCGAGGAGATGGCTCGCGCCGTCCTCGAGGCGAGCGCCGGAGCCGACGCTCTCCTCATGGCCGCGGCTGTGGCGGACTTCCGCCCGGCGCGCCCCGCGGCTCGGAAGCTCAAGAAGGACGCGGGCCCCCCGGTGCTCGAGCTCAAGCGCACGGCCGACATCCTCTCGGCAGTCGCAGAAGCGCGCGCGAAGAACGGACGCCCGGCGTGCGTCGTGGGATTCGCGGCCGAGACGGACGACCTCGTGCCGAACGCGCGAAGGAAGCTGCAGGAAAAATGCCTTTCCCTCGTCGTGGCGAACGACGTCACGCGAAAGCACTCGGGTTTCGGCTCCGACAGCAACCGGGTCACGCTGATCGACGCGGCCGGGGCCGAGGAGCTGCCGCTTCTCTCGAAGGCCGACGTCGCCGAGAGAATTCTCGACCGGGTTCAGGCGCTGCTTTCGCCGGCTTGAGAGCGACGCTGCCGTGTTGACGTTCCTAACCTTGCTCCTCGCCATCGTCAGCGGCCCGCACACGGTTGCCCTGAGCGCCGCGGCGGACACGGCGTCGGTCGAGGTCCTCCTTGACGGCGAGCGCGTCGGGCTTCGGCGAGCCCCACCCTGGGAGTTCGCCCTCGATTTCGGCGAAGCCCCGGCTCCCCACCATCTCGACGCGATCGCGCGGAATGCTCGCGGCGCCGAGATCGGCCGGGCGCGCCAGCGCGTCAACTTCCCGCGCCCCTCCACCGAGGCGGCGCTTGCGCTGCTGCCAGGCAAGGGAGGCACCGGGCGGGTCGCGCGGCTCACGTGGGAGAGCCTCGCCGCCGCGCGGCCCGAGAAGGTGACCGTCACCTTCGACGGCAAGCCGCTCGCGGCTTCCGACCCCGAGCGGATCGAGCTGCCGCCCTTCGTCCCCGAGCAGCTGCACTTCCTGCGCGCGGTCGCGGACTTCCGGACCGGAGTCTCCGCAACGGCCGAGATGGCGTTCGGCGGCCGCGCCCACGACGAGACCGGAAAGGAGCTGACGGCCTTCCCGGTGCGAGCCCCGACTGGCAGGCTGCCTCTCCCCAAAGCGATGGGCAGCTGGTTTTTCGCGGACGGCGAGCCGCTGCGCGTCGTGGCGGTCGACAAGGGCGAGGCCTCGATCGTCTTCGTTCTCGATGCGGACGGGCCGCCGGCGTTCCGGAGCATGAAGGGGCTGCTGCCTGTCCCAACAGGATCCTTCAAGGGCGAGCCCGAGGTGCGGACGCTCCTCGCATACGGGAACCTCAGCGAGGGGAAGTCGATGACCTTCGAAGTATTTACGCCTTCGTCACCCTCCACCGCGCCGCAAGGAATCCTGTCCTTCCTTGAAGAAGTGTGGGGTCCGACGGACGGGGCCTGCCCGCGCCTAGCGGACGCCGTCGCCGCAGCCGCGCTCGCCGCCGCCAGGGACAGCCATCCCCGCGCCGTCGTCCTCGTCCTGACCGGGAACCCGGACGCGAGCTTCCGGTCCGCGCGCGCCGCCCAGTCGTACCTCGCGGACCTGGGCGTGCCGCTCGTCGTGTGGCTCGCCGGGCCAGCCGCGCCCGTCGCCGCCCTCGATTGGGGAGGAGGCGAGGACGTGCACACGCGCGCGGCGCTCCGGACCGCCGTGAAGTCGCTGGACGCCGCGCTCGACGAGCAGCGGATCATCTGGGTCGAGGGCGCCCATCTCCCCCAGTCGATCGCCGTTTCCCAGAAGGCCGCCGCTGGGATCGCGCTCGCGCGCTGAGGGGCGGCCGGGCGCTGGACCGGGCTTAGAATTGCGTTCCTCCCTGGAGGGTGACGCCGTTGCCGGCTTGAGAGCGACATCGCCGTGCTGACGTTCCTGACCCTGCTCCTCGGGATCGTCAGCGGGCCGCACGCGATCGCGCTGAACGCAGCGCCCGACACGGCATCGATCGAGCTCCTCCTCGACGGGAATCCGGTTGAGTACTGCACCGCGCCGCCGTGGGCGTTCGTAGTGGACTTCGGCTCCGTTCCCGCCCCGCACCATCTCGACGCGATCGCACGGAACGCCAGCGGGGACGAGATCGGCCGCGCGCGCCAGCGTGTCAATTTCCCGCAGCCCACGGCTGAAGCTGCGCTCGCGCTGCTGCCGGGCCAAGGCGGCCCCGGC
Source organism: uncultured Acidobacteriota bacterium (assembly GCA_937888435.1). GTDB lineage: Bacteria > Acidobacteriota > Thermoanaerobaculia > UBA5066 > UBA5066 > Fen-183. The sequence goes on from CALAQS010000265.1 coordinate 6,315, forward strand.
CGCGATGAAACGGAAAAGGAGCTCACGGCGTTCCCGGTGCGAGCCCCGGACGGC
>CALAQS010000266.1 GCA_937888435.1 uncultured Acidobacteriota bacterium
GAGCGCAAGACGGTCACTACCTGGGAAGTCCTCATGTCCTGGAGGGCCCGGTAGGTGGGCGCCATCCTCTCGATCGACGTCGACTCCGCTGAGGTCGAGGACTTCTTCGCGGGCGTCACCGCGCGCGCAGCCGCTCCGCAGGAGGTCCTCGGCTATATGGGCCAGGACATGGTCGTGAAGTTCAAGGCGAACATCGACGCGGAGTCCGGCGGTCCCGACTTCCCGGCATGGGTGGACCTCAAGGAAGCCACCGTGAAAGAGCGCGAGCGCCTCGGTTACGGCGGCGAGCACCCGATGCTTCAGCGCACGGAGGATCTCTACTCGCACTTTGCTTTCAACGTCACTGGCCCCGAGACCGTCGCGGCCGGCACAGACGGGGAGTTGGAATACCCCGCGGTGCACGACCTCGGTGAAGGCGACATGCCTCAGCGCTCCTTCGTTTGGATCGACGACCCCCTTGTCGACGGCTGGCTCGAGGTCATCGCGCAGTTCCTCGTCGACGGCACGCCGCCGCCGGTTCCGGTGGGCTCATGAGTTCGCCCCTCTACGACGACCTCATCCAGGCGAAGATGCTGCGAGGCGTCCGGAAGTCGATCGCCGCAGACGGGAACCTCCTCGAGTTCTTCGGGGAGGAAGGGATCCGCCTCATGTCCTACGAGGAGCTCGAGGGGCCGATCGTCCCGCCGCTCCTCGCCGTCGTCTCGGGCCAGGGGAAGCCGGAGCAGGTCATCGGGAGACAGGCGAACTTCTCCTATTCGGTCCCGATCGTGGTCTACGTGCCGCGGCAGACGCCCGTGAATCCGGCAGTGCCGCGACCCGCGCCGCTGGCCATTACGCCCACCAGCGGCGGGGGACTGACGGGCTCATTCTCCTGGCGCGCGACGTTCTGGAATGAGGCCGGCGAATCCTGGGCTTCGGAGCCGACGGACGCTAGCCTCTCCGGGCAGAGCGCGGCGATCGCTTTCGGGACGATCCCGACCGGCGTCCTCGGCGCGCGCGTCTGGCGCACGGAGGACGGCCGCTCGGCCTACCGCTACGTCGAGACGATCCAGCCCGACCAGCTCTCCTCCGGCTGGAAGGACGAGCTCGACGACTCGATGCTCGGCGACGAGCTCGCGCCTGTGCAGCTCTTCGTCGAGAACCTGAAGGACTACCTCCGCGGGGTCCTCTATGCGCATCAGACGATCGAGGAGGACGACGGCACGCACCTCGCGGATGCTGACCTCATTCTCGGCGACCGGATCGACCGGATTGACCGGACGCGGAACCTTCGAATCGTCGGGATGATGGCTCAATACGGCACGATCTATTCGACGGAGACAATGCAGTCCGTCGCGAACCAGGGGGTCTGATGCAGGCGCCCAGGCTCGAGCAGATCTTCCGCGAGGAGACGCGGCGCGCACTCGGGGCGGACCGGATGACGGTCGAGCGCCTCATTGAGGCCCTCTCGGACTTCGTAGCCACGGCGACTCCCGATGAGACCGCCGTTCTTGGGCGGTTCCTTCGCGGCCTCGCCTCCGTCGTGGCTCCCCAGGCGCCCTCCCGGCAGCAGACCCCGCTCGAGACGGCAAAATCTGCCGTTTCCGCCGTGACGGCCGCGGCAGAGGCGTTCCGCGCGGAAACAGCCGCCCACGTTGCCCCAGGAAGCCCGATCGCAGTGGTGGCCGCTGCCACGCCACTCCCCACAGACGCGCCCGGCCCCACCCAACGGGTGTCCGGCGCCAGGCCTTTCCGCGTTCCCTATCCGGCGCCGATCCGCGGGCGCGCTCCGGAGCCCGCGCCGCTTCCGGGACCGGACCCCTCGACCGACGACATCGAAGACTTCACCGCCACCGGTTCGTAAAGGAGATCTGCCATGCCCTCACCCGCTTCTGGAGCTCGCACCCTCCTCGGCCTCAAGATCGACCGGCAGATCCCTGGCCAGCAACTCGGCTGCCCCGAGCCGGTTGTCACGCCCATCGCGGCCCCGACCGCGCCAGCGACGGCTGCTCTCGGTGGTGGTCCGTCAACCGTCGAGATTGCCGGGGTCGGGACTCCTTCTCTCAACGACTAATCACGCCCATCGCGGCTCCGACGACACCTGTGACGGCTGTTCTCGGTGGCGGTCCGTCAACCATCGAGATTGCCGGGGTCGGATCCCCGTCTCTCAATGATGCCAACGCCGGCGGCACGATTACCGAAATCGGCGCGGCCGTGTGGGACATCGTCATCGACGCCGGCGATCCGACAAGCCCGAATACGTTCAAGTGGAAGAAGGACGCCGGATCGTTTACGACCGGAATCGCGATCACCGCTGGCGTCGGTCAGGTGCTCTCGGACGGAGTCGAGGTCGTTTTCGTCTCCGACACCGGGCACACGACCGGAGACGAGTGGAATATCACGGCCACTCCCGCCAACATGCCCGGCCTCATCACGGGGGCTTCGGTGCTCTACAAGATGGGGACGATCTACGCAGGCCTCGGCGAGACGGCGGCATCTGCCGCGTCGACGACGGTCGCGATCACGGCGGGGCAACTCGTGGTGACCCCCGTCGCTTCTCCCGTGCCGACCACTCCAAGCGCCGTCGTGCTCGGCCGCGTCTTCTACCGCGACATCGACGGCGGCGGCTACAAGGAGATCAAGCGGGTCTGGACGAACACGACCGACCCCTTCACAGACAACGTCGCCCCCGGCGCCGAGGGCACGCGCACACCGCGCTCCGGGACGACCGGGATGTCGGCCGAGCAGACCGCCGCGAACTTCGGCTTCCAGTTCATCCGCGTCGACAACGCGACGGACTTCAACCGCGACGACACGCCGTTCAAGAGCACCGAGCAGACGGGCCGCCTGGGCGAACCGCGCGGGATCCCCGGCACGGCCAAGTACACGCACGCCTTCAACTTCGACGTGAGGATCGGGACGCTCGTTCCGCTGCTCGCCTCGATGACGGGCAAGGCGACCGCGACACAGAACACGGCGGAGCCGGTCATCACATACGGCTTCTCGCTCTCGGATCAGAGCGCCGACTCGACGTCGCTCTCTGCCCTCTTCTACCGTGGCGGCGACTTCCGTCCGCAGCTCTTCCTCGGGATGAAGTGCTCGGACATCGAGCTCGCGCTCGCCAACAAGCAGGCGCAGGGCAAAGCGAAGCTGATGGGCCAGCACGACACGGAGTCGGGCTTCGGCAAGGCTCTCTCCGGGAACACGGGCACCTTCGCATCGGCTCCGGTCGTCCGAGGCGTGCGCAGCGACGCGAACGCCTACAGCGACTCGGTCTACGTGAAGATCGTGACCGCTCCGGCCGTCTCCGGCGGCATCGGGTCGTTCACGGTCAGGGCGACGCTGGCGGCCGCCGCTGATGCCACTCCCTCGTTCGGGACGGCCGTCACATCGACGGTCTACTACGACCCGACGACGAAGCGGCAGTGCCACCCCGCCGCGATCGGAAACCAAACCGCGACCAGGCAGCAGTCCGCATGGATCGAGCTCTGGGAGTCGACCACTGGCCTCGCACTCGGCTTCGACATCGGCGAGAACCGGAAGCCCTTCGAGGTCTACTTCCCGGGCGACGTGACGGCGCTCGCCATCGCCGACGTCTTCGAGGTCCGGGCGCAGCAGCAGATCCCGGACGTCTACACGACGGCGAATCCGACCGGCCCGAGCGACGACGGCTCGTACACGGGCCAGCGCCCGCGCTTCACCTTCACCTCGAGGCTGACGCCCGCGCACGTCACCATCACGCGCGGCTCGAGTTCTTTTGGTCAGACCATCCTCGACGCGCAGACGGCCACGCTGAAGATCGGGCGCCCCGTCGACGAGGTGACGGGCCTCGGGCCGGAAGCCGCAAATCCCATCGACGTCGACGTCTTCGGGAAATTCGTTCTCGGCCTCGACATCGACAGGCGGTACATCACCCGCGAGTTCGAGCGCGCTGCGAAGTCGGACGCGCGCTTCTATGCCGTCGTCCAGCTCCAGAGCAGCCGGATCTCGGTCGATCCCGTCTCCGGCACGCTCTCGGCGCTCCGCGAAGAGCTCCTCATCACCCTCGCGCAGACGCGCGTCGACAAGACGACTGCCGTCCTGAGCGGCGACAAGGTCGTCCCCGAGAAGATCACGCTCACTCCCGAACAGCCCGACGACGACACGCTCGACGTCTTTTCTGCGGTCTGCCAGACCGCCCACTCCTGGGACTTCTCGCGCATCTAGAAACGTTCGCCATGCATCGCGGAGGCCCGCTGCCAGGGGTGGCGGGCACCTCCGCCTGAGAGGGTCCGGTGCGATTCCGTAAAGCTCCTCGACGCATAGCGGGAGTGGGGGTGCGCCATTCCTGACCGCACCGTAGTCATATCCGTCCAGCTCCAGGGGCTCACTGACGCAAGCGCACAGGCGGACGTTTTCACCGGCTCGGTCAAGAGCATCGGGACCGCTGCGGCGGACGCTACCGCGCAGGCTGCTCCGCTCGGTGCCGCTGTCGATAAGGCGGCGACGAGTTTAGGGGACACCGCCGCAGCGGCGGGGGCGGCAGCACCGGCGCTGGATAGCGTGACGGCGGCCTCGGCTGTCCTCCAGGCCGCCCTCGACAAGCTGGCCGCCTCAGACGGTCCGCGAGGACTCGTCAAGAACGCGGCGCTCGCACAGGTCGCCCTTCAGGACTACACCGCGGCCGCGACGGCGGCGGGCGTCGCGACGACCGAGATGGCGGCAACTGCCGATGCAGCCGGGCTGGCAATCAGCGGGGCCGCAGAACGAGTCGGGATCCTCCGCAAGGCGCAGGCGGACCTCACAGCACAGGGAGCCCTTGCGGGATCGCAGCTCGATGCGCTGAAGACCTCGGGCACGAGCCTGACGGGCATGTTCGACTCAATGGAGCGGACTGGCACCGGGGCGACAAAGATGCTCGGCGGCCTCGGCATGGCGGTGGGTATCGGGGCTGTCGCGTTTCTCGGGGCGGAGCTGGCAGGGAAGAAGCTCGGCGAAGCGATCGACTACGTTGCGACGAAGGAACTGGCCCTTATCGATGCGCAGGTCAAGGGCCAGAACCAGGCGTTGCTGATGGCGGCGGCACAGCGCGCTCTCGACGAGGGCCTCATTGCGAACAGCGACAGCGTCGCGGGACTCATCAAGAATTACAACGACTACGTTCTGTCGTCGGGGCGCGGAAGCGACGCATCGAAGCAGGCGGCTCTCGGCTTCACTGCCGCTCAGATGGCGGCGA
>CALAQS010000267.1 GCA_937888435.1 uncultured Acidobacteriota bacterium
CCCGGCCCCGGCCGCCGGGCAGAACCATTTTCCGCCGAATGCGTTTTACCGCATAGAGGTTCCTCATGAAACACGTCCTTCAGGGAATCCTGACCGTTCTCCTGGCGGCTTCCCCGGCCGTCGCCGACCGCACGATTTCGAAGACGCTGCCTCTCGCGGCTGACGGCAAGGTCACGATCGACACGTACAAGGGGAGCGCCGCGCTCGTCGGCCTCTCGGGCACCTTGGACCTGAAGACCTACAAGGGCGAGGTGAAGGCGGGGTTCACGCACGGGTCCGATCCGCTCGTCCCGCCGCTCGGGGCTTAAGGCCGCGGCGACCGTGAACGGCGGCGGCCCGAGCGTCACGCTGTTCACGGACAAGGGAAAGCTCTCCATCCGTCGGGGCTGAGTGCCTTCCGCACCGTAACCTTCCGTCCGGCGCGCCGTCATACTTCCGTGAGTGCTGCCCTTTCGGCCTTGGAGGCGTGCGTGGAAGCTTCCGGCGCGAACCCGGATCAGGAAGCAGATCTCGAGTCGATGGAGCAAGTTCGCCGTGGCGAGGCCGCGGGAGCGGCGCGGCTTTTCCAGCGCTACGCGGCGCCTCTTCTGAGGTTCACGGGAGGCATCCTCGGCGACCCGGCCGAGGCCGAGGAAATCACGCAGGACGTCTTTCTCAAGGTCATCGGTCGGGCCGACCAGTATGACGGCCGCGCTCCGGTGGCCTCGTGGCTTTTCGCGATCGCGACGAACGCATGCCGCGACCGCCTGCGCCGCTCGGTGCGCCGGCCGAGCATCCCGCTCGAGGCCGTGACCGAGGTGAGAGAGCCCGGGCTCCCGGCGGACGAACGCCTCGCCCACCGGCAGCGGCGCGACGCCGTGCGGCGGGCCCTCTCGGAGCTCTCTTTAGAGCAGCGCGAGGCGCTCGTTCTTGCGCGCTACCACGGGATGCCCTACGCGAAAATCGCAAGGGTGCTCGACATCAGCGAAGGCGCGGTGAAAACGCGGATCTTCCGGGCCATGGAGACGCTCAAGGCCCATTTCTCCGAAGGAGACTCGTCATGGAATGCCGCCAGGCTCTGAAAATCCGGGACCTCGTCCTCGTCCGCCTCGCCGGGTCGCAGGGGCGGGAAGGGGACATGGCGTTTCTCGCCTCCCACCTCGCGTCGTGCGCGGCGTGCCGGGCGGAAGCGGCCGGGATCGAATCCGTGTGGGCCCGGCTGGGTGACGACGACGGAGCCGATCTCGCCCCCTCGGCGGCGTTCGTCGCGCGCGCCTCGGCCGCCCTCGCGGACGCGAACCGCGAAAACGTGGTCCCGTTCCGCGCGCGTCGGGCGACGGACGGGCTCCTGAAGGCCGCGGCTTTGCTGCTCGCGGGCGGGCTCGGGTTTCTCGTCGGCCGGAGCGGGGTTAGCCCGCTGCCCCTCGTGGGCTCCGCCGCGCTCCCGACGCCGAACGGACGCGGCGAGAACGTGGCGCTCGTGTCGATCCGCACTCTCGACGCCTCGCGCGCCGTGCTCGACCTCTCGGGCAAACCGCGCCTCGCGAACGCGACATACCGCGCCTCGGAGGAGCCCGGAAAGATCGCGGTCTCGTTCGACGTCACGACGCGGTACACGGTCGTCGGGCGCCCAGAGGAGAAGGGCGTGGCGGATCTCCTCGTCTCGCTGATGTCGGGCGCCGCGGAGACCGAAGGCGCCCGGGCCCGGGTCCTCGACTTCGTGTCGGCGACGACGCGCGAGGGCGCGGCCGTCTCTCCAGAGATCGTGAGCCTGCTCCGGCGCACGCTCGAAGCGGACAAGAACCCGAGCGTGCGGAAGAAGGCAGCCGAGGCGCTCGTGCAGATGCCGCCCACCCCCGAGATCCGCGACGCGCTCGCGCACGCGCTGAAGACGGACGTGAACCCTGCGGTCCGGATTCTCGCGGTGGAAGGGCTCGCGAAGTCCGCCACCGTGCTGAAGGACCAGACGACGATCGAGACGCTCCGGCAGAAGGCCGGAGACGACCGCGAGAACGGCTACGTGCGCAGCCAGGCCGCGCTCGCCCTGAAGAGACTCGAGACCTGATGGCGATACCTTTTTCCTACGGGAGCGTCTTGTCAGCATGAGCACGACCTCTTTCCCCTCTCCCTCGAAAGGGACGCCCGCGCGCGGCGGGAGTCGCGTCGCCGTCTGGGCGCTCCTCATCGCGGCTCTCGTCCTCCTAACGCTCGCCGCCGGCCTTCGCGCCGACGCGCGGGAGCTGACCGCCCGCGCCAGCCGGACGCAGAGCTTCGTGGCGTCCGGCAACCTGAGGTCCCTCGCCGTCGAGAACGTCGACGGCAGCGTCGAGATTCTCTCCGGCCCGTCGTTCAAGGCCGACGTCGACGTGACCGTCCACGCGTCCACCGAAGCGATCGCCAAGAAGAGGCTCGAGGACGTCAAGGTGCGCTTCGTCAACGAGAATGGCGAGCTCTCGCTCTTTACCGAGGAGCCGGGTGTCACCGTCCGGCGGAGCGGTCGGGGCTGGAACGTGCACGGCGACGACGACGACCACACGTGGCGGACCGAGGTGAAGTACCGCATCACGACGCTCCCTGGCCTGTCACTGAGCGTCTCCACCGTGAATGGCGCCGTGAGCGTCCTCGATCTGGCCGCGCCCATGGACCTCTCGACCGTGAACGGGAAGATCGACGTCACCGGCGCACGCCGGGAGGCGAAGCTCAACACCGTGAACGGGGCGATCCGCGCCACGTTCGCCGAGCTGCAGAAGGGCGTGAGCGTGGACGTTCGCACCGTCAACGGCGGCATCGCGCTCACACTGCCCGCGAGGGCCGGCTTCCATTTCGAGGGGCACACGATGAGCGGCGAGATTCTCTCGTCGTTCGCGCTTCCCGCGGCCGCCGACGACGACGAGGCGGCGCGCGCGCGCGACGAGTCGAAGGCGGCACGGGACAAGATCCGCGCCGAGCACGACAAGCTTCGCGCGGAGATCCGGGAAAAGCAGCGCAAGGTCCGCAAGAGCGACGAGGGCGACGACGGGGTCATCGATCTGTCCGAGCTGAACGAGGCGCTCGCGGACCTGAACCGCGAAATGGCGGAGATGAGCCGCGACCTTTCCCGGACAGTCACGGTCCACCTGAACCGTGCCTACGAAGGTACCGTGGGCGGCGGCGGCGCACATGTGCGCTGCTCGAACCTGAACGGCAGGATCCTCCTCCTGGCCGAGGGCACGACTGAGGCGCAGGCGAAGAAGCTCACGTCCGGGCGCGGCCCGCTCGTCGTGACGGTGCCGGCGCCCGCTCCGGCGCCTCGCGCCGCCATCCCGCCCGTCCCCCCGGTCCCTCCCGTGCCGACAGTACCTTCGATCCCTCCGATTCCTCCGGTGGCGGCGGATCCGTGGGGGCGCTCGATCTCGAAGGGCGATCTGGAGGGTGACCTCGTCCTCAGCTACGCGCCGAGCGACGTGACGGCCGGTCAGGTCGGTGGCCGCGTGAAGATCTCGACGCAGTCCGGCCAGATCCGCGTGAAGAGCGCCGGCAAAGGCGCGGAGCTCTCGTCGGCGGGCGGCGACATCCGGATCGAGAGCGTGACGGGCGATCTCAAGGCGACGACGTCGGTCGGCGACATCCGGGCCGGCGCCGTCAGCGGGGACGCGCGCCTCGAGACGGCCGGAGGCGACGTCGTCGTCCGGTCGGCGGGCGGGTCGGTGACGGCCCGAACGGGCGGCGGCGACATCACGCTGAAGAAGGTGCATGGGCCGGTCGTGGCGCGCACGTCCGGCGGCACGATCGTCTGCGAGATATCGAGCACGGCCGCGCCGGGCGGCGAGCTCCTGACGAGCGGCGGCGACGTGACGGTCACGCTTCCGGCCAACTACCGCGCCGACATCGACGTGCGCGTCTCCGGCGCGGAGATGGAAGCGGACGCCATCTCGTCGCAGTTCCCGGAGGTCGTCGTCACGCGCCGGCCGGGTTCGATCTCGGGCGAAGGAAAGCTGAATGGAGGCGGCCCGAAGCTGATCATCCGTTCGACGTCCGGCTCGGTTTCCGTCCGCAAGGGGCCCGCGGCCTGACGGCGGAGCGAGCGCCGCTCGGGCGGCGCTCGCTCCGTTACAATGACCCCGAACATGGGTTCGGCCTCACCTCCTCCAACTTCGCGCCCGCCCGCCGCGCACCCGACCGCGGCCGGCGAGGCGACCCCGAGGGCAGCGACCACCTCGCGATTCCACTTCGACGAGCGCAAGGTTTCGATGGGTCCCTCGGGGACCGCGATCCTTCTCGTGATCGCCGCCTTCGCGGTCGGGCTCTGGCTTTACCTCAAGCCGCCGGGCGAGATCGGCCCGCAGGCGCTTCAGAAATACTCGGGTTTCGAGTCGAACATGGAGGCCGTCGTCCTGCGCAACTGTGCGCCGCCGGGCTGCGCTGCGGTCTATCTGACGCCGACGGTGGGCAGCGGTTTCAAGGAAGCGTTGCCCCTGGCGCTCACCGCGGCCGGAGAGCTTGAGCAGCAGGGCATCGAGTGCTTCATCGTGTTCGGCGAGGAGCCCGTGAGGGACGCGGTCAAGCGCGCGCGCAGCGTCCGCCGGCCTGTCGTCTTCGATCCGGACGGGGAGTGGGCGAAGGAGTCGGGCATCGAGAAGTCGCCCTACTGGATCGCGTGGCGGACGGGCGGAAAGATCCGTCTGAGGAGTCAGAAACCGGTCTCGGCCGCGGACATCGCGGCCGCGATCCGCTGAGAGATTCCGATGGCCGCTGGATCCCCCGGACCCGTCGTCCCGCCCCGCTATGCCGCCGCTCTCGGCGGCGACGACCCGGTCTCCGTGATGGCAGAGACCCCGGACCGCGTCCGGAGGCTGATCCGGGGCCTGACCGAGAAGCAGCTCGAGACGAAACCCGCTCGGGGCAAGTGGTGCATCAAGGAGATCGTCGCGCACCTCGCCGACGGCGAGGTCATCCTGGGAAGCCGCTATCGTTTCATCGGCGCGCACGACCGGCCGCCGCTGCCCGGCTACGATCAGGACGCATTCGTCGAGCGCCTCGGCCCGATGAATGCGAAAGCCGCCGACCTCGCGGACGACTTCGCCATGGCGCGAGCCGTGAATCTCGGCCTCCTCGAGCGCCTGCCCGCGGAGGCCTGGGATCGCGTCGGCCTGCACGCCGAGCGGGGCGAGGAGTCGATCCGGTTCACCGTGGCGACGTATGCGGGCCACGATCGCATCCACCTCGCTCAGATCGAGACGATCCGGACGGGGCTCTTCCCGAAGGCCGGGAAAAGACGCGCGACGCGAAGGTCCGCGAAGACGGCCCGGAAAAAGGCCGCGGTGCGGCGCTGATCACGCTCGCGTGGCGCGCGCCGCCCAGCATGCGATAGGCGCCGCCGCCGGAGAGACGAATCGCGACGCGACGCCGCCGGAAAAGAACGGGCGAAACAGGCGCGAGAGGAAAAAGCGCCTGCCCGCGATCTCGCGGTGCCGGCGAAGATGGGCGTGCCGGAGCTCGTCCGCGTCGAGATCTTTCGCGAGAAAACCGGCGAGCGGCGCGGCCACGGCCTCGCCGAAGAGCAACGCGAGCGACATCCCGGTGCCCGTATACGGGTCGATGACGCCGGCGGCGTCACCCACGCAGAGGACGCCTCCCGCGAGCGCGCCGTGCGCGCCCAGATGAACGGGCTCGGACAGGAGAACGGGTCCCGTCAGCGGAGACAACCCTTCGAGATCTGCGGCAAGTGCGCGGCTCTTGTGCGCGGCTTCCGAAAGGAGCTCATCGAGGGAAGAGTGTGCCCGCCTCGCAACGGCCGCCGTCACGAGGCCTGCGAGGTTGATGCGGCCTTCTTCAACGCGCGAGAGGCCGAGATAGCCCCCTTCTAGGGAATGCAGGACCGCGCGGCTGGTGAGGCGTTCGCTATTTCCCGCGAGCATCTTTCCGAATCCGAACAAGGTTGGTTTTCTTCGGATGAACGTGCGGCCGAGGCGCCCGTCCAGCGGGCTGTAGCGTCCCCATGCGCCCACCACCGCGCGTGCCCTCAGCTCCCAATCGAGGCCCTTGACGCGAAAGCCCCGCTGAAGATCTCCTTCGACGGAAAGAACGGTGGTTGAGAAGCGCATCCGGGCTCCCGCGCGCTCGGCGGCTTTTGCGGCGAGAGAATCCAGACGGCCCCTCGAAATCGACATCGCGGGCTTCGGAAGGAGGGACTCGACGGCGATGCCGTCGCGCCGGACGAGCCGGAAGCGCGTGATCGTTTCCGCCTCGTTCCTTCGAAGCTCTTCTCCCAGTCCCATTCGGCCCAGAACCGGGAGCGCTTCGTCCGAAAGAAAGCACCCGCAGACCTTGTCGCGCGGGAAGCGCGCTTTCTCGAGGACGATTACGCGCGCCCCGGCGCGCGCCAGGGCGCACGCCGCGGCGGAGCCCGCGAGGCTGCCGCCGATCACCGCGACGTCGCAATCGTCCTTCAGGAGCGCTTCCAGACGAGCTCCCAGACGAAGCGCGAGGCCATCGTGACGCGCGCGCCCGGTAGGACGGGTGCGGCGATCGCGGCGATCTCGTCGGACGTGTAGGCTTGCCTCACGGACGTCTTCCCGTCGGCCACGGAGAGCCGGCTTCGGAAAGCGACCGGTCCCACCAAGGCGATCGCGGCGAGCGCGAGGCGGTGACGCGTGAGATCGAGAACTACGATGGCCGATGTGGCCACGCGGCGGGCCTCTGCGAGGAGAGTCGCCGCTTCGCCGGGTGAGAAATGGTGAAGGAAGAGCGTCGAGAGGACGACGTCCACGCTCCGGTCGCCGAAGGGAAGCCGGAATGTGTCGGCGACGACGGCGGTTCCGCGCGCGGCGAGCCGCGCATGCGACGTCTTCCGGTCGAGGCCGAAGACGCGGACGTTGACTCCCGCTTCGCCGGCCGCCGCTAGGAGGTCGCGACCCACGTGCCCCGAGCCGCAGCCGAGGTCGAGGACGTCGAGCGCGTCCTCTCGCCCGGCCAGCGCCGCGAAAAACGGCTGGAGGCGGCGCCGGACCAAGGCCCGGCCGCCGAGCCTGTGGTGCACCCACTCGATGTCGGCGAGGCTCGCCTCGGCCTCGCCCGCCGGGACGCCGGCGCCGTCGAGGAGCTCGGGTTCGGGGCGCCGGCGGGGAACCCAGAAGCTCATCGCCCTTGCCTCAGAGGGACCGGCCGTTGCGGAGGATGAGCGCGGAATTCTTCGAGCCGAAAGCGATCCCGTTGCAGAGCGCGAACTCGACCTGGGCGGGGCGCGCCACGTTCGGGACGTAGTCGAGGTCGCAGTCAGGATCGGAGGTCTCGAGGTTGAGCGTCGGCGGAAGAAAGCCGCACTGCATCCCGAGCAACGTCGCGGCGAGCCCGGCCGCTCCCGAGGCGCCCTGCGGGTGCCCGATCTGGCTCTTCACGCTGCTGCCGGGAATTCGGGTGGCCGCGTCGCCGAGCGCCTTCTTCGTCGCACGCGTCTCGATGCGGTCGTTGAGCAGCGTGGAGGTGCCGTGGTACTGCACGTAGCCGATGTCCTCGGCACAGAGGCCGGCGTCGGCGATCGCCTCGCGCATCGCCCGTGCCGGCTCCTCGCCGGATTCGTCGAGGCGCACGCGGTGGTACGCGTCGCAGGTCGTGCCGTAGCCGCAGACCTCGGCGAGCACCCTCGCGCCGCGCGCGCGCGCCCGCTCGAGCGGCTCGAGGACGAACATCCAGGCGCCCTCGCCGAGGACGAACCCGTCCCGCCCCGCATCGAACGGGCGGCTCGCCGTCGACGGGGCGTCCACGCGGGCCGTGGAGAGGATCTGCATGAGAGAGAAACCCGTCATGATGCCGGGCGTGATGACGGCGTCGGCGCCGCCCGTCAGGACGAGGTCCTCGTCGCCCCACGCGACGAGCCGCGCCGCGTAGGCGAGCGCATCGGCCGAGGACGTGCAGCCGGTCGTGATCACGTGAGAGCGGCCCTTGAGGCCGAAACGCATCGAGATCTCCGAGGAGAGCGTTCCCATCGTGCCGGTCGGGATCGAGTAGACCGAGGCCTTCTTCAGGTCTCCGCGGTACCAGTGGCCGTACATTCGCTCGAAGAAATCCACGGCGCCGCCGCCCGTGCCGAAGACGACGGCGATCCTGCGCCGCTCGTCGAGGGACAGCCTTTCCGTGTCGATTCCCGCGCCCGTGAGCGCCTCACCGGCGGCGGCGAGCGAGAGCGGGACGACGCGCCCGACGTGCCGGAGCTCCTTCGCGCTCAGCGCGGACTCGGGGTCGAAGCCCTTCACCTCGGCGGCGATCGACACCTCGAGAGAGGCCGGGTCGAAGAGCGTGATCTTGGAGACGCCGGATCGTCCGGAGCGGAGCCCCTCGGTGAACGCGGGAACGCCGTTTCCGATCGGCGTGAGGCAGCCGAGGCCCGTGACGCCGACGCGCCGACCCTTCAAAACGTGCTCTCCGGAGAGCCGCGGTGCACGGGGACGAGATCGCCGGCCGCGAAAGAGGACCCGGGCGGAAGCTCGAGGAAGGCGTTCGCCCGCGCGTGTGCGAGGACGTCGTGACTCCCCTTCGTCGCGATGGGCTCGACGATCTCCTCGCCGTCTCGCAGCGAGAGCGACGCCGGGTGGAACGCGAGGCGCGGCCCTTTGTTCCGGACGGGGCTGGCGAGGCGAGCTGGCAGCGGGGGGGGCAGCGGAGGCAGGATCCCGGCCGCGGATCTCAGCGCGGGCCTCACGAAAAAGTCGAAGCCCACGGCGGCCGAAACCGGATTGCCGGGCAGGCCGAAGACGAGGGTCGCCCCTTTCGTCGCGAAGAGCACCGGCTTCGCCGGCCGGATCGCGACCTTGTGAAAGCGAATCGACGCGCCCGCGGTCTCGAGAGCCGTCGCCACGTAGTCGTAGTCGCCGGCCGAGACGCCGCCCGTCGTCAGGAGGAGATCGTCGCCGCGCTCCAGAGCGCCGCAAAGCGCCTTGACGAGAGATTCCTCCATGTCGCGCGCGACGCCGAGGTCCGTGACCTGGGCGCCGGCGCGTCGCAGCGCGCCGATGAGAAGCGGTCCGTTCGTGTTGCGGATCTGCGCGGGACCGGGTGCCGTCCCGGGCGCGACGATCTCGTCTCCGGTCACGAGCACCGCGGCCCGGATCGGACGCGCCACCCGCAGAGTCGCGCGCCCGGCCGCGGCCGCGAGGACGAGGTCCGCCGGCGTGAGGCGGCGGCCTGCGGGGAGAAGGAGCGCACCCTTCTGGAAGACCTCTCCTTGGAGGCGAACGTGCGCACCGGGGTGCGGCGCGACGTCGAGCCGCACGGTCTTCTCATCGATCTCGGCCGCGTCCTCGACGGGGACGACCGCGTCGCTGCCAGGCGGCATCGGGGCGCCGGTCATCACCTTCCACGCCGCGCCGACGGGAAGCGGGCCCGTCACGCGCCCTGCGCCCGCGGTTCCCGCGCGCGCGAGGAGAGAAGGCGTCTTGCCGACCTCCGCCGCGCGCACGGCCCAGCCGTCCATCGCGGTCATGTCGAATGCCGGAAAAGGCAGGTCTGCCGCGACATCTTCGGCGAGGACCCGTCCCGCGGCCTCGCCGAGCGAGACCGCGACGGCCGTGAGCGGCGTTACGGCCCCCACCACGTTCGCGAGGGCTTCCTCGAAGGTGATCACGGGGCGATCGTAGCAAGGCGCCGAACGGGCGCCGTGAGTAGAATCCGCCGAGCGTGACGGAATCCCTGTTTCAATATACGGGCGATCTCGCGGAAGAGCCGCTTCCAGAGATTCTCCGGACGATTCACCATCATCGCGTCCCGGGGGTCGTCACCGCCACGTCGGGCGACGTGGTCAAGAAGATCTATCTCATGGGCGGGAACGTGATCTTCGCGACGTCGTCGGATCTTCACGATTCGTTGGGCGCGTACCTGAAGAAGAGCGCGACCATCACGTCCGGGGAATTGCGCATCTCCGCGAGCCGGATCGACGCGTCTCACGGCAAGCGCCATGGCGAGCTTCTAGTCGAAATGGGCGTCCTCACGCCGGACCAGCTTCGCCAGATCGTCACCGAACAGGTGAAGGCCATTCTCTATTCGATCTTCTCGTGGGAGAAGGGCACGGTGACGTTCGAGGTGGGGAGATTCCGGACGGATGAGCTCATCCAGCTCGATGTGTCCACGCCCCAGGTCATCGCCGAGGGCATCCGGCAGCTGCCCGATCCGAGACGCGTCGCCTTGCGGCTCGGACCCTCCTGGACCGTCTTCGAACGGGGCGAGGTGGAGGCCGGGGCGTCCGGCGTCTCCTGGAGCGAAGGCGACCTGAAGCTCCTTTCGATCGTCGACGGGCGCCGCACCCTCCGCGACCTCATCACCGCCGGTCCCGGCGACGTTTCGACGAACGCGAGGCTCGTCTATGCTTTCTGGGTGCTGCACCTCGTGACGCGCCGCGACGTCCTGACGAGCGGAATCAGGAAGATCCAGTGGAAGACACGCTCCGGCAACACTCCCGCGGCCGGCGGCGGCACCGCGGGCTGACGGACATGGCCCTCTACGAATACCAGTGCAAAAGGTGCGGGCGGAAGACGGAGGTCATCCAGCGCTTTTCCGATCCAGCGCCCACGAAATGCCCTCATTGCGCCGGCGCGCTGACGAAGCTCCTCTCGTCTCCGGCGGTCCAGTTCAAGGGCTCGGGCTTCTATGCGACGGACTACGGGAGATCCGGAGGGAAGCCGGAAGGTTCTTCGAAAGGAAAAGAGGAAGATTCTTCGAAGGGGAAAGAAGGGGACGGCGGTGCCACGAGCGATGCCGGAGCCGGGACAAAGGGCGACTCGGCGGGAGATTCTTCGAAGGAGAAGAAGGATTCCAAGGATTCTTCGAAGGTGAAGAGGGAGTCCGGCCCGGGCGCGGCTTCCGACGGAGCGACTGCGAAGACCTCGACCGTGCCTGATTCCCCTTCTAAGAAAAACACCCCAAGGAAATAGTCGAACCGGCCACCGGACGCGAGGCGCGGTCCGCGGACAGCTTTCCCGCTAAACTTGTGCATGCGCTTCCGGCTGGCAGGCCTCCTGTGCGCGCTCCTCGTGTCGTTCCCGCTCGCGGGCGAGCCCCCGCGCGGCACGCCGGGAGCGTGGTATCGGTATCCGCTTCCGGGCGCGGAGGTGAAGTCGCTCGCCGCGGATCCGGCCCTGCCGGGTGTCTTCTGGGCGGGCACGGCACAGGGAGGCATCTACCGCTCGAGCGACGGCGGCGTTTCGTGGACGTCGCCGCCCGGAGGCGCCCTCTTTCCTGGTTATGCCGTGACTTCTCTCGCCGTCGACCCCACGCGTTCCGGAGCCGTCTGGGTCGGCCTGACGGGCGTCGTCAAAGGCGGTCTCCTCGCCCGTTCGACGGACCTCGGACGCTCGTTCGAGGTCGTCAGGCGCTGGGAGGATCGCGCGGGGGCGCGCGTCGTCGCCGTGACCTCGCGGTCCGGCCGGAAGGCGGTCGGCGTCGGCGGCGATTGGGGCCTCGAGATCTCGGAGGACGACGGGTTGACGTGGCGGGCGTCCGCGCCGCCGCTCGACGCGGGCAGCGGCGTCTCTTTCATGGCGTTCGACCCGGTCCGGCCGGGTGTTCTCTACTGCGGGTCGTTCCGCCATCCCTTCCGTTCCCTGGATGGCGGCCTCACCTGGGCGCGCATCGCCAACGGAATGGTCGAGGACACCGAGGTCTTCGGGATCGATTTTTCGACGGGCGATCCGAACGATTTCTGGGCGGCGACGTGCGGCTGGGTCTACCGCACGACGGATGGCGGCGCGAGCTGGACGCGCTATCGCGAGGGGCTCACCGATCGCCGCACTCAGGCGGTACGCGTCGACCCGCGAGACCCGAATCGCATCCTCGCGGGCACGACGGGCGGCCTGTTCGAGAGCCGCGACCAGGGCAAGAGCTTCCGGCGCATCTCGGCGGACGTCGTCGTCACCGCGCTCGTCTTCGATCCGCGCGATCCGTCGCGTCTCCTCGTCGGCACCGAAGCCGACGGAGTCCTCAGGTCCGAGGACGGCGGGCTGACGCTCGTGGAGTCGAACCGCGGCCTTTCGGAGGCGCGCGTCTCGGCCGTCGCGGTGCTTCCGTCGGGCCGAGTCGTCGTCGCGCGTGCCGCGGACGGGAAGAGCGGCGGCCTGTGGAGCGTGGACGCGGCAACGGGTGACGTGGAGCGCCTCGCGGCGTCTCCTCCCGCGACGGTGCTCTCACTCGCATCCGCGGGCGGCGCGCTCGTCGCCGGCGCGCCGGATGGAATCTACCGCGCCGCGCACGTGGGCGCGCCGTTCACGAAGGTGCTCGACGCCGGAACGCGCGCATTCGCGTCGGACGGCGAAGGGCGATTCCTCGCGGCGACGGACAAGGGCGTCTTCGAGTCGCTGAACGGCGGAAGTGCGTGGCGGCGCCTCGGCAGCCTGAAATCGCGGGTCGAGGACGTCCGCCGCGCCCGCCTTCCGGAAAGCGGCCTGAAGACATGGTCGGCCGACGCGGAAGGCCTCACCCTGTGGTGGGATGGCACCGAGTGGGCCCGGCGGCCGCTGCCTGGCGGCGGCAGGATTCTGTCGGGCGGCTTCGGGCGCCCGCGCGCGGTGACGCACTTCGTGCCCGAGCCCATCGGCGTCGCGCTCTCTCAGGAGCGCTCGGTTCTCGTCTTCCGGCCCGAGGACGACACCGAAGGCGGGATCGCCGTCACGATGCCGGAGACCGGCCTCGTCGTCGCGGGCTGGGCCGGCGACCCGCGGAGCGCGTCCGGCCTCTACCTCGCGACGATCGGCCGCGGCCTTTTCCGGTTCGTGCCGGGGGGGTCGTAGACGCCGGTCAGCTCTTCTTCTACCGTCCCGGAATTCCCACCCACTTCAGCTTCGCTCCCGGGATGGCGCCGTTCGCGTCGGCGAGGCCCGCGTTGACCTCGAGGACGGTGTCGGCTTTCGCTCCTGGCACGACGCTCGCACACGGCGCGGGATCGGGGGCGCAGGGCGGGACGTTCTTCAGCACGTCCACAACGGTTCCGTCTTTTGTCGCGTAGATCATGTCGAGAGGGAAATGGCAGTTCTTCATCCAGAACGGCCGGATCTCGAGGCCGTCGAAGAGGAAGACCATGCCGGCGAAAGGTGGCATCGACTCGCGAAACATCAAGCCCTGCGCGCGCTCCTGATCCGTGACGGCCACCTCGACGGCGATCGCCGCGCCGGACGGCAGGACGACGCGTGGGCCGGCGGCCGGCGCCGGCGCCGAAGTTCCCGCTGGCGCCGCGGGGGAGGTCGCCGGCCGCGAGCAGGCGCTCGCGGCGAGAAGGGCCGCGAGAGAGACAGTCGCGCGGCGGCGGATCACGACTCCTCGACCGCCGGCGGAACGGCAGCACGCTCGTCCGGGGTCTCTTCACTGTCGCGGCGGATGCCGTACTTCTTCGCGTAGTACCGGAACGAGCGTTCCGACATCCGGAGCAGCTCGGCGGCGCGGATCTGCACGCCCCCAGTCCTCTCGAGCGCCTGCTGCATGAGGCGCTTGCCGAGCCATTCGAGGTAGGCCTCGAGGTCGACCCCGTCGGTGGGAAGGTCGAACCCCTCGAGGGAGGACGCGGGCGGCAGGCCCGCCGGGTGCAGGAACGTGTCCGGCAGCGAGGCCGTCGTGATGACGTCGGTCGGCTCGAGCGCGACCGTGCGCTCGATCAGGTTCTCGAGCTCGCGCACGTTGCCGGGCCACGCGTAGGCCTCGAGGAGCCGGAGGGCCTCGGTCGTGATCCGCTTCTCCTGGATGCCCTGTTCCTCGGAGACTTTCTTCAGGAAGTGGCGCACGAGGTGCGGGATGTCGTCGCGGCGGTCGCGGAGCGGCGGCAGCGCGACGGGAATGACGTTGATGCGATAGTAGAGATCCTCGCGGAACGTCCCGTCGGCCACCTTCTTCTGCAGATCCTTGTTCGTCGCGCAGATGATCCGCACGTCGATCGGCTCCTCGGTGTTGCCGCCGACGCGGCGCACGACCCGCTCCTGCAGGGCGCGCAGGAGCTTCACCTGCATCGTGACGGAGGTCTCGCCGATCTCGTCGAGGAAGAGCGTCCCGCCCTCGGCCTCGTGAAAAAGCCCCTTTTTCTCCTTCACGGCACCGGTGAACGCGCCGCGCTCGTGGCCGAAGAGCTCCGACTCGAGGAGATTTTCGGGCATGGCGCCGCAGTTGATCGAGATGAAGGGCTGAGCCGCGCGGGCAGAGGCCTGGTGGATCGCGCGGGCCACGAGCTCTTTTCCGGTGCCCGACTCACCCGCGATGAGGACCGTCGACGTCGTCTTGCCGATGCGCGAGATGAGGTCGAAAAGCGCGCGCATCTTCCGCGAGATGCCCACCACCCCCGCCGCGGAACGTCCCTCGGCTCGCTCCTTGAGCGCGACGTTCTCATCGACGAGGCGCTTCTTCTCGAGAGCACGCGCGACCACGTGCTGGAGCTCCTCGACGTCGAAGGGTTTCGCGATGTAGTCGTAGGCTCCGGCCTTGAGCGCCTCGACCGCCGTCTTCGTGGACGAGTACGCCGTGATCATGACGACGGGCAGATCGGGGTTCGACTCACGCGTTTTCTTGAGGATGTCGAGGCCGCTGCCATCCGGCATCTTGAGGTCCGTCATCACGAGGTCTGGCGGCGAGGCGGCGAGCGCGGCCAGGCCTTCGACGCAGCCGGCCGCCGCCGTGACGCGGTAGCCCGCTTTCTGGAAAAGGATCGTGAGCATATCCCGGATGCCGGCCTCGTCATCGATGACGAGAAGGCGGGGGCCGTTTTCGGCCGTCATGAAACCTCCGTCGTGGCGCGTTCGGGCGCGGCCGGAGCGCTCGCTCCTTGCGCGGGGCCGGCGAGGGGAAGCGAGATGGAGACGGTCGTGCCGCGCCCCGGCGTCGTGTCGACGCGAATCGCCCCGCCGTGCTCCTCGACGATCCGGTGGACGATCGCGAGGCCGAGCCCGGTGCCGCCGGGAAAACTGTGGGCGAAGGGCGTGAAGAGGCGGTCCCGCTCGTCGGCCGTCATCCCGTGGCCTTCGTCCGCGAACGACACGCTCCAGTGGTTTCCCCGAAGGTGCGCCGAGACCGTGAGCGTGCCGCCGCCGGGCATCGCGGCGAGCGCATTGCGCGCGACGTTCCAGAAGATCTGGCGGAGCTGCCCGGGGTCCGCCTGGACCACGACCGATGGCGGGTCGAAGTCCTGCACGACGCGGTGGCGCGAGGAGATCTCGTCTCCGTGCGCCAGAAGTGTCAGAACGTCGTCGAGAGCCGCGGGCGCGTCCACCGGCTCCACGGCGCGCTCTTTCGGGCGCACGTACCTCAGGAAGTCCTCCAGGATCGTGGACAGGCGATGCGACTCCGCGACGACGATCTCCATGAGCTTTTGCTCGGGCGACCCCGGCGAGGACGAGTTCTTCAGGACCTGGACCGACCCGGAGATCGAGGCGAGAGGGTTGCGGATCTCGTGCGCGATTCCTGCCGCGACCTCGCCGACGGCCGCGAGCTTGTCCTTGAGGCGCACCTCACCCTCGAGCCGCTTGAGCTCGGTGAGGTTCTGGAAAATGAGGATGCGCCCGATCGTGTAGCCCGAGCCGTCCCGAAGCGCCGTCGCAGAGATTCCGAAGTAGTCCTCCGCTTCCTGCAATCGCCGGGCGTTCTCGAAGCGGAGGATCTCGGAGCCCGACGCCGCCATCTTGTTCCAGTCGGCCTCGCCGACGAGTCCAAGGCCGAGGAGCGGCCGGCCCACGAGATCGACGGAGGGCGTGCCGAGCAGCTCCTGCGCGGCCCGGTTCGCGTACGTGACATGGCCGTCGAGGTCCGTCGTGAGAACGCCCGAAGACATCGATGTCAGGACCGAGCCGTGAAGCGATTGCAGCCGGGCGATCTCGGCCTTGCGGCGTTCCACGTCGGCGCGAGCCTCGCGCAACTTGTCCGACGCGACGGAGACGAGCAGCGCGGTGGCGACGAAGGCGGCGACGTTGAGCGCGACGTTTCCGACGAGCGTCGGCAGACTCCAGAGGTGCCGCGTGCGCTCCGCCGTCTCCAGGGGCTTCACGACGTCGAAGAACATGAGGTCGGCGAGGACAGCGTAAAAGACCGCGGCGAGGCCCGCCGTCGCGAGCCCGCCCCGCCGGCCGAGAAGGATCGATCCCGCCGTGACCGTGCTCAGGTAGAGGAACGTGAAGCTCGAGTCCGGGCCTCCCGACACGTAGACGAGGCCGGTGATGACGGCGAGGTCGCCGAGGAGCTGCACGCCAGCGTTCGTCTCGGCGGGGATCCGGTCGAGCGACAGGATCGCCGCGATGGAGATGGAGTACGCGAACGCGGCCAGGTAGTAGATGAAGTTGAGCGGCAGGGACGTAGAGAACGTGAACTGGATGAGAAACGCCGAGAGGAGCAGCGTCGAGACGATGACCACGCGCAGGACGACGAATGCCCGCAGCATCGAGTGCAGCGGCTCGAAAGCCCGCATCCGCCCGGAACTCACGAGGACGAGTCTACTAGTTGATCTTCGAGATGAGGTCGAACATCGGCATGTACATCGCGACGACGATCGTCCCGATGACGACGCCGAGGATCGCGATCATCACGGGCTCCATGAGCTTCATGAGGCCGGTGACCGCGTTGTCGACCTCTTCCTCGTAGAACTCCGCGATCTTGTTCAGCATCTGGTCGAGGGCGCCCGTCTGCTCGCCGACCCCGATCATCTGCACGACCATCGACGGGAAGACCTTCGTCTCGCCGAGGGGCTCGGCGATGGTGCGCCCGGCCTCGACGGACTTCCTGACGCCCATGATCGCGTCCTCGACGATCGCGTTTCCCGCGGTCTTGGCGGTGATCTCGAGACCGTCGAGGATCGGCACGCCCGAGGAGGTGAGCGTCGCGAGCGTGCGGCAGAATCGCGCGACAGCGATCTTCCTCATGATGTCGCCGAGGATCGGCGTCTTCAGGACGATTCCGTCGATGACGCGCCTGCCGCGGTACGTCGCGTAGTAGCGCTTCAGGAAGTAGCTGAGCGCGAAGATCCCCGCGATGATGAAGAGGATGTAGCTCGCGACGAAGTTCGAGGCCTTGATGACGAGACGCGTCGGGAGCGGCAGCTCGGCGCCGAGGGCCGCGAACAGCGAGGCGAACGTCGGAATGACCTTCCACAGGATGATGAAGACGACGATGGCCGCGACCGAGAGGACGGCGACGGGGTAGATGAGAGCCGTCTTGACCTGGCTCTTCAGCTTGACGGCCTTCTCGATGTAGGTCGAGAGGCGGCGCAGGATCGTGTCGAGGATACCGCCCGCCTCGCCGGCGGCGACCATGTTCACGAAGAGGTCGTCGAACGCCTTGGGGTGCTTGCGCATCGCCTCGGCGAGCGAGGAGCCGGCCTCGACGTCCTGCCGAACGGCCAGGATG
Source organism: uncultured Acidobacteriota bacterium (assembly GCA_937888435.1). GTDB lineage: Bacteria > Acidobacteriota > Thermoanaerobaculia > UBA5066 > UBA5066 > Fen-183. The sequence continues at coordinate 17,311 of CALAQS010000267.1, forward strand.
ATCTTCTGGAAGAGGCGGCTGTCCTGCTGGCTGCCCAGGATCTCGAGGCACTGCACGAGCGGCAGGCCGGCGTCGATCATGACCGAGAACTGGCGCGTGAAGATCGCGAGGCGCTTGGCGCTGACGCTGCCGCCGCCGAGCTTCGGCACGGCCAGCTCCTTGCCCTTCTCCTTGACCGTCGTGACGTCGATCTGCCGGCGCCTGAGGTCGGCGATCGCGAGATCCTTCGAATCGGCGACGAGGACGCCGCCCGTCGTGCCTCCTTGCCGCGTGCGGCCCTTCCAGACGAACTGCGCCATGGGTCCTCCGCTGGCTCCTTGTCTTTTCCTCTACCCGCGCCGTGTCACGTTCGCCGGGGAGCCCGGGACGGCCGTACCGCCGGCCGCCGTCGTCGTGACGACGCCCGCGCCGCGCGCGATCATCTCGGCGAGCTCGTCGGGAAGCGAGGAGACCGACATGGCGAGCTCCTGTGAAATGACGCGGCGGTGCACGAGCGTCGCGAGCGACTGGTTGAAGGTCTGCATGCCGTACTTGTTCTGCCCCGTCTGCATCATCGAGTAGACCTGGTGCAGCTTGTCCTCGCGGATGAGGTTCCGGATTGCGGGCGTGGGGATGAGGATCTCCATCGCCATGCAGCGCCCCTTTCCGGAGGTGCGGGGGAGGAGGCTCTGACAGAGAATGCCCTCGAGCACGAAGGACAGCTGCGCGCGCACCTGGGACTGCTGGTTCGCCGGAAACGCGTCGATGATGCGGTTCATCGTCTGCACGGCGCTGTTCGTGTGCAGGGTCGCGAGGGTGAGATGGCCCGTCTCGGCGACGCGGAGGGCCATCTCCATCGTCTCGAGGTCGCGCATCTCGCCGACGAGGACGATGTCCGGGTCCTCGCGGAGGACGGACCTCAAGGCATTCGGAAAGGAATGCGTGTCGGCGTGCAGCTCGCGCTGGTTCACGATGCAGCGCTTGTGCGTGTGAAGGAACTCGATCGGATCCTCGATCGTGACGATGTGCTTCGGATTCTCACGGTTGATCTTGTCCAGCATCGTCGCGAGCGTCGTGGATTTGCCCGAGCCCGTCGGGCCCGTGACGAGGACGAGGCCGCGCGGCTTGTTGCAGAGGCCCTCGACGACGTTCGGAATGCCCAGCTCGCGGAAGCCGAGAATCTCGTACGGGATCTGCCGGAAGACCGCCGACACGGCGCCCCGCTGAAGGAAGCAGTTGCCGCGGAAACGCGCGAGGCCCTTCACGCCGAAGGACAGGTCCAATTCGAGCTGCTCCTCGAAACGGTGCTTCTGCACGTCTGTCAGGATCGAGTACGCGAGCTGCTTCGTCTCGGGAACCGCGAGGGGCGGGTAGTCGAGCGGGATGAGATCCCCGTCCACCCGGATCATGGGCGGCGAGTTCGTCGTGAGGTGAAGGTCCGACCCTCCGCGCTCGACGAGCGTCTTGAGAAGCTGATGGAGCGTGACCCCCATTTCGCTGTCCCTCCTGAGTACTCAGGAATGATACGCCGGGGAGGGGTGTTGGGCCACCTCCGCGGTCAGACGAGGACGACGACGAGGCGCTTCGGGCCGTGGACGCCGTAGGCGAGCGTCTGCTCGATGTCGGCGGTCTTGCTCGGCCCGGACACGAGAACGACGTTAGGCGGGAGGCCCTTCGCCCAGCCCTCGTCGCGGAGAACCGAGAGGAGCGTGTCGCGGATGGTCGCGGCCGAGAGGAGCGCGACGTGGAGCGGCGGCACGAGGGAGAGGAGGCGTGGCTCCTCGGGCGACGGCCAGAGGACGAGCGTGCCGGTGTCGGCGATCGCGCACCTGACCGCCGTGAAGCCCGCGTCGACGTCGTCGAAGAGCGTCGCCTTGAGGTCCTCGATGGGCCGGTCGTAGGGGACGAGCGCCGGCGCTCCCGCGCGGGTACAGGCCGCGGCGAGGAGCCGGCCCGCCTCGGTAGCGGGTCCGTACGCGACGTTGCGCGCTCCTTGCGCCACGAGGAACGCCCGGACGGTTTCCGGCCAATCGTGCGCGGCGGCGTCGAGGAACTCCGTGCGGACGGCAGCCATTGCGGTTCGCAGCCGTTCGAGCCTGGCAGCTGGTGACCATGTCTTCGTTTCGACGATCGAGAAGTCCGACGGCGTGAACGCGTGCGGCTTGACGGCGCGCAGGCGCCCGAGGATGCGTTCGCGGGCGTCAGGCATCGGGCAGCCCCTTCTCGCTCGCGAGGTCGTGCAGCGTGCGCGGGGCGCGCCTCGGCATCGTCCGTGCCTGCGTCCACGCCTTCAGGGGACCCGCGCCGCCCTTCAGGAGCGGCCCAAACACGCGCAGCCCGAGGCTCATCGCCTTGTAGAGGAGCGGCGAGACGTGCGCCATCCGCCAGCCCCACCACGCGAGGTCCTCCAAGCGGTCGCGGCCGCCTCCGGCGCCCTTCACGAGGAATTCCGGCGATGCGTGCGCGGACTCCTTCCGGAGCGTCACGAGGATCTGCGTGATCGGGATCTTCACGGGACAGACCTCGACGCATGCGTGGCAGAGGCTCGAGGCGTGCGGGAGGTCGTGGCGCTTGGCCAGGCCTTCCGTCTGCGGCGTCAGGATCGAGCCGATCGGGCCCGGATACACGGCTTCGTACGCGTGGCCGCCGACGCGCGTGTAGACGGGGCAGTAGTTCATGCAGGCGCCGCAGCGGATGCAGCGCAGAGTCGCGGCGACTTCCTGGTCGGCGAAGATTCGCGAGCGTCCGTTGTCGAGGATCACGAGGTGGACCTCGCCGGGGCCGTCCTTCTCGCCCGGCCCTCGCGGGCCGCTGATGAGATTCAGGTACGTCGACACGGGCTGGCCCGTGGCCGAGCGCGTGAGGACGGTCAGGATCGGCGCGACGTCTTCGAGCTTCTCGACGACCTTCTCGATGCCCATGAGAGCGATGTGGACGGGCGGGACGTGCGTGGACATCCGCCCGTTCCCCTCGTTCTCGACGAGAACGAGCGTCCCCGTCTCGGCGACCGCGATGTTCACGCCCGACACGCCCGCCTCGGCCTCGAAGAACTTCCGCCGGAGCACGCGGCGCGCCGTTGCCGTGAGGGCGTCGACGTCCTCCGTGTATTCCGCGCCGCGGATCTTCTCGCCGAAGAGCCGCGCGATCTGCTGCCGGCTCTTGTGGATCGCCGGCATGATGATGTGCGAGGGCGTCTCGCCGTCGAGCTGGATGATGTACTCGCCGAGGTCGCTCTCGAGGCTCTCGACGCCGTTCTTCTCGAGGAAGTCGTTCAGGTGCATCTCCTCGGACACCATCGACTTGCCCTTCACGAGGCGAGCCGCACCGCGCGCGCGGAGAATCCCGAGGACGATCTCGTTCGCGTCGTCCACGGTCTCGGCCCAGTGGACGCGGATGCCGTTCGCGGTGCAGCGCGCCTCGAGCGCCTCGAGGAGAGCCGGCAGCTTCGCGAGCGTCCGCGCGCGGATCGAGGCCGCGAGCGTGCGCAGGGCGTCCCACTCCACTGGGTCCGGGAACTGGGCGGCTCGCTTGGCCATGAGGCCGTCCATCGCCCGGCGGAAGTTCGCCCTGAGGCTCGGGTCGAGGAGGGCCTTCGACGACGAGGCGTGGAAATCCGTGGAGCCGGTCTCAGCGCTCACGGGTCCGCTCCCAGAGGAACTCGGCGAGGTGCATCGGCCGCGCCGCGGCGCCGGTCTTCTCCAGCGCGCCGCCGATGTTCAGGAGGCAGGCCGCATCCGCCGAGAGGACGACCGAGGCTCCGCTCTGTACGACGTCGGCGACCTTGTCCGCCACCATCGCGGACGAGATGTCCGGATAGCGCACGGAGAACGTCCCGCCGAAGCCGCAGCACTCGCGCTCGCGTGTCAAAGGCGCCACGCGCACGTTGCCGAGCTGCGCGAGGAGTCCCTTCGGCTCCGCCTCGAGCCCCATCTCCCTCAGGCCGTGGCAGGAGGAGTGCCACGTCACCGTCTCGGGGCCGCCCCGGTCCGTCAGGCGCACGCCGAGGACGTTCACGAGAAACTGCGTGAGCTCGACGACGCGGCCCGCGAACGCGATCGCGGCGGCTTCGTCGGGCTCGCCCGCGAAGAGCTCCGGGTAGTGGTGCCGCATCATCCCCGCGCAGGAACCCGAGGGCACGACGACGGGAAGATCGCGCGGGAAGAGCGCGATCTGCACGCGCGCGACGGCCCGCGCTTCCGCGTGGTGGCCGCAGTTGAACGCCGGCTGCGCGCAGCAGGTCTGGCCGCGCGGGAAGATGACGCGGACGCCCTCGCGTCTCAGGAGCTCGATTCCCGCCAGCCCCGCTTCGGGAAAAAAGAGATCCACGACGCAGGTTCCGAAGAAGTAGACGGCCTCGGGCTTCACGGGAGCGTCCTTCCGGCGAACGAGGCATCCAGGATCTCCACCGGGTGTGCCATGGGAAGCGTCGCGCCGCGCTCTCCCAGGAGCCTCCTGATCTGGAGCGTGCAGCCGGGATTGGCGCTCGCGAGGAGATCCGCCTTCACGGAGAGGACATTCTCCGCCTTCCTTCGGCCGATCTCGTCGGACGATTGCGGGGCCACGAGATTGTAGATTCCGGCGCTTCCGCAGCACTGTTCCCCGTCCGGAATCTCGAGGAGGGTCAGGCCGGGGATCTCCGCGAGGAGCGCGCGGGGCGCGTCCTTCACCTTCTGGGCGTGCGCGAGATGGCAGGGGTCGTGAAAGGCGATGCGCGCGGCGATGGGATGGCGCGTCGCGACCCTCGGGATGGACGCGAGGAACTCGGTGACGTCGCGGATTTTCGCCGAGAACGCCGCGGCCCTCTCGGCCCACACCGGGTCCTTCTCGAACAGGCGGCCGTAGTCCTTGAGGTTCGAACCGCATCCTGCCGCGTTCACGATGATCGTGTCGAGCCGCTCTCTCTCGAAGGCCTCCATGAGGGCCTTCGCCATCTCCTTCGACTCGGCCGCGCGCCCCGCGTGGATCGACAGCGCCCCACAGCAGCCCTGTCCCTCCGGCACGACGACGTCACAGCCTTCGGCGGCGAGGACGCGCAGCGTCGCTTCGTTCACCCCCCGGAAGAAGACGCGCTGGACGCAGCCGGCCACGAGCCCGACCCGGAAGCGCCGGGC
>CALAQS010000268.1 GCA_937888435.1 uncultured Acidobacteriota bacterium
CGTCCTCACGCCGTCGTTGTCGCCGACGACGTACTTGCTGCCGCTCCAGATGGCGGCGCCGGCGGTGCGGCCCTTCGCGTCCACGGCGTAGAAGCTGACGTTGAACTTCGGGCGACCCTTCTCGTCGCGGTGGCGGGGAACCTTGTGCGTCTTCTCGTCGATGCGCTTGAGCGCGGCGAGGCAGGCCTCTTCAGGCGACTTGCCCTGGCGCAGGAACTCGACGACCGTGTGCGAGCCGCACGTCACGAGGTTTGCTTCGCCGCGCCCCGTCGACCCGCAGCTCCCGACTCCACCCTCCGAGTAGATGCCCGCGCCGACGACCGGCGAGTCGCCGAGCCGGCCGGGCATCTTGAAGAAGAGTCCCGAAGTCGTCGTCACGCCCACGAGCTCGCCCCTCGCGCTCCTCACGGACATGTGGATCGTGCCCTGCGGCCGGAAGATCTCGTTGCCGTACTTCTCGAGGAACCACTTCACGTCCGGGTCCTGGGCCTCCTTCGCGGAGACCTCCCAGTCGTCGATGTCGGACATGCGCTCTTTCCAGTAGAGCCAGATCTTCCGCGTCTTCGCTGTCAGCAGGTCCTCGACGGGAAAGCCGTGCGCCGTCGCAAACTTCCGCGCGCCCTCGCCGACGAGGAAGACGCGATCGGTGCGGTCCATGACGAGCTTCGCGACCTTCGACGGCGTCTTGCAACCCTCGAGCGCGCCCACGGCACCGGCTTTCATCGTGCGGCCGTCCATGACGCACGCGTCGAGCTGCACCACGCCCTCCTCGTTCGGGATGCCGCCATACCCGACGCTGACGTCGTTCGGGTCGAGCTCGTTCACGTTTACGCCGACGATCGCGGCGTCCAGCGGGTCATAGCCCTGGATGAGCGCCTGCCGCGCGGCCTTCGCGGCCTCGACGCCGTTTGCGGACGTGACGAGGACGTAGGAAGACGAGGAAGATTCTGCTTCCTTCGCAGACGGAGGCGCCGCAGCCGGGGTCTGGCCAGGCAGCTTTTCTTCGAAGGGGGAAGAGGGGAGGACGCCGGCGACGGAAACCGCGGCAGCGGCCTTGAGGAAGCGGCGGCGAGAACTGCCCATCTCTACTCCTCCGGCAGGTCGGTCTCTTCCTCTTCCGCCCGCACGCCGCCAGGGAGCGCGTATTTCATCACGATGTCGCCGAGGTGCTGCGAGAAGGCCGAGCGGGGGAGCACCCGGTCGCAGCCCGCCTTCTCGCCCTTCTCGAAAAGGTCCTTCCGGACGTGCTCGTAATAGCCCACGACGGCGATGCCCTTCGTCTTCGGGTTCTTCTTCAGGGCCGCGATCGCGGTGAAGGGGTCGTCGCGGAGCGCGAGGTCGACGATGACGAGGCCCACGCGCCCGGATTCGGCCTTGGCCGCGAGCTGAGCGGATTTTTCGATGAAGATGCCGGTCGCCTGCGCGGATTTCAACGTGTGATCGATCTTGGTCTTCCAGAACAGATCGTCCGCCAGGACGAGGACGGTGGGGTTCATGGAATGCCTCCTCGGGCGACAGCTCGAACCTGTGATCTCAGGATGGGCTTGCGATGGATCGAGCAGGGACAGTATAGGCCCCTCGAGGGCCGGTTTGCGGTTCGACAAGCCGACTCGGGGGATGTCAGACTCCCCGGCAGTTTTTCGAAAGAACCTGGAGGAGGACAGACGGATGAGCGCACCCGGCAGCGGGGAGGACTTCAAGCCCTACATCGCGGCGGACGCGGAGGTTCCGGAGTTCACGCTCAAGGCGATCCTCCTCGGATCGGCGTTCGGAATCATCTTCGGCGCGGCCACGGTCTATCTCGCGCTGCGCGCGGGGCTGACGGTGTCGGCCTCGGTGCCGATCGCGGTGCTCTCGATCGCGGTTTTCAAGAAGCTCGGCAAGTCCACGATCCTCGAGAACAACATCGTCCAGACGATCGGGTCGGCGGGCGAATCCGTCGCGGCGGGCGTCGTGTTCACGGTGCCGGCGCTCCTGTTCCTCTCGAACGGGGCCGATTACTTCAAGTACTTCGTCATTTTCCTCCTCGCGGCGATCGGCGGCACCCTCGGCGTCCTATTCATGATCCCGCTCCGGCGGCCGCTCATCGTCAAGGAGCACGGCACCCTGCCGTACCCCGAGGGCACGGCCTGCGCCGACGTCCTCATCGCGGGCGAGAAGGGCGGCAACCTCGCGAAGATGGTGTTCGCGGGCGTGGGCATTTCGATGCTCTACAAGTTCCTGTACGGCATCCTCGGCCTCTGGCGGGAGACGGCGACGTGGTTCCAAACAGGCAAGGACGGGAAGATTCCCGACGCCACGCTCTCCTGCGACGTGACGCCGGAGTACCTCGGACTCGGCTACATCATCGGGCCGAAGATCGCCGGCGAGCTCGCCTCGGGCGGCGTCCTCTCGTGGCTCGCGCTGATCCCGCTCATCTCCATCTTTGTGCCCGAGGCGCGCCTCGTCGAGGACCTCGGCAAGCTCGGCTTCTCGGAAGCCTGGCGGAACGGCCACTCGCACGCCGAGTGGATCTACCGCGCATACGTGCGCTACATCGGTGCGGGCGCCGTGGCGTGCGCGGGTGTCATGACGCTCGTCAAGACGCTGCCGACCATCATCGGGGCGTTCCGCGAGTCGGTGAAGAGCCTGCGGGAAGGCTCGGGAGCCGCGAAGAAGATCCGGACGGACGACGACCTCGGAATGGGCATCGTCGTCGTGGGTTCGGTCGTGCTGGCCCTCCTCATCGCAATCCTGCCGGGCTTCCCGCACGGGCCGTTTCCCGGTTCTCTCGTCATGTCGCTCCTCGTCGTGGTCTTCGGGTTCTTCTTCGTGACCGTCGCAAGCCGCATCGTCGGCATCATCGGCACTTCCTCGAACCCGATCTCCGGCATGACGATCGCGACGCTCATGGGCACCTGCCTCGTGTTCGTCCTCATCGGCCGCACGGGCGAGGCCTACCAGCCGGTCGCGCTCTGCGTGGGTGCGCTCGTGTGTATCGCGGCCGCGAACGCCGGAGCGACGTCGCAGGACCTGAAGACCGGGTTCCTCGTGGGCGCTACGCCGCGGAAGCAGCAGATCGGCTTCATCATCGGCGTCCTCGTCTCGACGCTCGTCATCGGGGGCACGCTCTTCCTCCTCGACAAGACGTACGCGGGCGGAGAAGCGCACGGCATCGGCGGGCCGAAGCTCGCGGCGCCGCAGGCCACGCTCATGGCCACGATCATCAAGGGTCTCCTCGCGCAGAACCTGCCGTGGGCGCCTGTGATCGTGGGGGTGTTCCTCGCGTTCATGGCGCAGATGGCGGGCGCGCACGCGCTGTCGTGGGCCGTCGGCGCGTACCTGCCGCTCTCGACCACGTTCCCGATCTGGATCGGCGGCATGATGAAGGGGCTCGCCGAGAAGCTCTCGCAAAAGAAGCAGGAGAGCGAGCTGTCCTCGGGAATGCTCTACGCCACGGGCCTCGTGGCGGGCGGTTCCCTCGGAGGTGTCCTCATCGCGCTCGCCGCGTTCTTCGGGGACTCGATCCTCCACATGGAGAAGCCGACGCTCCTCGAGAAGCTCGACCTCGGCGAGATGTTCTACCCGGTGCTCAAGAACGGGATCGCGGGCGACGTCCTGTGCGCGCTCGTGTTCGCGGGTCTGTGCGTGCTCCTCGTGAAGAACGCGCGGAAGGATCTGGAGGCTTAGGGGGACGGCGGTGAGGCTCTTGGCCGCCGCGGCGGGATTCCTTTACCTGTACTTCGTCGATCCCTTGACGTCGCCCTTCGCGCCGCCGTGCCTCTTCACGGCGATCTTCGGAGCCCGCTGCCCCGGCTGCGGCAGCCTGCGCGCGCTGCATGCGCTCGCGCATGGCGATCTGAAGGCGGCACTGGAATTCAACGCGCCTCTGGTGTACGTCCTGCCGCTTGCCGGCGCTCTCTTTCTCTCTTCCCTTCTGAGAAGATCCTCTTCTTCCTCTTCTCCGCCTGCGTGATCTGAGTCACGAGCTGCACGAAATCGTTGAGGGCTCGCCGCGTGCTATTTCCGAAACAGCGGCAGCAACGTTAACTCGAGGCGATGGTAGAGCGCGGCCGTCGCCTCGACGTCCCTCCGGCAGTAGTCGGCGATCTCCCGGAGCCGCCCCTGCCCGTAGAGGTCGCCCACGGCGTAGCCGTGCATCTCTTCGCTCTTTGGCGAGGGGATCCCGAACGCGACGCAGGCGGCGTGTAGGGAGGGAACCTGATCGCGGGACACGGCGCCCTGGAACGTGAGGATCTCCAGAAGGTCGACGTGGGCATCCATCGAGTACCGATAGCCGAGAAGATTCTTGGAAGGTGAAATCCCGTGGACGGCGCTGCGCACGGAGAGAAACGGCCCGTCGAACGTGCGACCGTTGAACGTGACGCAGCGGTCGAACCTCGCGACCTTCTCCCAGAACTCGGCGAGCATCGTCTTCTCGTCGCAACCGACGTACTCGAAGAGGCCGTCCGCCGAGGGGTGGCTCGTGCGCTCGCCGGACGCCTCGAACCAGACGAAGCCCTTCTGGCTCTCGGGATTCTGCATGCCGATCACGACGACCCTGCCGGCATACGGCGAAAGCGCCCCGCCCTTCTTCCTTCTCAGAAAATCCTCGTGGTCCTCCGCGTAGCGCGTGAGTTTCTCGCGCTGCAGCGGGTCGATCTCGAGCCAGGGCAGCGAGACGGTCTCGATGTCGAAGACGACCGTGGTCATGGAGCGGAGCTTACTTCGCGGGAGGCGGGGCCGGCGCGGGCGGTGGCATTCCGAGCCGTTCTCCGAGCCATGCAAGGACGGCCTTCATCGCCTCGGGATGCTCGCGGAACACGGCGAGGTTGTGCGCGGCGCCCGGGAAGAGGAGGATTCGCTTCGGCCTCTTCGCCGCCGCCTCGAGCGTCCTCGCGGAATCGGCGCGGCCCGGATCAGCCTCGCACGCGAGCAGAAGGACCGACCGCGGGACGGGCGCGACGGGGCCGGCGAGGCCCGCCACCCGCGACTCGTTCACGGAGACCGCGACGGCCGTGTCCACCTGCCCCCGCGCGGCGGCGAGGAGCGCGAGGTAGCCTCCCGTCGAAAGGCCCAGCGCGGCTGTGCGTGGCGCGCGGGCCTCGAGCCACGCGGACGCCGCCTCGACGTCGCGGGGGAAGCCGTTCGGGTCGGTGAGGAGGCGCGGCGAGATCGGGAGCGCGGCGCCCTTCTTCTTCGTGGACTCCCCGTGGGCGCGCAGGTCGATCGAGAGCGTCGCGAAGCCCGCGGCGCCGAGCTCCTTCGCGAGCGGCTCGAGCTCGCGGCGCTCGCGCGAGAAATCGTGGATGAGGAGGACGCCCGGCGCCTTCGCGTTGCCCTCGACCGGACGCCAGGAGGCTGCGAGCGCGACGCCGTCGGCCGTCGGGATCGTGACGCGAGTGGGGTCCGCCGGGCGCGGCACCGGCGTGGGCTCGGACGGCTTCTTCTTTTTCTTCGCGGCTTCGGCGGCCCCGCTCGCCAGAAGCGCGAACGCAGCGACCGCGGCGATCGCGCGCCGGAGGGCGGGTCCGAAAGCGGTCACTTCGGCTTGAAGCCGCTGCCGAGCGCGAAGAGGACGTGGTCGTGTACGTAGTGCGTGAGCAGGAACGAGAGCACGACGGCGTAATAGCTGGGCTCCGCCGGCAGGTGCAGGACGACGGTGAGGAGCAGGATCACGAGCGTGGCCCCGGTCGTCAGCAGGAGATTCCAGCCGTAGTAGCGGAAGAACTTCCCGGGCTGTGCCATCTTCCTCACGAACGCGGCGCCGGCCGCGGCGTTGTCCTGCCGAAGGATGAGGTACGTGAGCCCGAGGTACTGGAACGAATGCCACGCGTTGAAGCCCTGGAAAGAGATCGAGAGCTCCGGTAGGCGCGGGACGAGGAGAGCCACGACGATCGTGAGCGCCATGAAAAAGGTGTACGGCGCGGCGAGCTCGCGGCGGCGGATCTGGTTCGCGGTGAAGACCACCCACGCGGCGATGAGCGCCGCCGTGAAGACGGCGAAGGAGTCGGCGAACCAGGCGTGCTTCAGGAATGCGGGGAACCAGAGCGTCGTGTCGCCGATGCGGAACGTGCCCGCGACATGCCGGTACATCGCGTAGCTGTAAAGCGACATGATGACGACCGAGAAGTCGAGCAGGCGCTGCCACGGGCGGGCGGCGCCGCCCTTCTCACGGTAGAGATAGCCGATGTACGAAGCCTGGTCGCACACGTGGATGGAGGCCCACGTGAAGAAGAACGTGAGGAGCCACGGGAAGGCGTAAACGGCGCCGAGGATGACTCCGATCGGGACGACCACGACGGGCGCCCACGTGAGCGCCGGGTGGAGCTGCCGGAAGCGCGGCTCGAAGACCGTCTTCAGGAAGGTCGCGTACATGTGCGGGCCGCCGATGAGAAGCGTGATGAGGAGGTCCACGCCCCCTGCCGTCGTCTTTCCGAGCGAGTGGACGAGCGGTGGAACCGCGACGATGGCCGCCGACAGCGTCAGGACGACGAGGTCCCAGCGCGGATTCGCAATCCACTGCGAGGGCTCGGAACGGGCCAGGACCTGCGCTTCGGCGTTCATGAAAGGTCGCGGGCCGAGGGGCTCCGGGCCCGGCGGCGCGAGTGTAGCAAAGGGGAGAACCGTCTCCGAGCGGGCGGTAAGATCCGCGCGTGAGCGCGCTCCCGATCACACGCCCTGTGCCCGTCGACCCGTCGCTCGATCTCGAAGCCGCCATTCGCCGCCTCAAGAAGGAGCAAAACGCGGTCGTCCTGGCGCACTACTACCAGGAGTCCGAGATCCAGGATCTCGCCGACTTCGTGGGCGACTCGCTCGAGCTCGCGAGGCGCGGGACGCAGGTCTCGGAGCAGGTCATCGCGTTCGCGGGCGTGCACTTCATGGCCGAGACGTCGAAGATCCTCACGCCGGAAAAGACGGTCGTCGTGCCGGACCTCGAGGCGGGCTGCTCGCTCGCGGACGGCTGTCCGGCGCCGTTTTTCGGAGAGTGGCTGAAGAAATTCCCGGGTCACACGGTCGTCAGCTACATCAACTGCTCGGCGGGCGTGAAGGCGCTTTCGGACGTCATCGTTACGTCGTCCTCGGCCGAAGTCATTCTGAAGCAGATCCCCGATCCGGTCGTGTTCGCGCCGGACCGGAACCTCGCCGCATGGCTCGAGAAGAAGCTGAACCGCAGGTTCGTGGTGTGGCCGGGAACCTGCATCGTGCACGAGACGTTCTCGGAGAAGAAGCTCGTCGACCTCATGACGCGTCATCCCGACGCGGAGGTCATCGCGCATCCGGAGTGCGAAGAGCGGATCCTGCGTCACGCGTCCGTCGTGGCCTCGACCTCCGGCCTCCTGAAGCACGTCGCGACGTCGCCGAAAGCCGCGTTCATCGTGGCAACCGAGGAAGGGATCCTCCACCAGATGCGCCGGGCGGCGCCGGGGAAAACGCTCATCCCCGCGCCGCCGGACGCGGATTGCGCGTGCAACATCTGCCCGCACATGAAGCGCAACACGCTCGAGAAGCTGTATCTCTGCCTGCGCGACCTCGCGCCGGCGATCGAAGTTCCCGAAAACGTGAGAGTCAAGGCGAAGCGCGCAATCGACCGCATGCTCGAGATGACGGCCGGGATGGCTCTGACCCCCGTCGGCTCGCGGTCTTGACGTCTCCTCGCGCACCGCGGGCTTCTGGCATGAAAGAGAACCGCCGCCCGCCGCTCGAAGAGGTCGTCGTTCTCGACCTGTCGCGCGTCCTGGCGGGGCCGCTCGCGACGATGGTGCTCGCGGACCTCGGGGCGCGCATCGTCAAGGTCGAGGACCCGCGCGGCGGCGACTTTTCGCGCGGATGGAAACCGCCCGCGCTCGACGGCGAGGCGGCCTACTTCCTGTCGGTGAATCGGCGAAAAGAATCGGCCGCCGTGGACCTCGGGACCCCGGCGGGCGCCGAGTTCGTGCGGCGCTGGGCCGCGAAGGCGGACGTTCTCGTCGAGAACTTCCTTCCGGGCGCGCTCGAGAGGCG
>CALAQS010000269.1 GCA_937888435.1 uncultured Acidobacteriota bacterium
CCCAGGAGTGGACGGCTCTTCAGGGTTACGGGGTGGAAACTAGGGGCGAGACCCTAGCCTGTACGCGCCGTAGCCCCCGGCAATTCCCATTGCGCCCCTACAGCTAGCCGCAATTCCTTCGGCGGGAATCGACAAGCCGGGCGTGCTTATCGAGAATAGCTCCGCATGTCGGCGCCCGAGAAGCACCGCCTGTCGCAGATCCTCAACCTGACCGTCTTCGTGGCGGCCCTCGGGTACTTCGTGGACATGTTCGACCTGCTCCTCTTCCCCATTGTGCGGCAGCCGAGCCTGACGGACCTCGGCATCCCGCAGGGGGACGCGCAGGTCCCCGCCATGTTCTTGCTGCTCAATTTCCAGATGGTGGGGATGCTGCTGGGCGGGATCTTCTGGGGCGTCCTCGGCGACAAGAAGGGCCGCCTCTCGACGCTCTTCGGGAGCATCGCGCTCTACTCCGTGGCGAACATTGGCAACGCCTTCGTGCACGGGCTGCCGTCCTATGCCGTCTGGCGCTTCCTGGCGGGGCTCGGTCTCGCGGGCGAGCTGGGCGCGGCGGTGACGCTGGTGAGCGAGATCCTCCCCAGGAACCTCCGGGCCTACGGCACCGCCATCGTCGCGGGGGTGTCATGGAAGCCTGGCGTTCGAGAGTGGGAGCCACTGAAGGGCCGCGAGGGTGACGTCGGGGCGCTATTCAGACGACTGAAGGCCTCGCCAGAGCTGATCGAGGCGTTCGCGGGATTCCTGCGCACGATCGGTTCGGCGCTTATCCCGGACGCGCTTCCCGACGTAGCGGACAAGCTCACTGGAGGCGCCCCGGAAGCGCGATTCACCGACCGCGCCATTCAGCGTCTCGAGCCGATCCTGTCGAGTCTCATCTATGGCGGCTCGATTCCGATACGTAGGGAGGAGCGCTACCGCGCCGGCATCCTGACGCTCCTGGACGCGATGATCGAAGGAGGCTCGTCGTCCGCGTATCGGATGCGCGACGACTTTCTCACACCGCTCGCAGCTCGACCGTAAGCGGGCTGGAAGACGCTCGCTCGTCTGGGGCGCAAGGGGAGTCGCGGCGCTCTCCTGGCGCGTATGGACCTGTCGGGGTGCAACGGGCATTGCGACGGCCGTCGACGCGCGCAGACCAGTGGCCTCGTCGTCGTTCGTCTGCCACGCACGTGCGTCGCGAATGGCCCGGGAACTAGTCATCTTCCGCTTCAAAGTGGGCCAGGATCGGTCAGACGACGTCCTCGATTGGCGCGAAGGGCCGGACGACGACCTGGTCTGGCGCTCGCGATCGCCGTATGGGAGGCAGAGAGGAGGCCGGGCCTGGGTGTTTCGTACGGGTACGGCAGCGGCGAAGCCTCAGGAGACCGAGGCGTGAGAGGAGGCCGAAACGGACGCCTCCCGAAGGCAGCTTGGATATCGCTCCACGATTCCCACCGTTTCCACCGCCCTGCTACTACGAATTTCAGAACGAAACCGTAAACCGGGCACCGGGAGGGGGGCGCTTTTGGTGACGCAAGGGGGTCGGAGATTAGTGGCGCTTGACAGGGATGTCGCAGAATCGAGAGAAGGCCGAGATCCCGACCCTCCGCGGGCTCTTCGGCACAAGCTCGCGAGCCAGAACGCCACGACTAGAATCGCCGGGAATGCATCTCCCCGTCGCCACCGCCCGCGCCGTCCTTGTGGGATTTGCCGCGCTCGGGCTCGACGTGGAAGAAATCCGCGTCGAATCGGGGATCGACGCCGGGACGCTGGAGCGGCAGGATGCAGAGCTCGCGGCCGATGCTTTCACCCGTCTCTGGCAGTCGGCGTTGCGCCGGGCGCCGCGGCCGGAACTGGCCACCGAGGTGGGCCTCGCCATCCCCTTCGGCGCCTTCGGCGCGCTCGACTACCTCGCAGGCACGTCGCGGGACGTCGAAGCCGGCTTCCTAACCCTGGCCACTCACTTTCGCCAAGTGAGCTCACTCTTCAGCGTCGAGGTGCTCCCCGGCGAGCCGGACGGCGGCATCGTGCGGCTCGTCTGGACCCAACCCCAGCCTTCGCGCGATCTGAGCGACGAGTTCACGTTGGCCGTTTTCATTGGCCGATTCCGTGAAACGACAAACGGGCTCTTCCGCGCGCGTGCGGTGCGGCTGCCGACAGCAAGGCCCGCCGTGCCGACGCAGCACGAAAAGCTCCTTGGAGCCCCGGTGACTTTCGGATGCGCGGTCGCCGCGCTGGAGGTTCCCGCCGGCTCCTGGAAGCTTCCCCTTCGTGGCGCCGACCCGGTCCTCCAGCAGACCCTGCGCGAGCTAGCGGAACGGCTGCAGCTGGGAGCCTCCGAGAGCGACCTGGAATCCGCACTGCGTGCGCGGCTGCGGAGTCTGCTGCCCGAGGGGACGCCGAGCGCCGCGTGGGTGGCACGCCTTCTCGGCCTCTCCGAGCGGACTCTCCAGCGGCGGCTCCACGAGTCGGGGACGAGCTTTCTCCGCGTGCTCGACTCCTTCCGCGAGGCAGAGGCCGAGCGCCTCCTCGGCACCGGCGTGCCTCTCGCGGACGCGGCGCTTCGTCTTGGCTTCTCCGACCAGAGCGCGTGGAACCGCGCCTTCAGGCGGTGGAAAGGGATGTCGCCGCGGCAGTGGACCCTTTTGCGGAACGCAGCCTCCGAGCCGCGGCCGCCGTCTTCCAGAACGTGAGCGGGCCGGCGATGGCCGCGGCACAGAGGAGCCCGGCGCGTGCGGCCCCCATGACGCCGAGGATCAGCGCGTCTGCACCGGTGAGGTAGAGCCCCGGCACGGGCGTCTTCACCTGAAGATAAGACTTCGTGAACCGCTTGGGCGTGGCGGGAATGCCGTAGATCTCGCCTTGAGGGTGAGCCGTGAAGTGCTCCGTCGAAAGGGGTGTCGACAGCTCGCTCCAGGCCACGAGCGATGAGAGGCCCGGGACGTGCTGTTCGACCTCGGCGAGGATCGCGGCCTTCATCTTCTCCTTCAGCGCCTCGTACTCAGGGCCCCGTTTCATCCAGTGTGTCCCCTCCCAGCGAGTGAAGGCGGCGCCCTCCACGGCCGTAACGACTTCCGCCGTGTGCTGCTTCGCAGCGGGATCCTTGAGCGACGGGAACGACACGTAGAGCTGCGACACTTTCCCGTCGAGGATCTCGTTACGGCGCGACCAGATGCCGTCCTGATCGAAGGAGTCATGGATCCAGAGGTTCTCGCCGCGAATGCCGAGCGTCTCGGGTGATTGCGAGAGGCCGAGGTAGAGCGACAGGTGCGCCATCCCGGCTGGCGTCTGCCGAAGCTCCTCTCGAAACGGCAGCGAGACGTCATCGGGGAGAAGGCGCAAGAAAGTGTTTCGCGCGCCGGCGTCGCTGATGACGACTGGCGCCACGATCTCCTCGCCGGTCGCGAGACGGACGCCACGAGCCCGCCCGCTGGGATCGAGGAGAATCCGCGCCGCCTCGGCGCGAACTCGCAGTTCACCCCCCATCGCTTCTAACTGTCGCTGCGCCGCCTCGGCGAGGGCCGATGCGGAACCGACCGGGTAGTACCCGCCCTCGAAGTAGTGCTGCGTGATCACCGCATGAGCGAGGAACGCGCTCTCGGAAGGCGGGAGTCCGTAGTCGCCCCACCGCGCGCCAAGGACCGCCTTGAGGCGCTCGTCGGAGACATGCCGGTCCAGCCAGGAACCGGTCGTTGAAAGCGCCAGACGGCGAGCGCGACCTTTCAGCGTTTCGACCAGCCTTCGCACAGTCTCCGGTGCGGTCCCCCGCATTCCGACGACGCCGATGTACGAGGCGGCGAGCCGCACGTCGCGGAAATAGCAGTCGATGACCCCGGCCTCGCGAGGAAATACGGCCTTGAGATCGCTCTTGAAGCGCTCCCGGCCAGCGCGGACGGTGAACTCGAAGTCCGGGAAGATGAGACGGTCGTAGCCCTCCGGCATCTTCTGCCAGCGCACTTCGCCGCCGGTGACTGCCTCGAGGACGTCGCGGCTGAGGCCCGGTTGGCACACTTCGCCAACGTAGTGGACGCCCACGTCCCAGCGGTACCCGCCTCGTCGCGAAAAGACGTGGGTGAAGCCGCCGGCGCGGTAGTGGCGTTCCAGCACCAGCACCCGTTTCCCATACAGGCGCGCGAGGAGCACGGCGGCCGTCAGGCCCCCGATGCCCGATCCAATCACGATTGCGTCCCAACCCTTCGGCTTACCGGCCATCGGCGCCCTCCTCAGCATTCGTCGACCAAACGAACGTTGCCTCAGTGGCGAGGGGACTGCTTGTCCTGGCGCGCCATTCCATTTGCCCGCGCCGCCGGACGTGAGCTCCTCGGCGCAGGTTCTCCTCCAGACGGGCCCCTCAAGATCGCGAGATCGCTGCCCCACGCGGCTCTTTTGGCCCGGGAACTCGTCAACTTTCGCTTCAAAGTGGGCGGTAACGGGCCTGAAGACGCCCTGGACTGGCGCGAAGGGCCCGACGACGACCTCGTCTTGGCGCTCGCGATTCCGGCCTGGGAGGCCGAGCGCGCCCGAGCTTTGGCTTCGTCCCTCGACCACGGCCCTTCGGGAGACGGCGGGATGGCGAGCCTTCTGGCATTGGGTCTAGAGGGCTTTGATCGGGGGAGGTCGCGGCGGCCGCACGAGATCGGCGCGTCGCCCCTGAAGCCGCTTTCCTCGCGCGACGTTGGCCCACGTGGCGCGAAAAGGAGAGGGGAGTTTATTGGGGTGCGGTATTTATCCCAGGGGCCGTGCCGGGCGAAAAAGCGACGTCAGACGAACTGCCGGCGTTCATGGTAAGTGCCTATCTCCAAATCACTTACGTCTGGCAAACCAAAATTGGAACCAGCTGATTCTGGGCAATCAGAACGCCACATCTGACCCCCCAGAGGTCCCCAATAAACTGATTATGCCAACTTATTCTGGCCGCCAGATCGGGGCAAATCCCGACTAGCGCCCATCCCATAATCTGCCTCGAGATCCGGCGTTCTGGCTCGGCTCCTAAGCCTTTGACGGTGGCGTCGATGCGGCCTGATCAGGGGCCGTCTTTTTGACCTTTGACACGCTATCGGACCGTGTGCACAAGAGAAGGCGCAAGTGGCAGAGTGACCGGAAGTGATCAAGCACGAGAAGCCCTCAGTGCGCCGGCGGAGCGGCTCGAGTTCATACTGAAGAGACGATGACGGTCCCAGAAGAGCTCCGCCTCACGGTCACGCTTATCGCGCGCGACGAGGAGGACCGCCTCCCGGCGGCC
>CALAQS010000270.1 GCA_937888435.1 uncultured Acidobacteriota bacterium
GCTCCTCGGTAAACCGCTTCCCTTTCATCGAGCTCTCCTTCCCTAAGTCTATGGAAAACTCCAAACCCAGGTCGGCCAGTTTTCGGGGGCAAGGTCAAAGACGCTCAACGAGCTCGCGGTCAAGGCCGCTGTCCGGAGAGGTCTCAAGCTGGGCCGCGCCCCCATCGGAGCTGGTGTCATCCGGGAGGTCCGGAGGAGCCTCCGGATCGACCGTCCCCGGGCCATCAGCTACGCCCGGAACCTCCTGGCGAAGAACCCGACCCTCGAGGGTAAGAAGGTCATCGAGGAGCTGAGGAAGAGGTTCGGGATCAGCCTTCAGGCTCCCGACGTCTCCCGTCTTCGCCCTGCCGGCGTCCGGAGGAAGAGGGTATTCCAGAGAAAGAGAGTGTCCGGAATGAAGGTCGTGGCCGGGCCGACGAAGAAGACTCAGCGGTCATTCGGGGCGGAATCAATCACCCGCGATGGATCTCCGGAGGATGTCGCACGGTTCTTCAGATCTCTGGCCGAGTAGACCTCTCCTGGTGAGGTTCCACGGGGACCACTCTAGTGTGAAATGGAGATCTGCGGGACGGGAGATGAAGCTCGGAGTCGTGAGGACACAGCTCCAATACGGTTTGACATGTCAAAACGATCTTATGGTGGTCAAGTATGGTTCACCCCGGGGAGTGGAGGATTAGCTGGGAGGTCAAGAAAGGTCGTTATGAAGCGGTTCCGGTACGCAGTGGGTGTTGTTGGATTCCTTCTTCTAGCGGTCGCGTTCCCTCTCCATGCAGAGCAGGCCGAGGTCACGCACGACGTCAACCTCCGAGCTGACCCTTCGACCGACAACCCGCCGATAAGGCTCCTGATGCCGCCGGAACAGGTGCAGCTGCTCGAGCCCGGTAAGACCTCCGGCTACTACCATGTCCGCACGAGTCAGGCGGAAGAGGGATGGGTCTGGGCGAAGAACGTCCAGGTAACTGCGATCAGCCCGACTCCCACGCCCGCGCCGCCTCCGGTGGCAACACCCACACCGGCGGCCCTCCCGACGTCCACCGCGACGCCTACCCTATCGGGACCCGCTTCAATGATCGACGAGACCTGGGAGAAGCCCGCGCCGCAAGAGATCATGTACACGACGGTGAACGGGAGCTGCGCCCCGGCGGGGAAGGCCGGAAGCGACACTCCGACCAACCTGCTGAAGAACCGCGTTGACGTTCCGACGAGCTACCACGATGTGACCTTCGATGCGGTTGCGACGCTGACCTATCCGCATGACGTTACGAAGCGCATCAACTGGCAGCCGGCGAACCTGACCGCGATCGCACGGTTTGAGGGAGTGCCCTTGTCCGTCGTCGGCTACCTCTCGCACGCGATCAACGTCGAGGGCAAGGAAGACACGAACTGCGGATACCAGCATCCCGACAAGACGACCGAGGTTGACTGGCACATGTACCTGACGAAACAACCGAGTAGGCCGATCTCGGAATCGGTCGTCGTCGAGACGACTCCCCGCGTCCGTAAGGATCACCAGTGGAATCGCACGACGCTCCTGACGTGGGTCGATTCCACGAATCAGGTTCGGATCAGCGGGTGGCTCATGCTCGACCCCGATCACCCGAACATGGTTGGGAGCGCCCGCGGAACGATCTGGGAGATCCATCCGATCACAAAGATCGAGGTGTGGAAGAGCGGTGCGTGGGTGGATTTAGAGACTCTTCCATGAAAGGTCAACATCAGCGGCCCAGCTCTGAGCGATAGCATCAGGTTCGTGAACATCGCCGACACCCTCGACGGCGCTAAGCAGGCCTTCGAGATCGCCGGTCGCGGCTGCCTCGTTCGGATCGGGGAAGATGAGCCGCGCTACGCGAAGGTGGAGGAGATAGCGACCAGGCTCGAGCCTCACGGGGAGGCCACGATGCTGCTCACCGCCGTCAGCGAGGCCGTCGAGCGCTACGACCCGTCGACCGAGGCCGTGATCCTCCTCGAGACAGATTGCGGCTTCCAAGTGCTGATCTTGAGCCCCGAGGGATACGACTACGTCGGCGGGCTTACGTTCGAAGGGTACGGGTTGTTAGGCGGCGCTCGACTTGCGCGAAAATAGGCGGGCGAGTGCCCAGTAGACTAGCCAGCATGCGCCCGCAGACAGAAAGGCGAGGCCGATTAGGACGAGAGACGCGAGACCGAAGCCGATGCCGAATTTGGACGTGACCTGCGAACAGACGTAGGCCGGAACCAGAGTGGCCGCGAGACCCTGCGCGGGCGCGAGCCAGAAACTCCGGGTGCTGGGCTGTGCGGCAGAAGCGAGCGCGATGAGGCTTCCCGCAATTGCGCCACCTAGGCCGAGCGCCCAGAGATACAGGAGGACGACCCACCCCTCCCAGTTGCCCGAGAGATCCTCGAACCAGAATGGGCAGTACAGGAGCAGTGCAGCGAGGCAACTCCCGCCAACGTAGCCGAGCATTCGGACGGGCACGGAGGAGGTAGATGGCGCGGGCCAAACAGCGCGAGCGCGACTCCTCAGGTATGCGGTGAGAATCCCGACGATAAGTAGGGAGGCGAGGAGGTAACTAAGCGACTTGGTCACGACTAACGCCGCCTAACGATATCAAGCTCAGCGGCGAGCGAGCGCGTTTCCACTGCACGCGCATGCTAGGCGGCATCCTAATTTCTATGCTCGAGTTTCCGGATGATCAACTTCAGGTTCTCAGCAGACTCGGGAGCCTCTCGCTCCGTGAATCGAATCAGCTCGGTACGAAGGCCGGGTAGGTCACGGATGGCCGGTGCAAACCGCGGATCTTCCGCTGTTTTGCTCGCACCGACGGAAAGGATGGAGCTCTCGAAGGCGCGGGCGAGCCAAGAGGGTGTCTGGGGCTCGTGCTTATGGAAGGACGCGCTTAGCGTATCGGCGGCCGCCTTGGCCTGGTCTTGGAGGCCACGGTGCCGGAGCAGAAGTACGTGTGCGAGCCTGTTTCTCGACTGAATCTGGTTTAGAACCTCGTCCGCTTGGATTCTCCGGCCCTGCTCGACAAGGGCTACGTATAGCAGGTAGCTGGGTCGACCGCGAAGCAGCTCTTCGGCCTGTTTGTATCTTCCCCTTGAGATTCGAATCCGGGCGAGGACTTCTGGATCAGGAGGGAACGGCCACAGCGGCTGAACGTCGAATGCGAGAAAGGCCTGAACAGCCGCCTTGAAGTCACCGCAGTAAAGGAGAAACTCCGAGGCATACTGGGTCGCGTACAGGTCATAGCGAAGGCCAGGAAGGGCTCGTTTATAGGTCTCACATGCCTCGATGTATCGCCCCTCCTGAAACTGCCTCGTGGCGGTGTCTTCGACACGTGGTCGATCAAGGCCTCGCCGGGCCGCCATGTAGAGAGGAAGGCTGCCGACCTCCGGAAGTACGGCACTGAGTAAACCGGCAATGATCTCAACCCAGATGCCAGCGAGTCGGGGCTTCAGATCGGCCCTCTGCGACCGCAGAGCGACAAGCAGGGGGTGGGTCTTTCGGCGTAGTCTGACGGAAGCCCCGTCTGGAGTCCGCCATCCCCTCCACGTTAGCTTCCAGCCCAACGGCAGCCACTGTCCCGGCAGTCGGATCTTGCCGGCGGGGAACGCCATTTCGACGTTTGCTCCACCGGGGTAGCTGGTTATGCGCTGCAGCTCGACCGTATCCCTGGTGAGCGCAGACATTTCCTTTACGAGCGTCAAGGTAGAGCCCGAAAGCCGCAGCTCGCCGCTTGCGAGAAGGAATCGTCTTAACCTGACCGCCCAGAATGTCAGGAGTACCAGCTCTCCAGCGATGGCCAAAGCGACCCATTTCGAGACTTCGGTTGGATCGACACCCAGCGCGATTTGACCCTCCAGAATAGTCGTCGACTCGAGATAACACACCACGAGAAGACAAGATGTCAGGATGACCAGGGAGATCGCATAACTGCGTTCGCTGCGCCAGGGCCGAAACACCTCTTGGTGTAGGGGCGCAATGGGAATTGCGGCGGGCATTAGCGCGCGCAGACCAGCGCCTCGGCCATCGCGATGCCTCCGTGCGCGCACACCTCGACCGACGTTTTCCCCGGGGTGACCGCCTTTTTAGGCTGCTTTTCGAATCAGCATCGGCAGCATCCGCTCCGCGTCGAGGTATTCGACGCGAAACGGTGAATCCATCGGACCTTCACCCGGCCTGCCGCGAGGAGGCGGGATCGCGAAAAGGTGGGAGGGCGTCCGACCGAAGTAGACCTCGGCCGGCGTTGCGCCTCCAAGCCCCTGATGCGGGCGGAAGTGAGCGTAGTGCAGGAGGCCCAGCTCGATCTTCTCCATCAGGTCTTCCGCGACGAGCGGCCGAAGCAGGCGCAGGCCGAGAGCGTCCTTCAGCGTCCTCCACAGCCTCTCGATCAGCGCGATGGAGCCCTTCTTTCCGACTGCCCCAAACCTCTGCTTCACTCCGAGCCTAAGGAGCTTCCGACGAAAGATCCCGCCCGTGAAGCAGCGCGCCCGATCCGATACGAAGTGTGCCGGTCGTCCAGGCCTCTTGGAGGCCCTCGAAACGAACCGGGCGATGTCAACGGCGGAAGCCTCCTTGGAAAACACCCTGGCCGCGGGAGGCATTCGCGAGAACGCATCGAAGACGACTGCCACCTTGAACGTCACGAGCCCGAACAGGCCTTTCACGTCTGTCAGATCCACCATCCAGACGTGATTCGGGCGCTTTGCCCTTACGGCTCGCGGGACCGTCGGGGCCGCCTCCGGCAGGCGGGGCGTCGGCCAGCGCTCCTTCCGGATTCGGCCGACAGTCCGCGCCGACAGCTTCCAGCCCGCGCGGGCCCCCGTCCGTGCGATCAGGTCGTTCCCGCCGAATCCGGCCAGCTCCATCGTCTTGACCACGGCCCTGACGACGTCCGCGAAGCGCCGGACGGGAGGGTTCGGAGCGACGAGGGGGCGTGGGGTGGGATCGTCCCCGTCGGGGCTCATCGCCTCCATTTCCCACCGTACGATCGTCTCGACCGACACTCGAAACATCGCCGCTGTCTCGCGTTGCGACAGACCGAGGAAACTTCTGATCCGCAGGATCCGAAAGCGCTGCTCTGGCCCGTAGTGCGGGCGCTCGGCCTGGGGCATTTGCTTCATTTACCCTAGTGAAGCCGCGGAGCTAGCTTTTC
>CALAQS010000271.1 GCA_937888435.1 uncultured Acidobacteriota bacterium
GACGTGTGCGCGCACGGAGGCATCGTAGTGACCGACGCTCTGGTCTGTGCGCGCCAACGGCCGCCGCAATTCCCATTGCGTCCCTACAACCCCCTCTTTCTCCCGCCTCTGGCGGGTCTCAGGGAGCCAACCCAGACCTCAAATCGTAGCTAAACCAATCCGTAAAATCTGTCCCACTTCCGCTGATCCAATAGTCAAAGAATGCCCGGAGCGCGCCGACCTCCCACGCGCCGAACGCTCCGCCGCCCGTGAGAACGAGTCCACAGCCCCTCCGGCAATTCCCATTGCACCCCTACACGGTGCGAGAAACTTGGTTGGAATAAACTCTGGCCGAAGGGTCTCCTTGTCCCGAAATCGAGTCGAAGAGGAGCTGCCGCCTCCGTGAGGGGCAGTGATCGCTCCTCTCCGAGGATTCGGGGATTCTTCGGGATAGATAGGTGCGGTCATGTCGGTTCTCGAGAAGCTTCACGTCGAGATCAGGGGAACGGGAAACCCCCTTCTCCTCTTCGTTCCCGGTTGGGGCTGCGACAGGACGGTCTGGAGCTTACTGACACCACTCCTCGAAGGGCGCTTCCGGGTTGCGACCTTCGATCCCCGCGGCTTTGGAGAGAGCGAGGAGGCCCTGGCCGAGCCGGACGGCTGGTCCCTTTCCGTCACCTGCGAGGACATCACGGCCGTTCTCGGAGCGCTCGGGGCTCCTCGCGCCGTCGTCGTCGGCTCGTCGCTCGGTGGGATGGCCGCGCTCCGCCTCGCCTCGGCTCCTCCACCGGGTCTGGCCGGCATGGTCGCGATTGGTGCGTCTCCTTGTCCGACGAGGAAGTCCGACTTTCCCTATGGGTTCTCGCCCGAGGCGGCGGAGGGCGTTCTGGCGGCCCTTCGAGGAGACTTGGTGAAGACCTGCGAGACGCTGGCTCCCGGGTATTGGTTCCCCGGAAGGCTCGAGACGGGCAAAGGGACGGAGCAGGCTTTGTTCCGCGCGATGCTGCAACGGATCCGAACCCCACGCACTTATGTCGAGATCCTCGAACGAAGCCTCGGGGAAGACATCCGATCGCTCCTGGGTGCAATCGACCTTCCAGTTCTCCTCATACACGGAGGCGAGGACGTCGCCGCGCCCCCCGAGGTCGGCGAGTACACGAAAAGCCGCGTGCCGCGATCGAAGCTCGCGATCGTCGAAGGGACCGGACACCTTCCGCACCTCACGGCCCCGGCGGCGGTTGCACGGCAGATTGCGGATTTCGCGGAGGGCCTCCCGACGCGCTCCTCCGGACCGACCTAAACGCTGCGCCCCCGAAAGAGTTGCGTCACGAGCTGGGTGCGACTCTGGGTATCCGTCTTCTGGCAGAGGTGGCGGACGTGGGTCTTTAGAGTGTCCCGAGAGATACCGAGGGAGCGGCAGATCTCTTCGCCCCTCGATCCCTTGAGAAGCGCACGGGCGACCTCCTGCTCCCGGCCGGTGAATCCCCAATCGGCGAAATTCAACTCGGGCGGCTTCGGTGTGGCGTCCTTCTGCTGGCATCGCACGATGACGCCCTTGGCGACCCCGTTCTCGAAGCGGACCTCGGCACGAATCCGGACGGTGCGGGAATCGGAAAGCCGAGCCAGCCGATCCGGCGGCATCGTGACCGGCGAGCGTGTCGGGTCCCCGACGCGCGAAAGAAACGCGAACATCTCACGAAGAACGGCGCGCAGGGGTTCACGCAGCTCCTCGACGCTTCGGGCTTCCCTAGGTCGCCGGCCTTTCTCCGAAAGAAGGTCCATTCCATGGCCGTTGAGGGCGCTGACTCCACCGTCGGGATGAAGAAAAAGGAGAGCGTCCGGGTCGGTGTCGAGCGCCCCGGAGAAGAGCTGGATTTCCGCCTCCCGTCGCGCCGTCCGGTCCTGAAGCTCCAGAACGCGGTCGATGTGCGGCCAGAGGTGATCCATCAACGCTTTCTCGCGCGAGGCGAAACGGGGGCTCGAGGCCTGACGGTTCACGGTCAGGTATCGTCGGGAGTCGGACGCTAGGACTCGGCCGCCGCAGATCTCCCACCGGACACTCCGAGGCCGGCGAATGGCCTGGAAGAACTCGGTTTTCTCCATCCGCTGCCAAGGCACGAGGTCGCTGGTCATGAACGTCCCATCGACACCGAGATCGAGGACGGCAGCGATGGACGGGTTCGTCAATGGCACCGTGAATCGCGTTGAATAGCGCGTTTGCAGTGTGGGGTCGACGCCGTCGGCCATGATGAAGGACGTGGCGCCGGGCTCCAGAGGCGTTCGGACGAGAAAGGCGTCCTGAGCACGGAAGAGCCCCCGCACCTGGCGGAGCATCTCGGCCCAGGCGGCCTGCTGCGCCAGTCCCTCGTAGGCCAGGCGCACAACTCCCAAGACCGCCTCGAGATCGGCTCGAGACAGTCGGCCCTTCGCTGCGCGCGGTGAAGGTGGCATCAAGGGGTCGAGTTTCTTCGTCGAT
>CALAQS010000272.1 GCA_937888435.1 uncultured Acidobacteriota bacterium
CTAGGGCACGAGAGCGAGCGGAGGGCGGGCGCCGGTCACCTCGCGGATCGCCGGGCCGACGACGGCCACGTCGTCGCTGATGACACTCGCGGCGCCCTGGCGCGCAAGGTGCGCGGCGAGCGCGGGGTCGTTCACCGTCCAGACGTGGAGGGCGAGGCCCTCGGCCTTCGCGCGCGCAAAGAGCGCGTCCGAGACGAGCGCCACGTTCGGGCCGATGGCGGCGCAGCCTTTCGGAAGATCGGGCCAGAGCCGTCCTTCTGGCCGGTGCGCCGTGCCGTCGTAGTTGAGGCACGTTGCGACCCTGGGCTCGATCTCCCGGATGCGGCGGAGCGCGTCGGGCGAGAAGGAAAGAACGACGGCTCTTTCGAGGAGCGCGAGCTGCGCGAGGAGAGCCGCGACCCGGAACTCGAGAAGAAAGGGGCGCGGCGAGGGCCCCGGCTTCAGCTCGACGAGGTAGCGTCCGTGAGAGCCGTACCTGAGGAAGACGTCGCGCAGCGTCGGGACGAACCCCTGGAGCTCG
Source organism: uncultured Acidobacteriota bacterium (assembly GCA_937888435.1). Taxonomy (GTDB): domain Bacteria; phylum Acidobacteriota; class Thermoanaerobaculia; order UBA5066; family UBA5066; genus Fen-183. Next base: position 521 of record CALAQS010000272.1, read on the forward strand.
CCGCGCACGATCGGGGTCTCGCGCAGCTCGGGAATCGTGAGGGTCGCGAGCGGGACCCGCCGTCCGCCGAGGACGATCTCGGCGTCGTGGTGCACGACGGCTTCGCCGTCCAGCGTGAGCCGCACGTCGAGCTCGAACGCGTCGGCGCCGTCCGCCTCGGCGCGGTCGAAGCTCTCGAAGGTGTTTTCGAGCGCCTTCGTCGGGGAGCCGCGGTGCCCGACGACGCGCGTGGGGGAGGCGTCGAAGAAGTTCATGCTGGCTGGATTATCCTCGCGGTACATGTCGCGATTCGCACGAGAGCGGCCGGAGGGCGTCGTGCGCCACCGGCGCGCGGCGCGGCCTCTCCCCGAAGGGCCGTTTGCCGTGCCGCTGTCGACGATCGACTGGCTCGTTTCGCGCGAGAGCCCGGCGGCGCGCTACGTGGCCCTTCGCGACCTTCTCGGCCGGCCCCCGAAAGATCCCGACCTCAGGAGGGCGAAGCAGGGGTTCCAACGTGAGCCGTTCGTGCGCGAGGCGCTCGCGCTCCTCCGCGCGCGGCTCGCTCCGGGCGCGGGAGCCGCGGCGCTCGAGCGCCGTTACGACGGCGGGGTGTGGCTCGCGCTCTTCCTGACGGAGGTGGGCGCGGACGGTGCCTTGCTTCACCTTCACCACGCGGGCGACGTCCTCCTCGCGCGTTGGGAGAAGACGCTCGTGGCGATCGAGCGGCACGAGGAAGCCGACCTCGACGCCGCGCTGTTTCGCGCGGCCCTCCGCGTCCTTTCGCGGATCGGATGGGAACGCGATGCTCGCGTCCTCGAGGGCGCCGACGCCCTCGCGGCGCGCGCGCTCGCGGGGCGTGGCCGGACGGAAAAGGATCTTCTGCTCTTCGCGTCGCTGCCCGAAGGCGTGAGAAGCGAGCGCGTCTCGCGGGCCATCTCCTTCCTCTCGGCCCGGCTCCTCGAGGCCGAGCTGCCGGCCGCGCTCGCCCCCGGCGCGCCGGAGGAGCTCCTCATGCCCGGCTTTCCGTGCGGTGACGAGACCGATCTCGTCGAGATGCTCTTCGCGCTCGCCTCCGTGCTGCCCGCCGAGTCCCGGCACGAGCCGGTGCTCTCCCGCGCCCTCGCGCAGCTCGCCGCGCGCGCCGACCATCGCGCGCGTTGGACGCTCGAGCGGCCGCGGCCCGAGCGGCTTCCCGTCGCCCTTGAGCGCACGGGTGAGCTCTCGCGGTGGGTCACGCTCCGCGCGCTGGCCATCCTGCAGCGCTTCCGCGGCCTCGAGGTACCGGGCGCGCCTCCACCGAGGAGGCGCCCGTGAGGCGGGTCCCGCCTTTTCTTCTCGGGGTCCTCATGGCGCTCCTTCCGGGATGCGCGGCCGATCCCTTCGGCGCGCCCCCGCGGGTGAAGACGCACGGCTACCGCGCGCGCGCGACGCTCAAGAGCGACGGAGTCGAGAAGGCGGCGTTCGACCTCGCAGTGTTCCGGGATCTCAGACGCAAAGGGCCGGTGGACGGCCCGGCGCTCGTTCTCGACCTGGCCGCCCGCAAGGCGTTCCGGCTTGATCCGGCCGCGAAGACGGCGCGGGAGGTTCCGTTCTCGGAGGCGGTGGGCGAGCTTCCAGGCGGAATCCCGCTCGTCCCGGGATTCGACGAAAAAGCGGAGGCGGCGCGGCGGGACGTCAACGTCTACCATCGCGAAGGCGACGAAGTCTTCGCGGGACACGTGTGCACGCTCTGGCGTTTCGACGACGATCCGGCCGTGCCCGGATCCCCGACGACGACCTACTGGGTGGCCGCGGATCTGGACGGCCTTGTGACGCGGTACGACCGCGAAGCGACCGACGAGAACGGCAGGACGCGGAAATCCACGGTGAGCCTCACGAACGTGCGGGTAGGAGCGGATCCCGGCCTCTTCTCTCCTCCGAACGGCTGGACCCGGCTCTGAACGGGACCGGGGTCCTTCATGTTCCGGCCCCGTTCTTGCTGGTATCCTCCCCGCTCCGAAACGCCGTCGGGCGGACGGGACATCAGCTTGTAAGGAGTGCGCGATCCGCCATGAACACCGCGAACCCGACTCTCTCGTGTCTCGTGAAGACCCTCGTCACGGGTCTCGCTCTCGTACTCGTCGGGCCGCTGCCGGCCCAGACGGCTACACCGAAGGACCCGAAGTCGCCCGTACTGGGCTTCGCGGACGGGCGCGGCCCGTCGGGCCCGGTCACGCTCAAGATCGTCGCTCCGGCCGCGGATGAGCTCATCCCCGTTCCTGAGGCCCCGGTCGGGCAGCCTCCCGCCAAGGGCGCTCCGGTCACGCTGAAGGTGGAGCTCGCGAACTTTGAGACTTTCGAGGACGAGGCCACGAAGAGCGGGCAGCATCTCGAGATCCTCGTCGACAACATTGGCGCCATGTTTCCGTGGCGGGATGCGACGAAGCCGTACACGTTCAAGAGCCTCCCGAAGGGCACGCACACCGTCAGGATCTTCCCGGTGCGGCCGTGGGGCGAGGCCATCAAGGAGCCTTCCGCTTTCGCGCTGGTCACGTTCCACGTCGGCGAGAAGGACGGCAAGAACACCGCCGAGCCGGGCTCGCCGGTTCTCACGATCGTTGCGCCGCGCGGGAAGGTGAAGGGCGGGACCGGGAAGGTCCTTCTCGACGTCCTCGTCACCGGATGTCCGGTCGCCGAGTCGTCCGTGCCTCAGTCGTGCCGCCTGCGCTACAAGCTCGACACGCAGCCCGAGGTCACGCTCACGAAGCTCGACCCCGTGTGGCTCGAGAATCTCACCCCAGGGCGGCACGCGTACGTCGTGGGCCTCACGCGCGAACAGAAAATCGTGCCGGGAGCGTTCGCACTCTACCAGGGCTCCTTCGAGGTCGAGAACGGGGCGAACCCCGCGGCGCCGGGCTCGGCCCCTCCCGCGAAGGCCACGGGCCACTAAAATCTCCGGCATGGCCCTCGTTTACGGCGGCGATGGGACCCGTCCCTGCGCCGTCGACCCGCCGCTGATCCTCGCCCCGATGGCGGGGATCACGGACATGACCTACCGCCTCCTTCTCAGGCGCATCGGAGGCGTGGGCCTCGTGACGATGGAGTTCGTCTCGTCCGAGGGTTTGACGCGTGGAAACCGCAAGACCCAGAGGCTGCTCCGTTTCGATCCTGCCGAGCGTCCGCTTTCCGTTCAGATTTACGGAGCGGACGCCGCGAGAATGGAGATCGCCGCGGAACGCGTCGAGGAGATGGGCGTCGACGTCTGCGACATCAACATGGGGTGCCCCGCGAACAAGATCCTGAAGGGCTGCGCGGGGGCTGGCCTCATGCGCGATCTCGGAAGGGCCAAGGAGATCGTCGCGGCCTGCCGGAAGGCGCTGAAGACGACGCCTCTCACGGTGAAGTTCCGGCTGGGCGTGACGGACGAGACGGTGAACTACCTCGAGCTGGGCCGAATCTGCGAAGGCGAAGGCGTGGCGGCCGTCGCGCTTCACGCGCGTACGGCGAAGCAGATGTACACGGGCCGTGCCGACTGGAGTTACATCGCGCGCCTCAAGGAGGCCGTGAGGATTCCCGTGGTGGGGAACGGCGATGTCGCGACGCCCGAGGACGTCCTCGCGATGTTCAAGGAGACCGGCTGCGACGCCGTGATGTGCGGCCGCGCGACGATGAAGAACCCGTGGATCTTCAGGCAGGCCGCGGAGCTTCTCGCGGGGCGGCCTTACCGCGAGGCGACGCTCGCCGAGCGGCGCGACGTCATCCTCGACCATTTCCGGCTCATCCAGAAGGACCATGCGGACGCGCCGAAGGCCGTCCTGGCGAAGCTCCGCACGTTCACGGGCTGGTATACGCACGGCCTGCCGAACGGGGGCGAGCTGCGCCGCCGCATCGCCTCGCTCGAGAGCCCGCAGGCGTTTCTCGACGCCGTCGAGGACTTCTTCGCGACCCACGCCAGCCGCGCTGCCGCGTGAAGGCGACGATGCGCCGCGCGCCGATGCGGAATTTGGTGCGACGCGATCTCAATCGCCATATCATTCTCCGCAGTTGATTCCGACTCGCCCGCGCGAATCGCACCACGTTTCCGGGCGGCTGACCGAAGCAAGCGAGGTAGAGTGCAGGTTCTCTTCCGGCAGGAGGTGTTCCGCGCGGGTAGCCGGGTCTTCCGGTGGGAGGACGTGGTCCTGGCGGCTGAGCTATGGGGCGACTGGAACCGCATCAAGGAGAGGGCTCTTCAGAACCTGGCATTCCTCGCCTTCGAGGACGCCGGAACCGGGGCCACGGTACCGGAAGACGAGATCGACAAGGCCGCGGACGACTTCCGGTACGAGCGGGATCTCATCACCGCCGAGGAGTTGGAACGCTGGCTCTCGCGCTGGCACCTCGACGCCGAGATCTGGCTCGACTGGATTAGCGCCAGCCTCCTTCGCGACCGCCTGCCGGACGTCGCCCATTCAGCGAAGCCGGAGGCAGACGTTCGTCAAGTCGAGTCGGCCGTCCTTGCAGAAGCCGTCTGCTCCGGAGAGCTGGAGCGTCTGGCGCGGCAGCTCGCCGCGCGCGCCGCGATCGTGGAGCGGGAGAAGGAACGGAACCACGCCCCCGACGAGGATCGAAGCTCGGCCGGGGCGCTCGCCGAGCGCCGGGAGACCGTCGCCCGGCTGGAGCGGTCGTACCAGCGGTTTCGCGAGGAGGTGCTCACTCCCGACGCCCTGGCTGCGCGGGTCAGGGCGCGCCTGACCGACTGGACTCGAATCAATTGCAGCGTGCTGAGGCTTCGGGCCGAGGACGCCGCGCGCGAGGCGGCCATGGCGGTGCGCCAGGAGGGAGTCGACCTCGGGACGCTTGCGCAGGAGATCGGTGAGGCCACGGAAGACGGCGTGGAGTTTCTCGAGGAGGCAGAGCCGGAGGTCCGGGACATCCTTCTCTCGGCGCGCCCGGGAGAGCTCGTCGGACCGGTGAGCGTCGGCGACAAGTTCGTGCTCGTCTCCGTCCGCGCGAAGATCCCGCCGGAGCCCGACGATCCCGAGGTCCTGGAAAGAGCCGAGTCGAGTCTCCTCGAAGGGCTCGTCGCCCGCGAGGTCGACAACAGGATCACGTGGATATGGAAGCCGTGACGAGCAAGGCGAGCGCGGCCGTCCCATCGGAGGTCGAGGCGGCCCGGACGCTCCTCGACGATCTGCCGCTCCTGAAGTTTCTCTCTCCCGCGTCGCGCAAGGCCGTGACCGGGAAGTTCGTCCCTGTCGCCTTTCCTTTCGGCGCCGTGATCCTCCGAGAGGGGGACCCCGCCGACGCCTTCTTCGTTCTCGTGTCGGGGAAAGCGCGCGTGGTGAAGATGGGGGAGCGGGGCGAGGAGGTATCCCTTGGCTTGCTCCGGTCCGGGGACAGCTTCGGCGAGATGGGACTCTTGGAGCCTTCGGCCAGGAGGCAGGCCACCGTCCGCTCTTCGAGCGCCGCGATCGTCCTTCGGCTCGACCGGAGCGCCTTCGACGAGCTTCTCTCCGGCGATCCCGAGATCCGGACCTGCCTGGAGCTCCACGGCAGGTACCGGAGCCTCCAGAACCTCTTTCGCCTTTACACCCCGTTCGCAACCCTTCCGCCATCCGTCCTCGGCGGGCTCCTCCATCGGTTCGAAACGGTTTCTGTCGCCGCGGGAGAGACCGTTTTCCGGCAGGGGGACGGCGAGGGCCCCCTTTTCGCCATCGAGGAAGGGCGGCTTCGCGTCTTCGCCGAGGAGGATGGGCAGCGGCGCAACCTCGCCTACCTGCGGAAAGGCGACGTCTTCGGCGAGATCTCGGCCTTCACGGGTGAACCAAGAAAGGCCACGGTCGAGGCGGTCACGCCCTGTCGGCTCCTGAGCCTTCACCCGAGCGCCTTTCGGGCAATCACCGAGGCTTACCCCGACTTCCACTCGGCAATCAGGCGGCGTATCGCTCAGTACGACTACCGGAGGGAGGCGAGAGTTCCGCTCGACTTCGCCGACGAGCTCCTGCCCGCGGAAGCGGCGGTGGAGGAGGTGGGCCCGGACCAGGTCGACCAGGATGCCGATCGCGAGCCGCACGACGATACCTCGGCGGAAGGGCCCGCCCCCTTCGCGACGGAGGACGGTCGGTTCGTAAAGGCGCCCCGTCGGATCCGCCGCTTTCCCTTCATCCGGCAGATCGACGAGATGGACTGCGGCGCGGCTTCCCTCGCGATGGTCTGCCGCCACTTCGGCCGCGCCGTGAGCCTCGCGCGGATCCGGCAGCTCCTCTTCACGTCGACCGACGGCACGAGCCTTCGGGCGATCTGTCGCGGGGCTGAAGAGCTGGGGCTCGCCGCGCGTTCCGTCAAGGCTTCGGCGCGGCACCTGGACGAGATGCCGCTCCCCGCCATCCTCCATTGGGGCGGCAACCACTGGGTCGTCCTCTACGACACAAACCCGAAGGAGGTTCGCCTGGCCGACCCGGGTGTCGGGCTCCGACGCCTCCCGCGCGCGGAGATCGAGAAGGAGTGGACCGGCTACGCAGCTCTCTTCGACTACACGGAGGCGTTCGAGAAGGCCCCGGTGGGGCGCTCCAGCTTCGCCTGGCTCGCCCGCTTCTTCCGGCCACACGCCGGCATCCTCGCGAAGGCGGCCGGTCTCGCGCTCATCGTCAGCGTCCTGCAGATGGTCCTGCCGGTCTTCAGTCAGGTCATCGTCGACCGGGTTCTCGTCGAACGCGACGAGGGGCTGCTCCGGATTCTCCTTTTCGGGATGGGAGGCGTCCTCGTCTTCTCGACCGCTGCGATGGTCCTGCAGCGATACCTGCTGAGCTTCGCCGCAGTCCGGATCGACGCCTCGACGCTCGACTTCGTCACGCGGCGCCTCCTGTCGCTTCCAATGTCCTACTTCTCGACGCGGAAGACAGGCGACATCCAGCGCCGCCTCACGGGCCTCCGGCAGGTGCGCGAGTTCCTTGTCCAGTACGGGGTCTCCTCGCTGGCCGCCCTCTCGCAGCTCGCCGCGGTCCTGGTTCTGATGTTCGTCTACAGCCCCTTCCTCGCGGGCGTCTTCCTGTTGACCGTCCCCCTCTACGCCCTCTTGATGCGGTACTCGATGCGCCGGCTTCGCCCCGTCTTCGACACGCTCGAGGAGGCGTTCGGAAAGTACTCCGCCCATCAGATCGACACCATCAAGGGGATCGAGACCGTCAAGTCGCTCGGCGCCGAAGGCTCCCTCCGGCAGCTGATGCTCGAGCGGTTCCTCGGCCTCGCCCGAAAGCAGTTTCGCGCCGACTTCACCGTCATGACGTACGAGGGCGCCGTCCAGGCCGTGAGCTTTCTCTCGATCGCCCTCTTCCTCTGGGCGGGGGCGATCCAGGTGATGCGCGGGTCGCTCACCATCGGCGGGCTCGTCGCGTTCAACGCCCTCGTGGCCCTTGCGAACGCCCCGATCGGGATCCTGCTCACGACCTGGGATCACCTTCAGTACGGGACGGTCCTTCTCGACCGCCTGAACGACATCTTCGAGCAGAAGCCCGAACAGGGCGACGACCGGTCCGCGCTTCTCCCCGTCCGGACGCTCGCGGGGAGGGTCTCGCTCCGGAACGTCGGCTTCCGATACGGCGGCCCCGAGTCGCCGCTGATTCTCGACGGCCTCACCTTCGACGTGGACCCCGGAAGGATGGTCGCAATCGTCGGCAGGAGCGGCTCCGGCAAGACGACTCTTGCCAAGCTCCTCTCCGGCCTTCTGGAAGCGACCGAGGGGGCGATCCTCTTCGACGGAATCGACATGAGGACGCTGAACTACCGCGACCTCAGGCGCCGCGTCGGCTTCGTCCTCCAGGAGAACTACCTCTTCGACGAGACGATCGCCCGGAACATCGCGTTCGGAGACGGCGAGCCCGACCTGGACCGGGTCCTCTGGGCCGCCCGGGTGGCGAGCGCCCACGAATTCGTCGAGAGGTTTCCCCTGGGCTATGACACGCGGGTCGGCGAGTCGGGCCTCGCCCTCTCCGGCGGGCAGAAGCAGCGCGTCGCCATCGCGCGAGCCATCTACAACCGCCCCCCGATCCTGATCTTCGACGAGGCGACCAGCTCCCTCGACACCGAGTCGGAACGGGCGGTCAAGGAGAACCTCGACCGCCTCCTGGAGGGCCGGACGTCGTTCGTGATCGCCCACCGGCTCAGCACGATCCGCGATGCGGACGTCATCCTCGTGATGGAAAAAGGACGGCTCGTCGAGCAGGGAACGCATGACGAGCTGATGGACCGCAAGGGGCTCTACTACTACCTCTCGAGCCAGCAGCTGGGGATCTAGATGGACGAGACGCCGTTCCTCCCGAGCGACCCGCCGCCGTTCGCGGCCCGGAGCCTCGCATGGCTCCTGATCGCACTCTTCGCCGTCGCCGCCGCCGTATCGGTGGCCGTCAAGGTCCCCGAGACGATCGTCGCCCCGTTCGCCCTGGTGCCGGTGCGCGGCACCGACCCCGTGCGCGCTCCCCGAGGAGGAACGGTCACGGAGGCTCTCGCCGTCGAGGGGCGCCTTGTGGCCAAGGGGGCGAGGCTCTTCGCTATCCGGTCACAGGAGTTCGGCGACCGGGCTTCCGAGCGGAAGACGCTCGAGGGCAGCCTCCGCGGGTTTGCCGAGAGCCTCTCCAATGCACGGAAGAGATTCGACAGCGAGGCCAGCGCGACGCGTGAGGAGGCCCGAAGCCTGGACGATCGCACGGCTTATCTCGATCGGATGCTGGTTCTGAAAAGAGAGCAGCTCGCCTTGACGCTGGAGCAGGCCGAGCGGGCGAAGAAACTCGCCGATCAGGGGCTCGCGAGCTTCAACGACCGCTCCGACGCCCAGATCCGGCACAGCCAGACCGTGATGGAGCTCGAGCAGCTCCAGGCCGACCGGAGCGCGACCGGGAGCGCCATCGGGAAGCTCCGCGACACCGCAGCCGCGAAAGCGACCGAGTTCCACGAAGTGGAGCGGGTCCTCGAGGAGAAGATCGCTCAGGCGAGGATCAGGATTGGGGCGCTCACCGGTGAGGCGTCCTCCGCTCACGGGGACGGGGTTGGAAACGAGCTGGCCGTCGACTCTCCGTGCGACGGAACGGTCCTAGGCGTCGCGGCGAGGCGGGCCGGAGCGGTGGTTCGCGAGGGGGACGTCCTTGCCGAAGTCGTCTGCTCCGCCGAGACGCTGCAAGCCGAGCTGAGCCTTCCCCAGGGAGGGCTCGCCCGGATCCACCCCGGCCAGAGCGTTCGCCTCCTTCTCGAGGCATTCCCGTACCAGCGCTACGGCGTCCGCGGGGGAACGGTCCGGTGGGCCAGCCCCTCCGGGGTCGGAACCCGCGAGACCGCGACCTTCCCCGTCCTCGTCGACCTGGACGAGCAGGCCGTCGCGGCGGACGGGGAGCGCAGACCACTCCTGGCGGGGATGCGCGGCATGGCGCGCGTCGTCGTCGGCCGTCGCACCCTGGTCGAGTACGCCTTCGAGCCGCTCCGGCAGCTCCGGGAGAACATCCGTTGACGCGGGACAACCTTCTCGACGCAGCGCGCCTGACGCTCGAGAGCTTCCGGAGCGCCGACGCCGCGATGCTCCGGTGCCTCGATGTGGCGCGCGCGGCCTGCCGGACCGAGCTTCCGCTCCTCGTTCTCGGTGAGTCGGGGACCGGCAAGACCCTCCTCGCCCAGGCGATCCACAACTCATCTCGAAGAGCGTCGGGTCCCTTCGTCTCGTTCAACGCGGCGGCCCTCTCCGACACACTCCTCGACAGCCAGCTCTTCGGCCACGAGAAGGGCGCATTCACGGATGCCAAGCATCAGCTGCGCGGCAAGTTCGAGATCGCCGACGGCGGGACCCTCTTCATCGACGAGATTGCCGACATGAGCCCGCTCGCCCAGGCGAAGATCCTTCGCGCGGTCGAATACGGCGAGTTCGAGAGGCTCGGCTCCGAGCGGCTCCGCACGGCCGACGTCCGTCTGATTTCCGCCACCCACCACCCGCTGGCAACGTTCGCGAACACCGAACAGTTCCGGAGCGACCTCTTCTACCGGCTCGCGGGACTCACCGTCACCCTTCCTCCGCTCCGCGAACGGCCGAATGACCTGCGCGAGCTCGTCGCGGTCTCGATCCGTCGCGCCGCCCAGGGACAAGGACGGTCCATCTCCGGTCTCTCTCAGAATGCCGCGGATGCCCTCTTCTCGTATCACTGGCCCGGAAACCTTCGGGAGCTCGACCTCGTCATCCACGCCGCCGTCGCGATGACCGAGGGGACCGTGATCGAGGAATTCGCGATACTGATCAGGAACGGCGACCGCCCCGGGACGCTCCCTCCCGCCTTGCGACCGCCAGTTTCTGCCGACCTGCGCCTCCGGACAGTCGAGCGGGAGCACATTCGCCGGATCCTTCGGGAGCTCGCCGGCAACAAGACGAAGACCGCCCAGGCCCTTGGCATCTCCCGCTCCCGCCTCGAGAGGAAGCTCGCCGACGCGAAGTGACGACGTGCAAGCCGCGGCGGCAAAGGGCTCGATGAGTCCGGAAAGGTGAAAGGCCATGGTCGCAAAGAAGGAAAAGGCCACGAAGACGATGAAGGATCTGGGCGCCCGGAAGTTGACATCGGCGCAAGCCAGGAAGATCAAGGGAGGAACCGGGGGAGGCGGCACAAAGAAAGTTGTGAAGGGTTGGATCGACATCTGACGAGAGCTGCTTGCCGAAAGGGCCGCCGTGAGCTGGCGGCCGGCAAGCACGCGAGCGCGCTCGCCGTCTTCGAATCGGTCGTCCGGGCGAGGCCGGATTGTGCGGCGGCACGGTACCACCTCGCCCGGGCGAGCTTCGCTCTGGGTGAGATCGAGAGAGCCACCCGGAATCTCCGGGCGTCTCTCCGGATCCGCACGGACATCAGAGCGCTCCGGTCTCTCGCGACGATCGCCCCTTTCGACCTGCGCCTCGACCATGCGGCGATCCTGAAGTACCGCCGGGCGCTGGGGGCAGCCGTCCGCGCGAGAACCGGCGCGCCGGCCGAGGCCTCGGTCGCCGTGAGCCCGGCGCGGAAAGTCCTCAAGATCGGCTACGTCTCCTCGTTCTTCGCCGAAGACAACTGGATGAAGCCGGTGTGGGGGCTGATCGATCACCACGACGCCCGCAGGGTGGAGGTCCACCTCTTCTCCGATGCGCCGGGCGCTCTTGCCGTTCGGCGCCGGGCACGAGCGAGCGGCGCCCGGGTTCACGACATCTCACGCCTCGACAACGACGCGGCGGCGCGCCGGATCGCCCGAACGCGGCTCGACGTGCTCGTGGACCTCAATCAATACAGCCGGGTGGGCCGGTTGCCGCTGTTCTCGGCCAGGCCTGCGCCCATCGTCGTTGCGTGGTTCAACATTTTCGGAACGTCGGGAATGCCGGATTTCGACGCGCTGATTGGCGATCCATGGCTCGTTCGGGACGGCGAGAGGCGCTGGTACAT
>CALAQS010000273.1 GCA_937888435.1 uncultured Acidobacteriota bacterium
TTATAGACGAGGGGGCGCGGGCGCGCTTGCTTCCGTGTGTATCAGTGTGTATATTCGGTCTCCGTGGACAGCCGCGTCGTCATCAGGAAGATCGAGGCGGCCGGTTGGAGGCACGTGAGGACGAGCGGGAGTCACTGGCATTTCAAGCATTCATCCGGGCCCGGCATCGTGACCGTGCCGCATCCGAGAAGAGACTTACCCAAAGGCACGCTCAGGAGCATCGAGAGACAGAGCGGCGTCGATCTGAGCTGAGAGGACAACATGGCAGCGTATGTCGCACTAGTCCGCAAGGAACCGCGCAGCGATTACGGCGTAGACTTTCCCGACTTTCCCGGATGCGTCAGCGCCGGCCGGACGCTGGACGAGGCCGTGGCGATGGCACACGAGGCTCTCGCGGGGCACGTGGCCATAATGGTCGAGGAGGGCGAGAAGCTCCCGGCGCCGTCCCGCCTGGAAACGATCCTGAGGGACCGGCACAACAAGGGCGCGGTGCCATTCCTCGTCTCTGTGCCCGACGCGGCGTCGAAGGCGGTCCGAGTGAACGTCACGATCCCGGAGGCCATTCTGCAGGCGATCGATGCACGGGCCAAAGCCGCGGGTGAAACCCGCTCGGGCCTTCTGGCGCGCGGCGCGATATCGCTCCTCGGCGTGCAACCCACGGTGTCCGGAAGCGCGCGACGGGTTGCCACGAAAGCACGGAGACTGCAGCGCGCTTCGTAAAAGGGGACCGCGGCCCGATCTGGCTGCTGTTTATCGCTTTCGCCTCGAATCCCTTCGAAAATCCGATAATGCACCTGCATCGCGTCCCGGACCGCCGGGAGTTTTAACCTATGAATGGACCGGGAATCGTGCCCGGGTCGCGAGAGGAGGAGACGGTGTCCGACAAGAAAAAAGCCGCCAGGCCGGGCGGTCTCAAGGGACTCTGGTACGGTTTCAAGGAAACCATCTACGGCATGTCCGCGCACGACATGAGCCGGGCGGCGCTCAGGACGCGGGCCTCCATGGAGCACCTGTTCATCCTCATCACGATGGGGGACCTGCTCGGGATTCCCATCCTCCCGCCGTACTACAGCCTCCGGCTCCTTCCGCACGTCGTCCCGCAGATCGCCACGTGGAAGCGCCGAATGCTGCGGGAGAAGGACGTTTCCGACGCGATGTTCTGAAGTCTCCGGGAAACCGGGACGTTGAGGAGGAGGAGGCATCATGGGGATGAAAGAGGTCTTTCAGCAGAACCCGGGCCGCCGGTACATCATGTTCGGCGGCAAGGGCGGTCTGGGAAAGACGACGTTCTCGGCCGCGACGGCCTACTGGCTCGCGAAGCAGGGCAAGAAGGTTCTCGTCTTCTCCGTCGACCCTCAGGCCTCCCTCACCGACATCTTCCAGAAGGACATCTTCGGCAAGGGGCCGGTGAAGATCATGGAGAACCTCTGGGCGCAGGAGATCGACGCCGACAGCCACATCAAGGCGTATCAGGATGAGATCCGCAAGAAGATCCGCGACATGTACGGCCTCGATAAGGTGCCCGAGGAGATCGAGAGCTACATCCAGGCCGCGAGCGCCGAGCCGGCCATGGAGGAAAGTGCGATCTTCGACGCCGTGGTGGACGTCGTCGTCCAGGAGAACTACGACTACTACATCTACGACCTCGTCCCGCTCGGCCACGCGCTCTACTACCTCAGCATGGCGAAGGTCTACGACGAGTGGATCAACAAGGTCACGAAGCTGCGCGAGGACATGCGCGAGTACGAGGAGATGGTCAGCCGGCTCAAGCGGGAGAAGGAGACCGAGCAGGACGCGATCCTGAACGAGCTCATCTACATCAAGGGGCGGATCAACGCGTCTTCGAAGATCCTCACGGACAAGGAAAAGACGGCGTTCTTTTTCGTCGTCACGCCCGAGGACATGATCATCGTCGACACGGAGAAGGCCGCGAAGCTCTTTGCCCAGTTCGACGTCCCGATCGGCGGTTACGTCGTCAACCGCGTCATCCCCCACGAGCTGATCGACCAGAACATCCCCGACTACCTGCGCAACCGGATCCAGATGCAGGACAAGTACCTCGGAAACATCAGGACGACGTTCGGGAAAGACGTGCTCGCCTACGTCCCGGAGCTCGAGCGCGACGTGACGGGCCTCCCGATGATCGAGAAGCTCGCCGGGATCATGTACGGCGACGGAAAGCTCGGCTGAGGCCGGGACCCAGGAGAGCGCGGCAATGCCTGAAATCCAGACCTCCATGAGCGACTACGTCAAAGAGCACGCCGGCCTGAAGTACATCTTCTTCGGCGGCAAGGGGGGCGTCGGAAAAACGGTCTTCGCGGCCGCCACCGCGCTCCACAATGCCCAGCTCGGGCGTCGAACCATTCTCGCGTCCACGAACCCCGTCCACAGCCTGTCGACGCTGCTCGGCCAGAACGTCCTCGGAAAGCACACGCCGGTCGATGGCGCGCCGAACCTCTGGGCCTACGAGATCGAGACGAAAGAGACGATCGAGCGGTCGAAGGTCGAGATCCGCGAGAAGATCAAGTGGTTTCTCAAGTTCGCCGACATCTCGACGAAAGCCGAGGACTTCGTGGAGTCGGCGACCATGAACCCCGCCTTCGAGGAGTCGGCCATGTTCGAGAACATGATCGACCTCATGTTCAAGGACGAGTACGACGTCTACGTCTTCGACACCGCGCCCACCGCGAACGCGCGGCGACTCCTCGGCATGTCGAAGGTCTACTCGCTCTGGGTCAACAAGATGCTCAAGAGCCGCGAGGAGGCGAAGACCCTCAGGGAGCTGCTCTCTTTTACCAAGAAGAAGGAGGACGACCCGCTCATGACGTACCTCCTCTCCTTCCGCGACCGGATGGCTCACGGTCGCGTGCTCCTCACGGACCCCGAGAAGACGTCGTTTTTCTTCGTCACCTTGCCCGAGGCGCTGCCCATCGCCGTCATCACGCGCTTCATCCAATGGTTCCACGATTTCGGGATTCCGGTGGGCGGCGTGCTCGTCAACATGCTCATAGACAAGGCCTCCGTCGGTGCCGACGCCGCCGACTTCGTGAAGAACCGCGTCGCGATGCAGGATGAGCACATGAAGACCGTCTGGGAGAAGTTCGACGGCAGCGTCCGCGCCATCGTGCCGCTTTACGAGACGGAGATCCGCGGCGTCCCGATGCTGAAACGCCTCGGCGACGCGATGTTCGCGTGACCTCTCCTTCTCGGCGGTCCGATCCCCTTCGGTTCCTCAGCTTCGCCCCGAAGCCGACCGACGAGGTGCGGGTCGGTGTGCTCTCGAAGAGTGGCCGGGTCGTCGACCTCGGCGCCGCCGCCGGGCATCTCGGGGTGAAACTCTCTTTCGACCCCGCTCAGATGATCTCCCTCATCACCGCAGGCGAGAGAGCGCGGGATGAGGTGCGGACCTTGCTCGAGAAGGCTTCGCCGGGCGGGCCGCGCGTCGAAGAGGTTCGGCTTTTCGCGCCGATCCCGGTCCCGCGCCGAAACGTCGTTTGCGTCGGCTGGAACTACGCCGAGCACTTCGAGGAGGGAAAGTCGCTGAGGGACGCCGGCCAGACGCTTCCCGAGCATCCGGTCTTCTTCACGAAGGGGACGAACGCCGTCAACGGCCCGTGCGACCCGATTCCCTACGATCCGCGCGTCTCGACGGCGATCGACTGGGAAGTCGAGCTCGCGGTCATCGTCGGCCGGCGCGGGAAAAACCTCTCCGAGGAAGAGGCGATGGACCACGTCTTCGGATTCTGCGTCCTCAACGACACGACCGCCCGCGACATCCAGCAGAAAAAACACGGCGGCCAGTGGTGGAAGGGCAAGAGCCTGGACGGGCACGCGCCGATGGGGCCCTGGATCGTCGAGGCGGACGGCTTCGACTGGTCTTCCCGCCGCCTCGTCTCGCGCGTGAACGGCGTCGTGAAGCAGGACGG
>CALAQS010000274.1 GCA_937888435.1 uncultured Acidobacteriota bacterium
GAGCACGGCCAGGCGCCGGTTCTCGACACCTCGAAAGGGCCACGGAAAGGCGGCGGAGGATTCGCGGGCGTTCGTGCCTGTAGTCTATGGGTGCCGATGGAGAAGCACATCGAGACGACGGCGAAGGGTCTTCTCGCGCTCGGAAGCGGCGAATCGGCGGCTCTCCGGAAAGGTGCGGCCGCGCTCACGCTGCCGGAGCGCGCGCACCTCGCGTTGCGGTTTCGAAGCGCGCCCTGGACGAAGGTCCTGGGCGTCCTCGAGCCGGACGGCGCGCTCGTGGATTTCGGGTGCGGGCCCGGCCTGCTCGCGCATCTCGTCTTCCGGGCCGGTTTCTCGGGGACATATCTCGGTCTCGATCCCGACCCGCGCAAGATCGACCGCGCGCGCCGCTGGCTTCCGGAGACTGCGGCACGAAGGTTCCAACTTGGCGGGGTGGATTCGGCTCTCGCGGGCGCGTTCTCGCAGGCGGCCCTGATCGACGTCCTGTACCTCGTGCCGCCGGGCGAGAGGGCAGACTTCGTCACGCGGGCCGCCCGCGCCCTTTCGCCGGGCGGGCGCTTCGTCGTGCTGACGAGCGGGGGAGGGCCGCGCTGGAAGCGCCGGCTGGACACCGCGCAGGAGCGGCTCGCCGTCGGCCTCGGCATCACGCGGGGTGCGGCGGTTGTCACGTGCGACGGAGAGGAGGTCGCGGACCTCCTCATTCGCGCGGGTCTCGCGGGTGTCGGGATCGCCGACGTCGGCCGCGGCACTCTCCACGGCTTCGAGCTCGTGACGGGGCGGCGCCCCTCCGCTTGACGCCGCGCGCTTTTTCCGAAATCGTCCGGTGAAAGGCAGCCTGGCAACGGCGCTCGGCGGGAGGACGGACGGTGCCCTCGAAGGCGCTCCGGCAGTGGACGATTCCGCGCCGCGATCTCGCGGCGGGCGGGTCCGCGCTCGTGCGGCTCGCGCATCCCCTGCTGCCCGTTTTCTTCTCGGCTCGACCCGGCGCGAGGGGCCTCGTGCTCGGCGTCGAAGGCGCGGGTCCCGCCCCGCTCGCGCGGCTCGACGCGCCCGCACGCCGCGCCTATCTCGTGAGGCTGGGTTCTCTCGCCGGATTCCTGTCGTTTCACGGCCTCGGCCTCGCCCCCGAAGACATCTCCCTTCTGGGCGCGCGCGATGGGGACGCGGAGCGGCCGGCACTCGGCGCCCCTCCTGTCGCCGCGTGGCGCGCGGTGTCGCCCGCTCTGGCGGTCGCGGCCGCCGCCGTCCGGCTCGGCGGCGGGGACGCGGGCGGCGAGGACTCGGAGTCGCTGCGTCGCGCCGTCGAGAGCGCCCTGGACCGCACGCTGCCGCGCGACGTCGCGGAGGACGTCGTCACCGCTCTCCGGGCGGCCGACGCGCGCGGACGATCTGAGGGACTCGTCTCCGAGCTGGCGAGGCGGGGCGGCCTGGGGCGCGCGGTGTCACGGGACCTCCTCGGCCTCGCGCTTCCGGCCGCGTTCGTTGCGGGCGAGGTCGGGCCGGGCCCCGCGACGGCCGTGGGGAGCGCCTCTCTCTGGCTCGCCCGAGGCGCGGCGCGCCGGGACGAGCCGCCGGCATTCGCCGAGTGCGCGGCGGGCTCCGCGCTGGACGAAGGAGGCGCCCTCCGGCGGCTCGCATGCGCTCTCGGGGACGACCCGCGTGCGGGCGTCCTGCGCGCTCTCGCGGAGGGATCACGGCCCGTGCGCCCCGCCGAGGGCCTTCCGCTCGCCCTCGTGGCGATCTCCCTCGAACGGTGGGACGGGCGGTCGCGCCGCGCGTTCGAGAAGGATCTCTTCGGCTTCGGCTTCCGCCTCTTCGCCACGAGGGCCGCCCGCCTCAAGCCCTGGGAGGACGCGCCGCTCCTTTCCTTCCGCCTGAGGCCGGGGGACGCCGCGTCGCTCCTCTGGCTTCCGTTCGTGTCCGTGCACGATGCCGTGGCGGCCTGGCGCGAGGCGGAGGAAACCGCGGGAGAGGCGGCGGGGACGACGGACGCGGGAAGTGTCCTCGAAGTCGCGCGGGATCTCTCGGCGCGGTTCGATCCAAAAGAGGGGCGCATCGCGGCCGCGCGCACGCGGCCCGCGAAGTCAGGGCGACGCGGTCCCGTCCTCGAGGCCGCCGCTCTTCTCGCCCCTGGGTTCCGGGTCGCCGAGGCGGCCGCGGCCGCCGGCGTCGCGGTGGAGACCGCGGAGGAGGCGCTCGCGAGCGCCTCCGAAGAGGGGGTCCTCGTGCCCGCGCCGGAAGGGGAGTATGCGTATCGGGACGACGGCGAGCGACGGCGGATCGCCTCACGCGTGCCGGCATCCGCGCGGCGCGACGCCGTGGCCCGACTCGAGGCGTCCGGTGCCGCGGGCCCGCGGTTCGCGATCGCCGCGCTCGCCCGCGGCCATGCCGCTGACGTCGCGGCGGCGCAGGCCGCGCTCGACGTGGCGGCCGCGGAAGGGAACCTTGCCCTGGCGGCGGAGATTCTCTCGCGCGCACCGCGGAAGGCCCCCGATTTCGGCCGGCCTCTTCTCGCCGTGCGGATTCTGCAGGCCGCGGGAAGGCCTGAGGCCGCGCGGGAAGCGGCAAGCCGGATTTCGTCCGAGGCTTCGCGCGGCGTCTCGCTCGGCGACCGGCTCGCAACGGCCCGCGCGCTCGTTCTCCTTCGCGAGGAGGAGCGTGCGCTGGCGCTCTGCCCCGGGGGAGCGCCCGACGAAGACGTCGCACGCGCACGGGTCCTCGTGGACTCCCGCCGCGACGAGGCGGCCAGACGGGTGCTCGCGCGCGCGGCGAAGCACCTCGCGGAGGCGCCCGTCGCGCTGCGTCTCAACGAGAGGCTCCTCGCAGCGGAGCTTCACGAGCGGGCCCACGACTATGGCGCCGCGGCCGCCGCGCTCGCCGAAGCCGAGGCCCTGCTGCCCGGCGTGAAAGAGCACGGCCTGGCGCGCGATCTCGCGCGCACGGCCGGATATCTCGCGAACGATCTCGGCCGGACGGACGAGGCGATCGCCCTCTTCCGCCGCGCGGAGACGCTCTCGCGGAGCGCCCTTGAGCGCGCGGACGCGGCTTACGACGTCGCGCACGCGGCCCTCGACGGCGGGCGCCTCGACGTCGCGGCACGCGAGCTGGACGCCGCGCTCGGCCTGTACGCGGCGGGTCGGCACGAAGAGCGCTACCTCTCGGCGCTCGGCAACCGCATCGACCTCCTCCTCAGGTCCGGCGATTTCTCCGCCGTACGCGCCGTTCTCGAGCGGGTCCTCTCACACGAGCGGGCGGGCGGGCGAAACCACCAGATCCTCTTCGCGATCCCGAGCGTTCAGGAGCTCGCGCTTCTCGAAGGGGACGACGGCGAGGCCGCGACGGCGTTCCGCGAGGCTCAGGAGCGCGGTACCGCGGACCCGTCACACCCGGCTTGGCGGGAGATTCTCTTGCTCGAAGCCGAGCGCCTCCTCGCGGCGCAGGATCCCGAATCGGCGCTCGCGCTTCTCGCGCGGGCGGGGGAGATTCCGGACAACCGCTCCCGCACCGAGGGACGCCGCCTGCGCCTGTCGGCCTCGGCTTCACGCGACGCGGGACGCCCTCTCAGGGAGCGGCTCCCCGCGTGGAACGCCGACGAGCGCGCGCTTTTCGACGCCGAGGCGGCGCTCGCTTCGGGCCGGGCGGCTCCGGACGCCGCGAGCGCAGCGCTCGAGCGCGTCGCCTCTTCGGGTGCGGGTCCCGGGATCGCCGTCCGCCGCGTCCTCGAATGGCGAGGCCGCTTTCCGTCCGTCTTCGCCACATCGGCGGCCGGGCCCCTCGTGCGGCTCGCCCGCCGCCTTGCCGCGCGGGCGGGTCTCGCGCGAGCGGAGCAATGCTTCACGCGGCTGCTCGAGCACGGGGCGCCGGCCGAGACCCACCTGCCTCCACCGCCAACGGCTTTTTCGATCGTGGCGGAAGACCCCGCCACGCGTGAGGTCTTCGAAAAGGCGGCGCGAGTCGCGCGGTCGACGATCTCGGTGCTCCTCCTCGGCGAGAGCGGAACCGGCAAGGAGATCGTGGCCCACGAGCTCCACCGGCTTTCGGGGCGGCGCGGGCCCTTCGTCGCCGTGAACGTCGCCGCGCTTCCGGGGACGCTCGCGGAAGCGGAGCTGTTCGGCCACGCCCGGGGAGCCTTCACGGGAGCCGATCGGGACCGCAAAGGGCTCGTCGAGGAGTCCTCTGGGGGCACGCTCTTTCTCGACGAGATCGGAGACCTCCCGTTTGCGCTCCAGGGCAAGCTCCTCCGCGTTCTTCAGGAGAACGAAGTGCGGCGACTCGGCGAGACCGCCGTGAGGCGCGTGGATCTGCGCGTCCTCGCGGCGACGCACCGGCCGCTCAAGGAGATGGCCGAAGCAGCCGCCTTTCGGGCCGATCTCTATTTCCGACTCGCCGGCCTCGAGCTGGAGCTACCGCCGCTCCGGGAGCGCCCGGCCGACCTCGTCCGTCTCGTGGACGCGGCCCTTCGCTCTCGCGCGAGGCTGACGCGCGAGGCCTCGTCCGCTCTCAGGGCATGGCCCTGGCCCGGCAACGTGCGTGAGCTCAACGCGGCGCTCGAGGCGGCGGTCGCGCTCGCGGCGCCCGGGCGCGTCATCGGCCTCGAGCACCTTCCGCGCGCCTTGCGTGAGAAGTGCGCCGGGAAGGCCGCGCCGCACTCGTACCGGGACGCGGTGAATGCCGCCCGCGTCGGGGCGATCCAGGACGCCCTCGTCGAGACGGCCGGAAACCGGACCCGCGCCGCGCGCCAGCTCGGGATCTCGCGCCAGTCGCTGCTGTACGAGATGAAGAAGCTCCGGATCGAAGCGCCCCGCGCCGGACGCTAGACTCCGCGCGTGTCGCTCCGCCGCCGTCTGGGTCTCGCGCTTCTCGCGCTGCTCCCGTTCCTGAACGCGCTGCCGTACGACTTCACGTACGACGACAAGCTGATCATCCGCGACAACGAGCGCATCGCAGCCCCGGCGAAAGTGGGGGAGATCTTCACGACGCAGTATTTCGGCGGAGAGCTGACTTCGGCGCAGAACTACCGCCCCGTCCTGCTCCTGACGTACGCGGTGCAAGAGTGGATTCATGGAAACCGCCCGTGGCTGTTCCGGGCCGTGAACCTGGCGTTGCACGCGGCCGTGACCGTGTCGTTCGCGTCCTGGCTGTTCGCGCTCGGCTTCGCGGTCGGAGAGGCTTCCGCCGCGGCCGCGCTCTTTGCGGTCGCCACGATCCACGTGGAGGCCGTGACGTCCCTCGTCGGGCGGGCCGAGCTCCTCGCCGCCTGGTGCGTCTTCGTCGTGGCGCTCCTCTGGCTGCACGCGACGCGCCAAGGCCGGCTCGCGAAGCGCCCTTACGCGGCGGCGCTCGCCGTCTTTCTCCTCGCCGTCTTCGTGAAGGAGAACGCCGTAGTGGCGCCCGGCGTCATCCTCCTCGGCGAGCTGTTCCGAGGTGGCCGCGGCCGGTCGCCCCGGGAGGCGTGGCGGGGCCTTCCGCCGTCCGCGAGGTGGGGCCTTGCGGGCTTCGCCCTCCCGCTCGCCGCCCTTTTCGCCGTCCGATTCGTCGTCATCAAGGGATTTCTCATCTCGAAGGAAGCGGGCATTTTCGAGCTCGAGAATCCGCTCGTCGGGATGTCCTTTCCGGTGCGGGCGGTGAACGCGCTGAACCTCGCGCTTCGCTATCTGGGGAAGACCTTCCTGCCGATCCACCTCTCCGCCGACCACTCGGCGTACGCGCTGCCGCTCGTCCACTCACTGCGCGAGCCGGCGGCATGGGTGGGTCCCGCCGGCGCCCTTCTGGCCGCCGTTCTCGCGCTCGCGCAGTGGAAGAGACGGCCTCTCGCGGCGTTCGGGCTGTGCTTTTTCGCGGGCACGCTCTTTCCCGCCTCGAACGTACCATTCGTGATCGGGACGATCTTCGCCGAGCGGCTCGCGTACCTTCCGTCCGCCGGCCTCTTCTGTCTCGCGGTGGGTCTCCTCGCCGCCCCCGTGCGCGAGGTTCCGCAGCCTGCGCGGCCCTGGCGCGAGTCGCTCCTCCTCGCGGTCGTCGTCGCGTATGCGGCCGCGACGGTCGTACGCAATCGCGTCTGGAAGGACGACGTCACGCTCTATGCCGACATGGTCGTGAAGGTCCCGCGCTCGGCGAAGGCTCATTACAACGTGGCCTGGGACGCGCAACGCGAGAGCCGCCGTGCCGAGGCCGTGACGCATCTGCGCGAGGCCGTCGCGATCTATCCGGGCTACTACGACGCGTGGGCGCTCCTCGGCAAGCAGCTCTGGGACGAGAAGAAATGGGACGAGGCGATCGCGTGCTATCGGAAGTCTGTGGAGATTTTTCCCCTCTACGAGAACGGGAACTGGGGCCTCGCGAAGACGCTGGAGGAATCCGGGCGCATCGAGGAGGCCCGCAAGGCGTTCGAGGTTGCGAGTGACCGCTTTCCCGATTCGTATCCCGTCGCGTACCACCGCGCGGCTTTCCTGGAGGAGCACGGGACGCTGGAGGAGGCCGAGGACGCATGGGACGACGCGGTCGAGAACGGCGACGGCGCCGTCTCGGCGCGCCTCGCGCATGCACGTGTGCTCCGGAAGCTCGGGCGCGAGGAGGAAGCCTGGGACGAGGCGCGCTGGGCGCTCGTGAACGATCCGGCGAACGGCGAAGCTCGGCGGTTTCTCGCGGAAGGCTATGAGCGCGCGGGGCGGACGATTGCCGCGGGTGCGGAGTGGACGCGCGCCGTGCGGGCAAATCCGCAGGATCAGATCCTTGCTTCGGAGCTCCTCGAATATGCCGTGCGCCATCCGGAGTCGCGCTTCCGCGCGCTACTTTGTGTGCCCGGCATCCGGCGCGGCATTCCGAAGTCCGACGCCCGTCTCGCGAAGGCGCTCGCGGCGTTCGGTGCCTGATCGGGTCTCAGCGCGCCAGAGGGAGACCCATCTTGCGCACGATCTCGCGGAAGCGCGGTTCTGCGCGCAGGGGGTCGAAGCCGTGCTCGACGTTCAGGTAGACGAGCCGCCCCGCCCGTTCTTCGTAGGCCTTTTCGAGCCACGCGAGCGCTTCGGCCTTGCGGTCGAGCCCGAGCGTGAGGATCGCGAACGGGAGGGCAGACACGAATCTCTTCCGCGCCAGCCCCTCGAGCTCCTTTAACGCGGCTTCGGCCTCGGCCGTCCGGCCGATGCGGCCGCAGCCATACCCCCAGAACGCGAGCGCGTCCGGGCTGCGGTCGGAGAGCTCGACGGCCTTCGCCCATTCTGCGATTGCGCTTTCGCGGGATCCCGTTCGCAAGAGGATAAGTCCCATGTAGAGATGACCGAGCGGAGAGGTCGGATCGAGCTCGAGGGCGCGCGAGAGCTCGGGAAGGGCGCGTGCGGGGTCACCCGCCCAATAGAAAGCGAGACCGACGTCGAGATTGATCGTCACGTTGAGCGGATCGAGCTCGAACGCCTTCCGGATCTCCACGAGCGACTCCTCGAAGCGGCCCGACGCGCTCAGGAAGTTGGAGTACCACTGGTGCGCCTGGGCGTCGTTCGGGTTGAGCGCGAGCGCCCGCCGGAATTCCCGCTCGGCCCCGGGGAAGTCGCTCTCGTACTCGTAACGCACGTCCGCGAGGGAGGAGTGCGCGCCCGAAAGAGCCGGGTCGAGCGCGATCGCGCGCGCCGCGGCCTCGCGCTGTTTCGGGACGACGTCTTTCGGGGCCTTCACGCCGTAGTAGCCGAGAAGATTGAACACGTCCGCGAGTCCCAACCAAGCGGTGGCCTCGTTCGGGTCGCGCGCGAGAGCCTGCTGGAACAGATCGAGGCTTCGTCCGATGTCCTCGTCCCGACGCCTGTTCAGAAAGTAGCGTCCCCTGAGGGTGAGGTCCCACGCCTGAGCGTCGTGCGGCCGGTCCTCGAGGCTCTTCTCCCCGCCGCCCGCGAGCCGCGGCTGGAGCGAGCGCGCGATGCGCTGCGCCAGGTCCGCGGCCGCCGGCGCGGCGTCGCTGACCCGTTCCGTCACGCGGTCGCCCCAGATCTGCGCGCCGTCGCTCACGCGCACGAGCTCGGCCTGTACCACGAGGTCCTGCCCCTGCCGCCGGACGCGCCCGGTGACGACCGCGTCCACGGAGAGATCCCGGCCGGCCTTGCGAGGGTCCGGCTCTTCGCGAAATTTGTAGACGGTCGTCCGCGCGAGGACGCGAATGCCCGGAACGCGCGACACGCTGTTGATCAGGCTCTCCGTGATGCCTTCCGAGAGGTAGTCGTCGTCCGCGACCCCCGTGGCGTTCGCGAACGGAAGGACGGCCACGGAGCCGAACCCGGCGCGGAGGGTGCGGGCGTGAAAGAGCCCGGCGGCGATCGCGCCCACGACGACCGTTGCGACCACGGCGAGGCCCCCGACCGCGCGGGTGCTCAGGCGTCCGCTGTGAGACGGTGAAACGGGTGTCGTGACGAGCGTCGTGCTGGGATTCGAATGCCGTGCCGCGTCCGGACCTGTCAGCGCGACCTTGAGCGCGAAAGCGAGATCGCCCGCGGACTGAAAACGTCTTTCGGGATTTTTTTCGAGGCACCGCAAGATCAGGAGGCGAAGGTCCTCTGGAATCCCCGGAACGAGGTCGGCCGGGTCGGCAGGTTCCGAGCGGAGCGTGGCGACGATGGCATCCGGCGCGGTCTCTGCGGGAAAGGCGCGTCGGCCCGTGACCATCTCGTAGATCACGCATCCCAGCGAGAAGACGTCGCTGCGTCCGTCCACGGGCTTTTTCCGGATCTGTTCGGGCGAGAGGTATCCGACCGTGCCGACGAGGGAGTGCGAATCCGTGAGATCTTCCGCCGGTTGTGCCGGTGCCCGGGCGCGCTCCTCGAAGGTCGCGATCCCGAAGTCGAGGATCTTCACGCGGCCGTCCGTCGTGAGGAAGACGTTCGAGGGCTTGATGTCGCGGTGGACGACGCCGCGTGCGTGCGCCGCGGCGAGACCCTCCGCGATGGCGCGCGCGATCTCGGCGGCCTTGCGCCATGGGAGAGCGCCCGCCGCGAGACGGCGCGAGAGCGTCTCGCCTTCGAGCAGCTCGGTCACGACCCAGGAGACGCCCCCCGCGGCGCCCATGTCGTGGATGTCGAGAATGTTTGGATGCGAGAGCGCGGCGACCGCGCGCGCCTCGCGCTCGAAGCGCGCGTGCGCCGTTGCGTCGGAGGCGAGCCCTTCCGGGAGAACCTTGATCGCCACCTCGCGGTTCAGCCGCGGATCGCGCGCCCGGTAGACCTCGCCCATCCCCCCCGCGCCGATCAGCGCGAGCACTTCGTACGCGCCGAGACGGTCTCCCTCGCTCAGTGTCACCGGACTGGAGCAATTCTAGTCCCCGGTCCTGCGGGTGCGCATGTTGCGAAGCCGTCTCAGAAGCTCTTCGTGAACGAGACGTACACGGCATTCCTTCCCGGCGAGAACACACCGCCGCTCTCGCTCTCGAGGCCGAAGTTGCGCGAGAAAAAGAGCTCGATCGTGGAGCTCCACAGAAACCCGCTCGTGAGTCCCACGGTGACGCCATTGAGCCAGTCCGTGCAGTTCGCGAAGCCTCCCTGCGCGTCGAACCGGGCGCGGTCGGCCCGCGCCAGCGTGCCGCGCGCAGAGAGGAACAGGAAGAACAGCGCTTCAAAGCGGTACTCGAGGTTCAGGATGCCGTAGCCGCGCGTCGCGATCTCGTCGAAGGCGGCCGCGGGAAGGATGGGCTGGGAGAGGCTCTCGAAGTCGCCGGCATTGGATCCTCCCGAGAGGCGCAGCGCGGAAAAGCGGTCCAGGTTCGAGCCGGCGCCGCCGTACGCCGAGACGAGAAGGCGATGACGTTCGCTGTTCACGAACGGGACGGGAAGCGCCGCCAGCGCGTAGCCGCTGATCGCCGACCAGCTCCGCGTTCCGTCGGCCGCGTGCAGCCCGGACGGGCCTCCGCCCCAGTCCTGCCAGCCCGCGCGATGCGCCCAGAACGCGTCGAGGCCCGCGCCGAAGCCCTGGTGGATCAGCTCGAGGAGATTTCGATCGAAGGCGTCGGCCCTGACGCGCCCGTGGACGCGGCCCTCGTACGCGTCCGAGGGAGGCTGGAAGGATTCGAGCGTGTCGGAGCCGCGCCGGAAGAAGAGGACGCCGGGCTCGTACGTCAACGCGGCCTCGACGGCATTGTCCTGGCCGGAGGGAGCGATCGCGAAGCGCGTTCCGAGGCCGAAGCCCGCCCGTACGACGGACCACTCCAGCTCCTCGGATGCGATCCTTCTTCCCTCGACGTACTCCGAGCGCGCCCACGGGAGCGCCGTGTTCTCGAACGTGAGGACGCTCTCGAGCGTGCCGGAAAGCTTCCGGTTCCAGCGGATGTCGTCGTAGATGCCCAGGAGCACTGCTCGGAAGCGTTCCTCGCCGCCGTTCCGGTTTCGCCACAGGAGAAGCGCCCCATCCGGAACGAATGTCCGGCTCTCGGGGCCGGATGGAATCCACTGGAGCGCGGCCCACAGCTCGGTGACGCGCGTCCGGTCCCGCGCGGGAACCTCGATGGTCGTGCCGAAGACGGAGCCGGTGAAGGCCTCGCCGGCGCGCGGCGTGCGGTCGTCCGTCTGTGCGCCGGCCGGCCCCGGCAGGGCGCTTCCGCACGCGGCACAGAACAGGAGCGCCCGGCCGGCTTTCATGTTGATGATCCTCCCTTGGTTCTATCACCAGCTCCCGGGGGTCTTTCTTTCGGTTGATGGGGGAGACCCGGGGGCCGGGACCGGCTCGAGGCGCAGGACGACGAGCGGGGGATCCAGCTTGTAGGCGGCCCCGTCGCCGTAGTCGATGAGAAACCCGGCGCCGGAGAGCACCACGCCTCCGATGACAGCGCCGGTTGCAGCGCCATGGAAGTCGAGAAATCCCGAGTCGCTCCTATGGCCGATGGCGGCGCCGGAGACGATCCCCGCGGGAATGCCGACCATGTCGAGCCACTGCAGGGCCGAGTCCTTGCGCGTCAGGGCCACGTGCCGCGTCTCGTAGCCTTCTTTCTCGACGACGATCTCGAGGGCTTTCTCTTTTCTCTTCAGCGTCAGGACGCCAGGGGTCGTGATTTTCTGGCCTCCCGCAGAGGCGGTCGCGCCCGGCGGATCGGTCTCGACGCGCACGTTCTGGCGCGTTCCGTGGATCACGGTGGCGCAGCCCGAAAGGAGCGGTGCAAGCACCAGCAGGAGCGACACTCCAAGGGGTCGGAGGCTTGTGCAACGAGCGTTCATGGCTCTTCTCCTCTCTGGAAAACGTGGCGCCCCGCGTGTGGAAAGTCTTCAGGGTTTTTCAGGGAATTCCTCTGATATCGTTCTAAGAGAGGCCGTGCGTTTCCGCATCGGGGACTGCGTGTTCGACCGGGAGAGCCGCGAGCTCTCTCGCGCGGGACGTCCCGTCCCGATCTCCCCGAAGGCGTTCCTTCTCCTCGACCTCCTTCTCGCGCGCCGGCCCCGGGCCTTCTCCAAGGCCGAGCTCAGCGAGGCCCTCTGGCCCGACACGTTCGTCGTCGAGACGAATCTCGCGAACCTCGTCGCCGAGCTGCGCGCCGCCCTTGGCGAGAAAGGGCGCCGCGACGGCTTCGTGCGCACCGTCCACGGGTTCGGTTACGCCTTCTCGGGCGAGGCGGTACCGGAGGATCCGAAGGATCGGCATGGCGGCGTGAGCGGGGTCGCTCTCCTCGCCGACGGACGTACGTTTGCCCTCGCGAACGGCGAAAACGTGCTCGGGCGGGACCCGGCGGCGGAGGTATTTCTCGACGACACCGCGGTCTCGCGGCGTCATGCGCGGATCACGGTGCGCAACTCTCAGGCGACGCTCGAGGACCTCGGCAGCAAGAACGGCACGTTCCTCGGCGGCAAACCCGTCACCGCGCCCGCCCTGCTGCGGGACGCCGACGCGATCCTCCTCGGGTCCGTTCTCCTGACCGTCTGGCTCGCGGATCCCGGGCGTTCGACGAGGACGCTGCGCGGCAGCGAGTCGAAGCGCGCGCGCTAGCCGGGCGGTGGGCTGATTTCGGCGCGCGCGGCCTCTTCCTGCCCGCTCAGGGTCCCGCAGGCGGCGGCGAGCTTCGCCCGGTGATGGCGGATCAGGTTCACGAGGATGACGTACGTGAGCGACCCGACGATCACGGCCAGAAAGAACAACCCGACCGCCATCTGGAGGCCGATGGCCTTCACCGCGGGTCCCGCGGCGGTCCAGAACGAGCGCCGGAACATCTCGCGCCAGGGCAGATGCGCGATCGCTTCGCGCCGCGCCCTGAGCAGGAGGCGTCCGATCGGGATTGCAACCGCGGCGACCGCCGGAAGCGTCAATGGGTTCACGACGAGGGTCCCGAGGAGGACGTCCACCTTGTTGAGCTTGAGGATCAGCGCGAGGAGGAGCGCGATGATCCAGTGAAGCCCGATAAGCGGCGTGAAGGAGATCGCGACGCCGATCGCGAACGACGCCGCGACGACCTCGGGGGGCGAATCGCTCCCGACCATGTGGAGAAACCAGTGCTTGAAGCGTTCAGGCTGCAAAGTGGTCGAAACCCGCATCGGCAAGAGGAGCCCGCCGCCCGTCGCGCACGAGGCGGACGCCTGCGCCATCGTCGATCAGGCCGATGCGCCGGAGGGCGAACCGGCCTGAGAGAGCCTCGAGCGCGGCGAGCTTGCGCCGCGGCACCGTGAAAAGCAGCCCGAAGTCTTCGCTTCCATAGAGGGCCGTGGTGAGCGGGTCGAGGCCGAGGACGCCGGCGAGATTGGAAAGCGCGGAGTCGGCCGGCAGAAGAGACGCCTCGACGGTCGCGCCCACGTCCGATGCGCGGCAGATCCGATACAAATCGCGCACGAGACCGTCCGAGACGTCGAGAGCCGCCGAGGCGAGCCCCCCGGCGGCGAGCGCGGCGCCGAGAGCGAGCTGCGGGCGCGGATCGATCTGATGGCGGATGAGCCGCGCCTTCTCGGGCGCGCGCGTTGCCGGGACGCGCCTTCCCTTCGGGTCGAGAACGTCCTTCTCCGCGGAAAGACGGTAGCCGGCCTCGAGCAATCGGAGACCGGCGGCCGCCGCGCCGAGCGTTCCGGAGACGTAGAGCGCGTCTCCCGGCTCGGCCCCCGAGCGCAGAAGCGGCTTCTCCGGCGCCTGCCCGAGCGCCGTCACGGCGACGAAGATCTTCTCGGACGCCGACAGGTCCCCGCCGACCACGGCCACGCCATGCTCGGCAGCCGCCTCGCGCACCCCCGACACGAGCGCGTCGAGCCAGTCGGGGCGCGTTTTCTTCGGAAGACCGAGCGCGAGGACGGCCCAGAGCGGTGCCGCCCCCATCGCGGCGAGGTCGGAAAGATTCACGTTGATCGCCTTGCGCCCGAGCCGGCGGGGGTCGGCGTCCCGGCGGAAGTCGTGATCCTCGAGGAGCACGTCCGTCGTCACCGCGAGGCGCGAAGGCGCCGCGAGGATCGCGGCATCGTCGCCGATGCCGGTCTTCACGTCGCGGCGGCGCGTCGCGAAGGCCGACGCGAGGCGTTGGACGATCGCGTCTTCGAGCGGCAGTCCCCCTTTCATGCCGTTTTCTTCCCGTTCTCGAGGGGCTTCGCGAGCTTCAGGGCTCGGGCGTTCCCGAGCGCCGCCTTGAGGACGTCGTCCACGCGCGACGCGAAGATGAACTTCAGGTCGCGGCTCAATTCTTTGGGGATCTCCGTCAGGTCGCGCGCGTTCGCCTTCGGTATCACGACGGTGTGAATCCCCGCGCGGCGCGCCGCGAGCACCTTCTCTTTCAGGCCGCCGATCGCGAGGACGTCTCCGCGCAGCGTGATCTCGCCGGTCATCGCAACGTCGCGGCGCACGGGCCGCTGCCCGAAGGCCGAGATCATGGCCGTCGCCATGGTGACGCCCGCGGAGGGCCCGTCCTTGGGAATCGCGCCCTCCGGCACGTGCACGTGGATGTCGTGCGTTTCGAAGTAGTCGGCGGGCAGCCCAAGCGAGTCCGCCCGCGAGCGCGCGAACGTGAGCGCGGCGTGCGCCGACTCCTTCATGACGTCCCCGAGCTGGCCCGTGAGCTGCAGGCGGCCCTTGCCGCGTACGGCGCGCGCCTCGACGAGGAGGACGTCGCCGCCCACGGCCGTCCACGCCAGGCCGGTCGCCGTCCCGATCTGGTCGGTCCTGAGGACCTCGTCGTGCTGAAACTTCGGGTTCCCGAGGAAGGCGTGAACCTGCCTCGGCGTGACCGTGACGCTCTTCCTGCGGCCTGAGGCCCAGCGCACGGCCACCTTGCGGCAGCACGAGCCGATCTCGCGCTCGAAGCTGCGCAGGCCCGCCTCTCGCGTGTGCCCTTCCACGATCGCGCGGAGCCCTGCGTCCGTGAACGTGACCGCCGACGCCGGAAGGCCGTTCTCCCTGAGCTGCTTCGGCACGGTGTGCGCCTTCGCGATTGCGAGCTTCTCCTCCAGCGTGTAGCCCGACAGCCGGATGACCTCCATGCGGTCGAGGAACGCGGGCTGGATCGTGTCGAGGACGTTCGCTGTCGTGATGAAGAGTACCCTCGAGAGGTCGTAGTTCACGCCGAGATAGTGGTCGCGGAACGTCCTGTTCTGCTCGGGGTCGAGGACTTCGAGAAGCGCGGACGACGGGTCGCCGCGGAAGTCGGCGCCGATCTTGTCGACCTCGTCGAGGATGTAAACCGGGTTCGACGTGCCGGCCTGCGCGAGACCCTGCACGATGCGGCCAGGCATCGCGCCGACGTACGTGCGGCGGTGGCCCCGGATCTCGGCTTCGTCGCGCACGCCGCCGAGCGAGAGCCGCAGGAATTTCCGGTCGAGGGCGCGCGCGATCGACCGGCCGAGCGACGTCTTGCCCACGCCGGGCGGCCCCACGAAGCACAGGATCGGGCCTTTCGACTCGGGCGCGAGCTTGCGCACGGCGAGGAACTCGATGATCCGCACCTTGATTTTCTCGAGGTCGTAGTGGTCCTCGTCGAGGATCTTCCGCGCCCGCGCGAGGTCGAGATTGTCCTTGGAGACGTTTCCCCACGGCAGGCTTGCGAGCCAGTCGAGATACGTGCGTAGCATCGCGTTCTCGGCCGAATCCGGATTGCCGCGTTCGAGCCGCTTGACCTGTTTCTCGATCTCCTGGGCCGCCTCCTCGGGGATCTGCTTCTCCGTGATCTTCTTGCGGTAGGCCGCGATCTCCTCGGAGATGTCCTCGGTCTCGCCGAGCTCCTGCTGGATCGCCTTGAGCTGCTGCCTCAGGAAGTACTCGCGCTGGCTTTTGTCGATCTCCCCCTTGGCCGCGCCGGTGATCTCCTGCTGGACGGTCAGGACGCGGACTTCGCGGCGCAGGATCTCGAGCACCATGCGCAGCCGGTCGACCGCGGGAACAGTCTCGAGAATCTTCTGGGACTCGTCGATCTTCAGCTCGAGATTCGAGGCCGCGAGATCGGCGAGCCGCGCGGGGTCTTCGAGGCCCGCGGCCACGACCATGACCTCCGGCGAGATCGACTTCCCGAGCGTGACCGTCTTTTCGAGCGCTTCCTTGACGCTTCGCGTGAGCGCTTCGGTCTCCTCGGATGGCGGGGTCGACTCCTCGGGCTCGGCGAGCCGCGTCACCTTCGCGCGGAGCGCGGGCGTCTCGGCGAGGAACGAGTCGATTCTCACGCGCGCGAGTCCCTGCACGAGGAGGCGGATGCGGCCGTCCGGGAGCTTGAGCATCCGCATCACGGCCGCGGCGGTCCCGACCGTGTAGAGGTCTTCCGGCTTCGGCTCCTCGACGGAGGAGTCCTTCTGCGCGACGAGAAGGAGGACGCGCTGCTCGGCGAGCGCCGCGTCGACCGCGGCGATGGACTTCTCGCGCGAGACCGAGAGCGGCACGATGACGTAGGGGAAGAGGACGACGTCCTTCAGCGGCAGCGCCGGGAGAATGTCGGGGATGACGACCTTCTCGGCCGAGGGGGCTTCCGCGCTCATGCGCCTCTCTTTCCCTTCACGATCGGGATGGAGTGGCCGCTTTTCGAGGACCGTTTGGGCACCTCGAGCACGAGCAGGCCGTCCGCGTAGGTCGCGCGGGTGCGCTCGGGGTCGGGGTCCTGCGGCAGCTCGAGCACGCGCTCGAAGGCGCCCGCGGCGCGCTCCACCCTCAGGAAGGCGCCGCCGGCCCGGTCGGTGGCAGGTCGAACCCCGCGCAGCGTCAGGACGCGGCCCTGGACGTCCACGGAGATCTGGTCTGGATCGGCTCCCGGAATCTCGAAGACGAGTCGCCAGCCCTGCGCGTCCTCGACGACGTCCACCGGGACCTCGAGGGCCGGACGGGCGGCCGGCAGGGAGGTCTCCGTGCCGAAGACGAAGACGGGCCTCTCGCGATTCCTCACTTCGCTCTCCCGGGTCCGGGCACGCGCCCGAGGAGCGCCTTGAGCTCGTCCACGAAGTCGCCGAGATCCTCGAACCGGCGGTAGACGGACGCGAACCGCACGTACGCCACCTGATCGAGCTCCTTGAGCTTCTCCATGATCTCGGCGCCGAGCTCCACGGTCGTCATCTCGCGCGGCTCTTTCGCCGAGAGTCCCGCCTCGATCTCGTCGCAGATGGCCTCGAGCGTCTTCGTCTCGACCGGACGCTTCTCACAGGCCTTCATGAGGCCGCGGAGCAGCTTGTTGCGGTCGAACGGCTCGCGCCGGCCGTCCTTCTTCACGACGAGAAGGGGGATCTCCTCGACGGTCTCGTAGGACGTGAAGCGGCGCTGGCAGGCGTTGCACTCCCGCCGCCGGCGGATCACCGCTCCTTCGCGGCTCTCGCGCGAGTCGACGACGCGGTCGTCTCCCACGCCGCAGTAGGGGCAGCGCATGGGGGGAGCCTAGCAGGAACGACGGGTCAGATCAGGCCCCGCGGCTTCCGCGCAGCTCCTCGAGGGTGATCATCTGCTCGATCGTGCGCAGCGTCAGCTCCGCCTCGCCGAGCTCGCGGAGCCCCGACCAATCGCGCCGCAGCTCGCGCGAAAGCGAATCGGGCAGCGTTCGAAGCCAGCCCTCGATCCTGAGGTCGACGAACTCGCGTTTCTCCTCGATCGTCAGCTCGCGCGCGAGCAGCAGGCGGCACGCCTCCTCGGCGTCGATGACCGTCTGGAGCACGTTCCACCGGTTGCCGGGACGTTCCGCGCTCAGGGCGGCGAACGCACCGCTGCTCGTCTCGCGGATCAGCTCCTCCTCGCGCGTGGTCATGCTCTCGTGCTCCTTCGGCTCGTCCCAGCTGTCGGAATCTTCCGCGACGTAGCGCAGATACAGCATGGCGAAGAGGCACGTCGGTTGGACGAGCTCCTCGCGCACGCGGGCGTCGGCCCAGAGCGCCGCCGCGGCACGCAGGCACCGCTTCGCCGTCGTCTCGGCCAGGCGCTTGCCGAAGACCAGCGCCACCGACTCGCGCACGAAATAGCTCAGCTCGCTTGCGATGATCTCCCGGTATCCCGGCACGTGCCGTTCCAGGAGGGTCGCGGCGCGCCGGTCGATCGCCGCGAGGTCGCTCACGACGGCGGGGAGCCCGAGCGTCGTGCAGCCGAGGTTGTAATTGATCGCCCGCGGCAGCGTCACGCCCTCGGGCCACGCGTCGCGCAGATCGCGATTGCCCGGCAGCTCCCGGCCGCCGCCCCACTCCTCGGGGTATACCGGGATCGAGCGGCCGTAGTTGACCGAGCCGGTCGCGCGGATCCGCACGCGCGTTTGCGGGACGAGCCCGCTGAACGGTGCGAGGAGTGGGGCGATCCGGAGCAACGTCTCGGTATGCGCCTTGACGCCGGCCTCGAGGAGCCTGGTCAGGGACTCCCGGTCCGCGGCTCCGAGCGCCGGCGCCGCGCGCCTCGCGGCGACCGCGGCGCGGAACTTCGACGCGAGTCGCTCGGCCTCGGCCGGCGCGTCGGCCCGAATCCCCTGCATCGTCACGCCGTCCGCGCGCGCGAACTGGGCGATCACACCCTCGTGATCGGGGTCGAACCCGCCGCGGAATCCCGCCCGGCCCGCGCCGACGAGGAACGTGACCGAAGGCGCGGGCTCCCCGATGCGCCGGGCGTGCGCGGCGAGGCGGCGCTCGGCTTCGTCTCGTCCCGCGATCGTCAGTGCGTAGGCCGCGTCGGTCGCGATCTTGCCGCTCTGCTCGGCCGTATCGGACATCGCGACGAACACCCTCACGGTCGCTCCGGACCCGTCGAAGCGAGTCCGGAAGCCGCCGGGCCCCGGGAGGTCCGCGGCACCACGGCTTCTTTCGAGCGCTTGGTAGTAGTCCTCGAGGAGGTCGGCAATGTGCGCGAGAGCGCCGACGTTTTCGACGAGAGGCACGAGGCGGACGCGCGACACCTTTGCGGACAGCTCCGCGCGGCGTGCCTCGGGGATGCGCGCCGAGAGGAACGCGTCGATCCGCTCCGGCGGCCCGCTGAAGAGGCCCTCGACCGCCTGGAGGTAGAGCGTGCCGATCTTGACGACGGCGCCAAGCTCCGTCTGCGAGTTGACCTGCGGAACGGTCACCTCGTAGATCGCGTTCTGGACGGGCTCGATCCTGAGCCGCTCGCAGGCGAGAAGGAACAGGAAGTTCGTCCGCGCGACGGCCGCGAGGATCTTGGAGATCTTCTCCTCGTCCGGTTCGAGCCAGGGATTCGGCACGCGAAAGAGGAGGTGACGGTCCTGGCCGGGGATGACGCCGTGCCGGAGCAGCGTGAGAGCGACTTTCTCCGGGACTTCCAGCCAGTCGGGGCTGATCTGCCGGCCCTCGTAGTCCAGGAGGACCTCCGAGCACGGCCCGAGAAGGTCGGCGATCGTCTCCTCGAACTCCTGGCGCGCCTCGACGAGTGGGTTCCACTCGAGGTGCGTCAGCGCGCGTTCCGCGCGGTCCGGTGACCCTTCCGGGGCTGAGCGCAAGGCGCGCGCGAGCTGTTCGGCGCGGTGCACCGTGGAGTCCGGGTGCTTTGTTCCGGTCAGGCGGAGCGTTTCGAGGCGCGGATGCTCGAGGAAGCGGCGCCGCGCCGCCGCGAAGGCCGGGACGTCGAGGGCGTCGAGCGCGGCGTACCCGGATTCCGTGCACGCGCTGAACCAGACGGCCGACTCGATCGATCGCTTCTCCCCGAGGGGCGGGGGCGCGCTCGAGCCCGCGCGACCACAGCTCTCGATTCGGGTACGCACGCGGTCCATGAAGACCGCGAGCTCGCTCACGTCTTTCGAGCCGTAGGACAGGCGCTGCCAGGTCCCGTAGCGGGCGGGGTCGCTGCCGGCGAACGCCGCGAACGGGATGCCTCCGACGCCGCCCGTGAGGAGGAAGTCGAAAGCGTCCACGGAGGTCTTCACTACCGCCCGCTCGCTCACGCCATTCCGGAGGCGTTTGAACGACTCGCCGACGAGCCCGGGAAACGCGAGCGGCGAGTAGAACGTGCCGCCGAAGTCGGTGCGCGTCACGCCGAGAGAGGCGAGCGCGTCCGCGGCCTGAATCATGAAGTCGCGCCGCTCGCGCATGTACGGGGAGGGGCGCCGGAGCGCCGCGAGCGGGCTCTGCAGCGCGGCGAGAGCCCAGTCCTGCGCGAGCGTCGAGGGCGTCGCCACGAGCCATGCCGAGAGGTTCGCGACGATCTCCCGGGCCCGCACGCCACCGGTCTTGATCTGGTCGGACAGCACCATCCAGCAAGCGCGCGCGCCGGTCGACGCCCCGAACATGTCCATCTTCGACAGGCCGGACAGCGTGACGACCCAATCGCGCCACTCGGGGTCGGCGAACGCCGGGTTGACGAACGAGCCGACATAGTCGAGGCGCTGGTAGACCGAGTCGTAAAGCACGTACACGAAGTGCTTCGACGCGACGCGCACGAGCTCCTCGACGAGTGCGCGAGGGTAGACGCGTCCGGTCGGATTGTGCGGGTTGTTGACGATGACCGAGGAGATCCCACCACCCTCGATCAGGCGCTCGAACTCCGCAGGATCGGGCAGGAAATCAGGCGGCGTGGTCGGCAGCTCGACGACGTGCTTGCCGGCGCGCTCGATGAACCAGTCGTATTCCCAGCTCGGGCGCGGGACGACGACGCCGGAGCCGTCGGCGCCGAGCACCTCGAGCACCGTCGCGAGGGCCGAGCGCGTGCCGGGCGTGAAGATGACCTCGTCGGGCAGGAAGCGGACGTCCGAGGCGGGGTAGTCGAGAAGGCCGTCACGGTTGAAGAACTCGGCGATCTCGCTGCGCACGTCCATCCGGCCGACGGCTGGCCCGTAGCTGTGGACGGTGTTGCGCGTGATGCGCTGCGCCGCCCGGACGACCTCGGGGTGCGGCGCGAAGTCCGCGTTCTTGTAGTCGCCCTGCGTGAGGTCGAGAGCGCCCTCCTGCTGCACACGGCGCGAGAAGGCGCGCACCAGCGGCTCGGGTGTCGAGAGGGCGCGGGTGGAGAGGCTCTGGGGCGCGGCAGAGGGATCGGGTTTTCCAGCGGCGTTCGTCGAGCTCGAGGCAGTGACCCGTGTGAAGCTCATGGGCCGCGTTCCGGGGTCAGGTGCGGCCGAACGGGAACGGAATGACGTCGCCGTCGCCGGCCGCCTGGGGTTGCTCCACGGCGGCGGGACGGTCGGCGCGCGCGCCGCGCCGCACCTCGAGGATGAGGTCGCACAGCTCGCGCACGGCGCCGGCGCCGCCCGGTTTCGTGAGCTGGAGGGCGGCCGCTTCGCGCACGATCCCGATCGCGTCGGCAGGCGCAGCCCCGACCCCGGCGCGCCGCAGCATGCCAAGGTCCGGGAGGTCGTCCCCGACGGCCACGATCTCGATCGCGTCGAGCCCCCAGCGCCTCGTAAGAAGGTCGAACGCGGCCACCTTGTCGCGCTCGCCCTGCAGGAGGTGCTCGTCGGGGATCTTCAGCTCGGCGCATCGGTGCGCCACGACTTTCGACGTGCGGCTCGAGACGATACCGATCCGGTAGCCGAGATCGCGCAGGAGGACGAGACCGAGGCCGTCCTTCACGTCGAACGTCTTCGTCTCGTGTCCGCTCTCGTCGAAGGTCATCGAGCCGTCCGTCAGGACGCCGTCCACGTCGAGGACGATCCCGCGGACTCGGGCGAGACGACTCTTCAGGTCCTCGGGGACGATCGGGGCGGCCGGCATTTCCAAGGAGATTATGCCCGGGCGTAGGGACTAAATCGATTCGACTCCCCAGAGGTCGTGAAGGTGGAGTATCCCCGTGGGAGCCCCCACCCCGTCGAGAACGAAAAGCGACGTGATTTTCCGCTCCTCCATGAGGCGCAGCGCCTCGGCGGCGAACGCGCTCCCGACGATCGTCTTCGGGCTTCCGCTCATGGCGTCCGCGGCCGTGTCTCCCATGATCTTCGGCCCGTCGCGCTCGAGTAGGCGGCGCAGGTCGCCATCCGAGACGACGCCCACGAGCTTTCCGGCCTGGTCCGTGACGCCCGTGATGCCGAAGCGCTTGTGCGACATCTCGTAGATGACGTCCTTCATGGCCGCTCCCTTGGGGACGAGCGGAATCGCATCGCCGGTGTGCATGAGGTCCGCGACCTTGAGGAAGCGCTTGCCCAGCTTGCCCCCGGGGTGGAGCGCAGCGAAGTCCTCCGGCTGAAACCCCTTCTCGACGGACAGCGCCATCGCGAGCGCGTCGCCGAGGACGAGCTGGGCCGTCGTGGAGGCCGTGGGCGCGAGGTTGAGCGGGCATGCCTCCTCGCGGATGACGACGCAGACGACGATGTCCGCGGCCTTGCCGAGAGTCGAGTCGCGCTGGCCCGTCATCGCGACGAGCGTCGCCCCCCGGCGCTTGACGTGCGGGATGAGCGCGACGACCTCTTCCGTTTCGCCCGAGTGCGACAGCGCGAGGACGACGTCGCCTTCGAGAATCATCCCGAGATCGCCGTGGATCGCCTCGGACGGGTGCAGGAAGAACGAGGCCGTGCCGGTCGAGGCGAGCGTTGCGGCGATCTTCTGGCCCACGATCCCGCTCTTGCCGATGCCCGTCACGACGACGCGACAGGAGGTTGCGGCCGTGGCCTTCATCGCCTCCACAGCGCGGTCGAAGCCCTCGTCGAGGCCTGCGGAAAGCCCACGCACGGCTTCCGCCTCGGTTTCGATCACGCGGCGCGCTTCCCGCCGGGCAGGCGTGGTCACGAGGGGATCTTAGCGTTTGCCGCCGAGGAGGACTTCCCAGCTTCCACCTGCGACCCACAATGCAAGACCTCCGAGAATCGCCGCGAAGACGGCAGTCAACCCCCAAAGCGTCGCCGACAGCGCGCCGTGCGAGCGGCGCGCATCCGTTCGCCCGTCGGCCACCTGCACGCAGCTCGCGGCGAGAAGAATCGCGATCAGGGCGACAGGCGGCCACCAGAGAGAACGCACGGGCGAACGCCACGGCTCATAAAAACTCCAGAAGCCGGCGAAGAACAGGCTTCGAATGGAGAATGTGATCGCGACGGCGAAAAGGGCGGCCAGGAAGAAATCCAGAACGATCCAGGCCGACCGCAGCCGCGCCATCGAGGCCACGACGTGCGCGAGAAGAAAGAGAAGGAGAACGCCTGGAAGGGTCAGGACGAGAAGGCCTCGCGAATCGAGGCCGCCCGTCGCGAGTGAAAAGGCGCGTTCACCTTCCAGGAGGAAAACCGGCGCTGCGGCGAGGATGGCGCAACCGATGGAGATCAGAAGCGCGGCGAGAAGCTTTCCGGCCCAGATCGAGGCCCCGGGCAGGGGCCGCGAAAAATAGAAGGCGAGGCGTTTCTGGGCGATGTCGCCGACGAGGATCGTGGCTCCGAAGACGAGCGGAAAGGCCACCACGATATTGGTTGCCAGAAGGAACATGGCTACTGACCGCGCGGCATGCGCATTTCCCCGTAATGCGGGAAAAAGGGGAAATCCGAGCGGGAGGAGCCCCGCGACGAAGGCTCCGAGAAAGAGAAGCTTTCTCTCCGCGATCTCCCGCGCCGCGACGGCGAGAGTGCCTCTCATGCATTCCCCTTTGCTGCGGGAGACGCTTCTCCCACGACGGCGACGAAGATCTCCTCGAGGGAGAGCGCCGACGCCTCGGCGTCCACGACGCCTTCGAGCGCGGCGAAGCGCGCGAACGACTCGTCACCGTAATTCGAAACCACGGCGTCGATGCCCCAGCCGCGCACCTTCACCTTGACGGCCTCGAAGGCCGAAAGCTCCTGCCCGTACGAAGCCGGGTCTTCCGTCGCCTCGTTCCCGTAGCGCAGGCGCCGGAAGCGCGCCTTGAGGCTCTCGAGGCTCTCGTCGAGGACGAGTTTGCCGCCCTTCAGGATCCCGACGCGGTCGGCCATCTTCTCGACCCCCGCGAGGTCGTGCGACGTGAGAAGGACGGTCGTCCCCCGGTCGGCCAGCTCGCCGACGAGCTCGTCGAAGAACGCCGCGCGCGCCACCGCGTCGAGGCCGAGCGTCGGGTCGTCGAGCACGAGGAGGTCGGGTGCGGAGCCGAGTGCGAGCGCAAGCGACACGAGCGCCTTCTGACCCTTCGACAGGATTCCGAAGGCGGTGTCGGTCGGCACGTCGAAACGGCGCAGCCGGTCGAAGACCGAGGCGCCGCTCCACGCCGGGTAGAGGCGCGAGAAGAAGGCCGCGAGCTGGCGCGCCGTCATCGCCGGCGGCGCGTCGGGGTCCTCGGCCACGACGCCCACCTTCGCCATCAGTCGCGCGCGGTTCTTCCAGACGTCCGCGCCAAAGAGCGCGCACGAGCCACCCATCGGCTTCTGCTGGCCGAGGAGGCAGCGTACGAGCGAGGACTTGCCGGCGCCGTTGCGCCCGAGGAGCGCGTACACGGAGCCGCGAGGGACGGAGACGGAGATTTCTTCGAGAGCGGGCTTTGCGTCTCGGCGGTAGCGCACGACGACGCGATGCGCCGAAACCACCGCTGTCTCGGTCGAGAGAGTCGCGCTCACGCGGGTCCTCCGATTTTCTTTCTAAGAAGATCTCCAAGGGCGTGGCGAACGCGCTCAACGGCCTCATCGGGCGCGGCGCCGATCGTGACTGCGAGGCTCGCGTACCGCATCGCGCCTCCTTCGAGCTCCTTCTCGCGCTCGCCGCGCGGGAGCGCCGGCGGTTTTTGCGCGACGAACGTTCCCTCGCCGCGCTTCACGGCGAGGATTCCCGCGTCCACGAGGCGCTGGTAGCCCTTCGCCACGGTCGCGGGGTTGATCGACAAGTCGCGCGCGAGATCGCGCACGGACGGCATGGCCGAGCCCGGCTTCATCGCGCCCGAGGCCACGAGCCGCCGCACGTTCTCCTCGATCTGCTTCCAGAGGGGAACGGCGTCGGACGGATCGACAAAGAGGCCGCGGCTCATCCTCTCACCTGGTGAAGGGCTGGTTCACGAACTGCCCGTCCTTCATGACGATGTCGAGGTCGAACGCGTCACGCGTGGCGAACGTGATACCGGCGGAAGGCGCGCCGTCCCGGCCGAGACACGTGAGCGTGTACGTGTCGCCTCCGCCCGAGTAGACATAGAGATGTCCCCACGGGTCCTTGCGCTCGTAGGGCACCCACGCGCAAGTCGGGCAGCTCCGGATCGTGAGCGGGTTCGGGTACACCCCTAGGATCGACAAGCGCACGGCGATGTACTTGGCCATGTCGCCCATGTCGTCCATGGCCTTCGCCTGCTTCGCGCGCTCCAAGGCCTTGAGCCCCTGCGTGATCGCGAGGCCGGCAAGGATTCCGACGATCGCTACTGCGACCGTGATCTCGACGAGGGTGAAGCCGGCCGCAGATCTACTGTATCGCAACACTAATACAGTAAGGATGCCTGGGCCCGGTTGTCAAGGGCGCCGAAGAGAAATTCCAAGCTCCTAGGCCGGAGCCCGCC
>CALAQS010000275.1 GCA_937888435.1 uncultured Acidobacteriota bacterium
GTGGACGACGTCGCGAAGCAGAAGGTCCTGAAGATCTACTCTCTCGGGGCGGATGCGCTCGACGAGGACGGCTTTTTCCGCGTGAAGGAGGCCTGCGCGCGCCACGATCTCCCGGTCGTGGACCTCCTTCCCGCGTTCCGCGACGCGGCGCGCGCCGGCGAACGGCTCTTCCTTCCGACCGGCATCCACTGGAGCGCGAAAGGGCACGCGCTCGCGGCGCGTGTCCTCGAGCCGGCCGTGCGCGACGCAGCGCGGGTCACGTCGATCACGGACACGATATCGTTAAATCCGAAAAACTGATGAACCGATGCAAGGAGAAAGAGCATCCGTGAACGGCCCCGAGAAGTTCCGGGAGCGGATCCGCGCGCTGGACCCGTGGTTCCATGACATCGACCTCGGTCCCGGCCTCAGGACGAAGCTCGCTCCCTGTGCCGACGAGCCCATCGACCACCCGAAGCCGACCTGGAGCGTCATCCGGTCCTTCCTTCCCGGCGACCTCTTTGGCCGCAGCGTCCTCGACGTCGGCTGTAACGCGGGCTTCTACTCGTTCGAGGCGCGGCGACTCGGCGCCGCGCGCGTGCTCGGAGTCGACTCCCAGAGGCGTGAGATTGCGCAGGCGAGGCTCGCGGCTGAAATCCTCGGGCTCGACGTCGCGTTCCGGCGCTGCTC
The DNA here is from genome assembly GCA_937888435.1 of uncultured Acidobacteriota bacterium. GTDB lineage: Bacteria > Acidobacteriota > Thermoanaerobaculia > UBA5066 > UBA5066 > Fen-183. The sequence continues at coordinate 670 of CALAQS010000275.1, forward strand.
CGTGTATGACCTCTCTATCGCCGACCCCGGCGCGTTCGACGTCGTCCTCGCGCTCGGACTTCTCTACCACTGCCGCCATCCGCTCCTCGCGTTGGAGCGACTCCTCGAGGTCACGCGCGGGACATTGCTCCTCGAGAGCGCGGTGGCTCGGGAAGACGAGGCACCCGCTCCGAGGGGCCGGATGATCGGGGGGCTGTTTCGCGAGTTGGCCCCGGCCTACTACGTCGAGAACGGACCGGACTCTGTCGAGGCGGTCTACAACTGGTTCCTGCCCTCGGCGGCGTGCCTCACGATGCTTCTCAGAACTGTCGGTTTTCGCGGCATCGCGCACGTTCCTTTTTCCGCGGAGAGAAGCTTGTTCGTGTGCACGCGGGAGGGGGAGGTCGCTGGAACCGCAAACGAGCTGCACCGAGCTCGGCTGGAAGTCCTCGGGATGGTGCCGCAGGTTCTGCACCCGGGCACGCTCGCGCTCACCCTACGACTCTGGAATGTGGGCACCGCGGCATGGAGGGCGTCGGTCGGCCACGAAACCGAGCGCGGTGCCGTGCTCCTCGGCGTCCATCTGCTGGACGAGGCCGAGAACGTGCTCGAATGGGACTACCGCAGGTACCGGGCCGGCTTGCCCCGTGACGTCCCCGTTTCGGAACGAATCGACTTGCCCGTCACGCTCGTCGCCCCGTTGGCGACAGGCCGCTACCTCCTGGAGTTCGACCTCGTCCGGGAGTTTGAAGGGTGGTTCGAGGACGCCGGCGGCACGCCACTAAAGGTGCCGCTGGAGATCCGCTCGGGCGGTTAGGCGTCACCGTACGGCCCTCGCATGAGAACGGTCGTCCTGAATCAGCGCGCGACGCCGGGGCCGGGCGCGAGAGGCGGCGCCGAGGGCGCCTGGCTGAGAAGCGTCTGTTCCGTGAACTGCCACTCGTTGTAGTTCTCGCGGCCCGAGAACATTCGGTATCCCTTCTTCTTCGAAGTCGAGTAGACGCCCATGATGGGGCCGGGCGGCTGGTCGCCGGGGTTGCCTGATCCGCCCCCCGTCGACGGCGTGGAAAAGGGCGAAACGGTGGGCGTCGGCGCGCGGGTCGACGCCATCCCGCCGCCCGGCGGTACGCCTCCGACCGTGGTGGTCACGGGCGCACCGGCGGCGGTGATGAGACCCCACTTGTCGGAGTTCGTCATCGGGTCCTTCCACAGCTTGCGCAGCGTGCGGGGGCGCATCTCGAACATCTCCTTGAGCGTGTTCGGATAGCGCCCGTAGCGACGGCGAAAGTTGCGAATGCCCTCGACATATTGAAAGCCCCGGAAGATGAGCTCGGCTTCCTTGTCGCGCTGCGACTCGGCAGAGGCCATCGGGAGAACCGCGGCGATGAGTATCGCCATCACGGTCAGCCCCACCATGAGCGCCACGAGCGTGTAGCCGCGGTTTCCCTTCACCACGTGTTGTACAGCGACCCGTCGAGGGACGGCTGCTTCGAGCCGCTCTTCACGTCGATGATCCCCGGCGGGTCCTGGGACTGGGACGCGGTGTCCGAGGAGTCCGGCTCCTCCATGACGAGCTGCCACGTGTCGGCCGATTTCGTGAACGGGTCGATCGGGATCTTACGGATGTACTTGTCCGTGACGAGGGTCTGGAGCGTATCCGGATAGTGGCCCTTGTCCGCGTAGTACTGGTCGAGGCACGAACGAAACGTGAAAAGGTCCTCGCGCAGCGTGGCCTCCTTCGCGCGGATCGGCGCCTTCTGGAGCTGCGGGACCGCGATGGCCACGAGGATGCCCAGGATCGCCATGACCACGAGAAGCTCGACGAGAGTGAAGCCTTTTCCTCTCTTCATCACCAGTCCTTGTATTTCGTCTTGTCGAGGCCCGTGAGCGGCGACAGAGAATATACGTCGTAGACGTTCTGCCGGCCCCATGAGGTCGCGTCCGGATCGTCCTGATAGCTCCTCAATCCCCATTCCGCCGTGCCCGTCATCGGGTCGATCGGGATCTTCCTGAGAAACCTCTTCTTCTTCTTGACCTGCCCGACGAGATCGATGCCTTCCACGAGCTTCTCGAGCGTTTTCGGATAGCCCTCCGTGTCGAGGTCCACCGGGATGAGGCCCTGATCCGAGAGACGTTTGAAGTCGTCGATCGCGCCGCGCATCGAGCGCAGCGCCTCGCGCAGCTCCATCTCCTTCTGCCGCACGATGCCGAAGCGCGTCACGGGGACGATCATCGCCGTGAGGATGAGGATGCAGGCGCACACGACGACGAGCTCCACGAGAGAGAAGCCGCGCCTCGGCCCCCTGGACACGATCATGAGACGGATTTCACCGTGAGGGAGGCTGCCTCGACGCGCGGCGCCGGAGTGGCCCCGCCCGGTGTCGAGGCCGAGCCGGCGGTGACGCGCACGAGCGTGGTCCCGGGGGCGAGCCCGCGCATGGCCAGTTTCGCGAGGACGCCGGCGGGAAGTCCCGCCGAACCGGTGACACGCACGAAATGCAGGCGCGCCCTTCCGGCGACGCGGTCCGCGTCGAAGCGGATCCCCTCGGCGCCCTCGGCGTTCCGCCAGGGGCCGGGCGCGACGCCCGTCATCTCGGCAACGGCGGGGTCCCACTCGACCGTGAGCTCGAGCGCACCGAAGGCCTCGAGGCCGGAGTCGGCCGTGACGTTCACGACGGACACCTCGCCGGGAGCGACCTCGGCGGACGTCGCCGCGAGGTGGAGCACGGGGCCCGCCGCCGAGGACGTGATGCCCGGGCCGGCAGATCCTTTCGCGGTGCTTTCAGTCACGGCGCTCGCGCTCACGGCGAGTGCTTGCGGTGTCGGCGCGGCCGTCTCGTTCGAGGTGCTCGGCGTCGAGGGGGGCGGCGTGGGCGTGCGGCGGAACGGGTCGTTCGGCATGCCCCCAGTCGGGATCGGAACCGGAGGAGCGACCACGGGTCGGACCGGCGGACGCGTGCCGCCGGCCGGCGCAGCGTCGAACGGCGAGCCCGTCGCGTTCGGAGACTCGAGGCGCGTGTTGAGGCCGGAGAACGAGACGTTGTTCTCGGTGCCGACCCAGATCGGGATGAGATCCTCCTCCGTGATCTGCGGCGACCGGATGATGTGAGGCGTGAGCGTGAGGTAGAGGTCTGTCCTCTTGTCTTCCGTGTCGTTGTTCGTGAAGAGAGCGCCGATGAGCGGAAGGTCACCCAGGAATGGGATCGTACTTTTGGTCCTGGTGCTGTCCTTGCGGATGAGGCCCGCGAGGAAATTCGTCTCGCCGTCCTTCAGGCGGATCGAGGAAGTGATCGTGCGCGTGCCGATGATGGGCTGCGACGTCCCGTCGCTCGCCGTCACTTTGCCGCTGAGCTGCGACACCTCGATCGTGAGCTTGAGCGACACTTCCTTGTTGTGGTGCACGCGCGGCTCCATGTCGATCTTGATGCCAATGTCCTGATACTGGAACGACGTGATCGGGACGATGCCCGTCGAGCCGATGGCTTGCTGCGTGTTGATCGTCGTGACGGGGATCGGATAGCGGTCGCCGATGACGAGCTGGGCCTTTTCGCCCTCGGAGATGCGGAGCTGCGGTTTCGCGAGGAGCTCGGCGTCGGTGTTTTGCTTGAGGAAGTTGAACGTGACGTTTGGGATCGTGAACATGAAGTCGTTGATGCCGAGGGCCTTGATCGCGTTCCAGGGCAGCGATGTGGCGGCGGTCGCGGCGGAGTTGGACCCCGCGCCCGGCGTGACCGTCGCGGTGACGGAAGTCGCGCCGATGGACGTGCCGAGAGTCAGGAGCTTGTCCGTGTTCACCTGGAGGAGCTCCACATCCACGACGACCTCGGCCTTCGCCTTGTCGTTCACCTCGATGAGGCGCTCGGCCACGGCGACCTTGTCGGCCGTGTCGCGGATGACGATCGCGTTCAGCGCCGGAATCGTGCCGAGGCGCCGCAGGTCGAGGATCGACCGCACCATGGCCGAGACGTCTTTCACGTCGCCGTTCGACAGGAAGAACGTCCGGATGACGAGGTCCTCGTACTCCTTGCGGTTCTGCTGCGTGTCCTGCGCGATGAGGATCGTCTTCTCGTCGATGACCTTGTAGAAGTGGCCGGCCTGCCGCATCGCCGTTTCGAGGGCCTTTTGAAACGTCATGCCCCGGAGATCCAGCGTGAATTTGTCGTCCTTGAGCTGCGGGTCGTAGATGATGTTGATGCCCGCCGCGGCTCCCAGGGCCGCGTAGATCTTCTTGATGGTCGTGTCGGGCGCGAATGCCACGTCGATGGGCTTCGTCGAGGCGGGGTTCAGCATCGGCGGAGCACCGCGCATGCCCCGGGTTCGCGCCTTCGCCTTCTCGACGGGTGTCCCTCCCGCGTTCTCGCGGGCGCGGGTCTCGACTTCGGCCTTGGCCCTGCGCAACTCCTGCTCAGCGGAGTCGTTCGTCGGATCGAGCGAGAGAGACACCTCGAGCTCGGCGACGGCGAGATCGAGCTGCCCGGCGGACCGGTGAAGTCGTCCCCGCTCGAAGTGAGCCTGCGCCGCCTGAAAGCGCGCTCGCTGCAGGGAAATGCGCGCGGTCGAGTCCTTCGGATCGATGGCGAGGGCCCTCTCGTAGTAGAGAACGGCCAGATCCCAGTGTTTGTGCTGCTCTTCGCGCTCGCCGTCGTGGAAGGCACGAGAGGATGCGCAGGAGGAGGCGGCGAGCGCGAGGACCAGAGCGGCCGCGACGCCCGGCCGGCGCGGAAAGTGGCGGGAAGCTCGGGCGTTTCGTGTGGTCGTCATGCGAAGTCCTTCAATCCCCCGCCTCACGGGAGCGGGATCGGAATGCGTCGGGTGATCTCGGGCGGGAGACCGGTGAAGGCGAAGTCGACGGACTCGCGGTTGATTTTCCTGACGATGAAGCGGCCGTCCACGGTGTCTCCCTCGCGGGTGTTGATGATCCGGCCGCCCTCTTCGAGCGACACGATCGGCTCGTCGCGAGACCCAAAAACGCCGAGAGCCTTGAACGGAATGGCCGGCGGGACGATGGGCGTGGGAGTCGGAGTCGGCTGGATCGACATCGGACCGACGAACAGCGGGCTGCCCGGCAGGACCGGCGTCGGCGTCGGAATCGGCGTCGGCCGGGGCGTCGGCGTGGGCGACTCGAAGAACCGAAAGACGTTCCGTCCGACGTGCTCCTCGGCGGAGCCGCGTGCCGCGACGCGCGTCAGGTCGGGCACGGACTCGGGGTCGGAGACGCTTCCTGCCGCCCGCGGGCGGCCGGAAGCCGGCGCAGCCGCGGAGCCCTCGGGCGCTTCGGATCCCTTCGGCAGATAGGACAGCGCCGCGAGGCCCACGACGGCCGCGAGCGCGAAGAGAAGCAGCTTGAGGTTCGCCTTCGGGGCTTTCCGGGGCGCGCTCATTCGGGAACTCCGCGCACGGCCGCGGGCGTCGCCACGGGGGCGCCGGCCTGCGCCGCTCCTGTCCGGTCAGCGCCTCGGGCGACTCGCGTGACGCGGCGAGGCGCAGCGGAATCGTCGGGCCGGAAATAGTGCGCGACCTTCAGGTTCAGGCGCAGCACGTCGGGCTGGGTGTCGTCGGTCGTGAGGGCGACGTTCTCGAGGAGGAGGAAGCGCGGGTTGCTCTCGAACGAAAAGAGGAGCTTCTTGATGTCGGCGTAGCGGCCTTGCACGTTGAACGAGAGGGCGAGGCGCGTGGCGGCGCCGACCTCGTCGAAGGAGTACGAGATCTGGCCCGGCACGGTGCCGGCCTTTTCGGTGAGTTGATAGACGTCTTCGATGACGGCGGCAAGGCGCTCCTTGCGCCCCCCGAGGACGTCGCGGTTGAAATTCTCGAGGTCCCGCTGCAGCGCGCGCAGCCGCTCCTCGGTCTTCACGACCCGCCGCGTGGCCTCGGCGGCCTCGTCGCGCTTGGCTGCGAGCTCGGCGCGTGTTTTCTCGAGAGCCTTGAACCGCTCGTCGTAGAACGCGTGATAGCCGATCAGGATGGCCATGGCTGCGACGAGCAGGACGGCGAGCACGGCGAAGAGCGGCAACCGCGCGCGCCACGGCGACCGGCGGATTCCGCCCGCGCGCGCGAGGGGGAGGAGCCGGCGGATCCGTTCGCCGGCCTTCCGGACGGCCGTCGGCGGCGGCGCGCTCACCGGTGCCCTGCCGTCCGGCCCTCGGCGTCGTGGTACGCGACCGTGAGGACGAGCCGGCGGCCTTCCGGCAGGCCCTTCTCTCCGCGGTCTTCGCTCGAGGGCGTCGGCTTGCTGAACCACGGCGACGCGTCGAACGCGCGAATCGTCTTCGGCAGGCCGTTCGGGTCGCGCGAGATGAGCGTAAGCGCCACGAGAACCGTTTCCGACGAAGCGCGGCGCTCCAGAGCGGGCGATCCCGAAGATCCTGTCATCTTCTGGAGCCCGATCGCCCCAATGCGCAGGTCGGACGGCAGGGTCTTTTCGAGACGGGTGAGAAACCGCGTCCACGAGAAGGCGCGCCTCAGTGCGATCTCGTTCGCGTCCTCGACGTCCGCGGCGAGCGCGGGGACGTCGAGACGCGCCAGAGACGCCGCGGCTTTCTGCCGGGCGTCCTCGAGGCTCGAAATCTCCGCTCCGAGGCTCGCGATCGACGCGCGCGTCCGGCTCGAGTCGGCGAAATAGCGGATCACGGTGCGCGCGGCGACGAACGACAGGGCGGCCACGAGCACCGCGAGAAAGGCCGCCGTCAGGTTCGCCGGACGCGTGTCGACGAAGGGCCGGCGCGCGAGATTGAAGCGCCCCGGCATCAGTCACCCCCCGCGAGCACCCCGAGGGCGGCGAGAGTGGCGGGATCTTGCGCGGCCGCGGCCGGCGTCACCGTCGCTCCCGGAGCGAGGCGAGACATCGTGAGGAGCTCCGGCTCCGAAGCTCCCGCGGCCGCGCGGAAACCGCGCAGCGCCTCGAGGACTCCGGACTCCTGCGGGCCCGCCGCGCAGCTTCCGGCGACGAACGCGGGCGGCGCCTCGGCCGGCCGGTCCGGCGTTCCGAACGCCACCGCGAGGCGTACGTCCTGGACCGCTTCGCCCGCCTCCGCGTACGGCCTCGTCCGCGCGAAGCGAAGCTGCGAGCCCGCGAACACCAGGGTCGTGGCCGTGTCGCCGTCCGTCCAGACGAGAAACCAATCGCCACTGGCCCGGGCGTCGAGCGAGGAAACCGCGAACGCGGAAGTCTCGAGCGCGCCGATGCGGATGCCCGCTTTCTCGAACGGCGCTTCCCACGAGGATGCCGCCTGCTCCGCCGCCGCGAGCGCGAGGATGCGCGTCCCTTCCGCTCCCGCCCCCGCCGGCCGCCACGAGAGACGGAGCTCGGGCACCGGCTCGCCAAACGCGCGGCCGAACTTCCAGCGGAACATGTCATCGACCTCGCGCGCGTGGCTCTCGGGCTCCACGGCGTCGATGACGAGGAGCTTCACCCAGCCATCGGGCACCACGAGCGAAGCGGCTGAAATCTTCGTGCCGGCCTCGGCGAGGAGGCGTTGGAGCGCGCCGGAAAGCGCGGGCCCCGCGAGAGGCGATCCGTCCGGCCCCGGCGTGAAGGTGTCGGGAGGCAGCGGGCGGGACAGGACGCGGAACGCGGGCGCGGCGGAGAGCGCCGAACGGCGCATTCCATCGGCGGGGCCGACGTACACGAGCCGATCGCGCGCCAGGACGAACGCGTGCGGGGGACGCGGCGACCGCCAGAACGCGGGCGAGAACGGGTTCCTGAGGCCGTCACTCAACGAAGGTCACCTTGTTGATCTCACGAAGCGTCGTCTGGCCCGCCAGGACCTTCTTGATCGCCGACTCGCGCAGGAAGCTCATCCCCTCGGCCTGTGCCGCTTTCTTGATCTCCGCGGCGGGACGCTTGTCGAGAATGAGGCTCCGAATGCGGTCCGAGAGGTCGAGGAGCTCGGTGATCGCCATCCGGCCGTAGAAGCCCGTGCCGTTGCACTCGATGCAGCCACGGCCTTCGTAGAGAGTCACCCCGGCCATCTGCTCGGGCGCGATCGCGGACTCCTCGAGAAGCTGCACAGTCGGCGTCGACACGACCCGGCAGTGCGGGCAGATCTTTCGCACGAGCCGCTGCGCGAGTATGCAGTTGAGGGCCGAGACGAAGTTGTAAAGCTCGACCTTCATGTTGAGGAAGCGGCCGAGGACGTCCACGACGTTGTTCGCGTGAACGGTCGTGAAAACGAGGTGCCCCGTGAGGGCGGCCTGCACGGCGATCTGCGCCGTCTCCTCGTCGCGGATCTCTCCGACCATGACCTTGTCGGGGTCGTGCCGGAGGATGGAGCGCAGCCCGCGCGCGAACGTGAGGCCTTTCTTCTCGTTCACGGGGATCTGCGTCACGCCGCGGAGCTGGTACTCGACCGGGTCCTCGATCGTGATGATCTTGTCTTCGACGGACTGAATCTCCGAGAGGCATGCGTAGAGCGTCGTCGTCTTGCCCGAGCCCGTCGGCCCGGTGACGAGCACCATGCCATACGGCTCGCGGATGAACTTTCTCAGCCGCCGCATCGTCTCGGGATCCATGCCGAGGACGTCGAGGCGCAGGTTCTTGAACTCGGCGTTCGCGGATTCCTTGTCGAGGATCCGGATGACCGCGTCCTCGCCGTGGACCGTCGGCATGATCGAGACACGGAAGTCGATCGTGCGGCCCTTCACGCGCACCTTGAAGCGGCCGTCCTGCGGGATGCGCTTCTCGGCGATGTCGAGCTCCGACATGACCTTGATGCGGCTGATGATCGTCTGGTGGTGTTTCTTGTCGATGGGCTCCATCGCCGGGTAGAGCACTCCGTCGATGCGGTACTTGATGACGACGACGTGCTCCTGCGTCTCGATGTGGATGTCCGAGGCGCGGCGCTGGATCGCGTTGAAAAGCACGGAGTCGACGAGCTTGATGATCGGGCTCGCGTCGGCCGTGATGCGGTCGATCGAGAGGACCTCCTGGCCCTCCTCGTCCTCCCGGACGACTTGCATCCTGAACTCTTCGGTTGCCTCTTCGAGCACGCGCTGCGTGGATTCGGACTTCTGGAGAATGTCCTGAAGGGCGGCCCTCGACCCGACCCTGACACTCAGGCGCTTCTTGAGGAGCCCCTCGAGCTCGTCTCGCTTCACGACGTCGGCCGGATCCGCCATGACCACCGCGAGGGACCCGTTCTCCGCCTTCTCGGGCACGAACTCGAAGCGGAGCATCCACTCGAGCGGGATGGACCGGAAGAGCTCGGCGTCGATCCGGAACGTCCAGAGATCGACGTACGGCAGCCCGAGGCGGTCGGCGAGCTGGCGGGCTCGCGTCTCCTCGGAGGCCGCATCGAGGAATCGCGGGATCGCGGCTTCGGGGGAGGGGGTCCTGGTCGTGCTCATGCGTATCCGCTTTTACGGCCCGTCAGGCCTTGATGTTGGAGAGGATCGTGAACATGGGGAGGTAGATCGACAGGAGGATCGTCGCGACGACGGCCCCCATGACGACGAGGATGATCGGCTCGATGAGGGTCACGATGCGCTGGAGCCGGGCTTCGATCGCCTCGTCGTAGAAATCCGACACGTTCGTGAGCATCTCCTCGAGCGCACCCGTCGCCTCGCCGACTTTGATCATCTCGACCGCGAGCGACGTGAAGCTGCCGGTCTCCTCGAGGCTTCGCCACAGTTCGGCGCCCTCGCGCACGCGAGGAACCACGGCGGCGACGGCGCCCGAGACGCGCCGGTTCGCGACGGCCCCGGACGCGATGTCGAGCGCGGGCACGAGCGGCGTTCCGGCCCCGACGAGCGTCGCGAGCGAGCGGGAGAACTGCGAGAGCGCGAACTGCTGGAGGATCGTCCCGACGAGCGGAAGGCGCAGGAGGAAACCGTCCCAGGCGACGCCCCCCGCATCGCTCGACTTCCAGCGGGAGAGAATGACGCCCCCCACGGCGAGCGCCGCCGCCATGACGAGAACGTGCGCGTGCAGGAAGTCGGCCGCCCCAACCACCATCCGCGTGATGAGGGGCAGCCGGCCCGCCTCGAAGCCCGCGAAGAACTCCCGGAACTTCGGGATGACGTACGTCATCAGGATGGCGACGAGCCCGATGGACAGGGCGATGAGGACCGCCGGATAGACGAGGGCCCCCGTCACCTTGCGCCGGATCCCGCCGAGGATCTTCTGATAGGTGAGATAGCGGCGCAGCACCTTTTCGATCTCGCCCGAGCGCTCGCCGGCCTTGAGGGAAGTCGCGTAGAGCCGCGGGAAGACGTCGCCGTGCGAGAGGAAGGCGTCCGAGAGCGCGGCGCCCGAGACGAGCTGGTCGCGGACGTCCTTTAGAATCGCCTTGAAGCGCGGATTCTCCTGGCGCTCGAGGAGGATGTCGAAGCCGTTCACGATGGGGAGGCCGGCCTTCAGGAGCGCGACGAGCTCCTGGTTGAAGACGAGGAACTCCCCCGTCTTCACCGAATGGCCGCGGCGCGGCATGAGCCCCGCCAGGGCGCGGAGCACAGAGCGCGCGCCACCGGCCGCGCCAGGGGCGTCCCCGCCGCCGGCGAGCTTCACGGAAAAGAGCCTCGCGCCGAGACGCGCGACCTCGGCCTTCAGCGCGCTCTCGTCGGGCGCTTCGAACGCGCGCGTGACGATCGCGCCGTCACCCATCCCGACGCGGCAGACGTACGTCGGCATCAGTTCAGGAAGATTCCTGGCCCCGGCTGGCGCAGGTTCGCGAAGATGACGACGAAGAGCTTGTCCGCGGCGGACTCGTCGCGGCCGACGCCGAGAATGTAAGGCTGCCCGAGCTTGACGTTGATGGACGTGCGGAGGATCTCGCCGCGGACCTCCTTGCCCGCCTCGCGCCGCACACGCTCGAGGGACAGATCCCGGAGCTGGACCTGGGAGCCGTCGCGCGACGGCTCGAGGAGGAACTCGAGGCGGTAGCCGCCGCCCATGGAGTACGCCACGCGCTGGCCCTCGACGCCCCGGACGACGGCGGAGTCGAGCCGGGTGAAATCGGTCACGTTGAAGAGCTTCTTGAGCTTCTCGCCGATTCCGCGGATCTCCTCCGAGACGTTCGTCTTCTCGGCGGCCCGCGATTTCTCTGACGCGGACTTCAGAAGCGTGACGGCGATATCGATGGCGCGGAGCGGGACGTCGAACGCCGCGACGGCCCGGGTGATCTGCTCGACGCGCGCCGGCGCCCCCCGGACGGTGAGGGAATTCAGGTTCGTCTCGAGGACGACGGAAACGGCGCCCGAATCCGAAAGGAGCGGACGCAGGACCGCCAGGGCGTCCTCGACCTTGCGGTACTTCAGTGTGAAAACCTTGACGACCGTCTGCGTCTGCGGGGCGCCGAGCGCGGACGTTCCGCCGGCGGCGAGCAGGGTCCCGAACGCCAGGACGAGGGCCCGGACGGCGATCCGAAGCCGGGCGGAACGAAACCTCATGGCTCAGAGATCCGCGTGCGGGTCCGCGATGAAGACGACGCTCGGCTCCTTCGGTGAGACGGCGGCGAACTCGTAGACCCGCGCACCAGGGTTCTTCAGATCCTGGATCAGGGGCCGAAGAGGCGGGCGCACGTCGAGGGCTTCGCGCGTGTCCGGCCTGTCTTGTCCGTCATCCCGCGTGGGCGTGAGGCCCGCCGGCGCCCGCGCCTGCTCCTTTTGGGCGAAGCGAACTCCTCCGATGCCGAAAAGCCCCGCGGCAAGAGCCACGAGCGCGGCCGCCTGAAGAAACCGGCGCGAGAAGAAGGGGCGCGTCGCCGGAGAAGCGGTGACGCGGGAACGCCGCCGCACTTCGGCGAGCACGTCATCCGTGACGCGGCGCACGTCCTCCGCCGCCGGAGCGGCCGCGGCGGACGCGCCGAGCGGCACGAAGAGAAGCGTCGGGTCGACAGCGCGCGCCTCGACCGCGCACGACGCGCAGGTTGCGAGATGCGCCTTCAGTTCGGAAGACAGAGAGGGAAGAGAGGAAGAAAGAATTTCTTCTGAAAGAAGGTGACGGACCGCGCCGAGCACACGAGCGGACTCCGGGCAGGGCGTTTTCATCTCTGCCGCCCCGCCACGAACTCGGGAAACCTCTTCCGGATCTCGACGCGCAAGAGGCGGCGGGCCTGGAAGAGGTGATTGCGCACGGTGGATTCGCGGCACCCGAGGATCTGGGCGATCTCGTGGCTGTCTTTGTCCTCGAACTCCCTCAGGACGAACACGAGGCGCTGCTTGGCGGACAGGGCGCTCGCGCAGCTCTCGAACACGCGGCGGACCTCGCTCTCGGCGAGGAGCGCGGGGCCGTCGGGCTCCGCGCTCGTGCGTGCGCCTTTCACGAGGCGAAAGCTCTCGGCCTCCGTGCGCTGCCGCGTGCCGCGCGCGCGCAGCGCGTCGATCGCGAGATTGCCGGCGATGCGAAAGAGCCACGTCGAGAACGCGTATGCCGGGTCGTACCGCTCGAGGTTCTCCCAGACCCGCACGAACGTGAGCTGCGCGACGTCGCGCGCGTCCTCGGCGTCTCCCAGAAGTCGCCTGAGGAACGACAGGACGCCGGGCGTCCGGCGGGCGACGAGCTCGGCAAAGGCCTCGGCATCGCCTCGCGCGGCGCGACGCGCGAGCGCGCGCTCTTCGGCAGGAGCTCCGGGAGACCCGGGCGAAGCCACCCGCGAGCCGGGCCCCTCGGCCGGCGGCTCGGAAGAATCCGGACGGGCAGCGGACGAGACGAGACGCATCGCTTCGGCGTCTTTTACGTTCGCGGACTCGTCATCGTCTACCAGCCGCAGGGACCCCCTTAACCTTCCGAAGTATAATGCTCGACGCGAGTGGAGCGCGGCGATAAATTCTTGTCAGGACTCGATTTGATGTCGGCCCTGCCCTCCGAGGCCCCCTTGTTTCCACTCGTCGTTTCGAGGCTTTTCCCTTCTGCTCGAGGACCCGGGAATTCGGGCGGGGTCTGGATTCAGGGCGTCTCCGTAGGAGAGGTGGAGGTCGCCCTCACACTCGCGGAGCTGCTGGCTTCGCTCGACCCGGGCCTGCCGCTCCTGCTCACGTCCACGACGCCCGCGGGCGTGGGCCTTCTCTCACGCCGGCGACCCGGCGCCTGGCGGCCGTTCCCGCTCGACGTGCCGTCCTCCGTCCGGCGGTTCTTCGACGCCACTCGCCCGCGCCTCCTGGTCCTCGTCGAGACCGAGCTCTGGCCCGCGGTGCTCGGCGAGGCACGGCGCCGCGCCATCCCGGTCCTCGTCGTGAACGCGCGCCTGTCGGAGCGATCCGCGCGACGGTACCGGCGAATCGCGCGCCTCTTCGGCAGCTCCTGGGACGCCCTCACGCGCGTCCTGGCGCGCACGAGAGAAGACGCTTCCCGCTTCGAGGAGATCGGCGTCCCCTCTTCGCGTATCGCGGTCGGCGGCGACCTCAAGTTCGACCGCGCTCCCGCGCCCGAGCCGCCGTTCGCCGAGCGCCTGCGCCGCCTCGCGGACGGACGTCCGATCCTCGTGGCGGGCTCGATCGCCGAGAGCGAGATCCCGCTCGTCCTCGAGGTGCGACGCAGACTCGCCCTGAGCGCGCCCGGAGTGTTTCTCGTTCTCGCGCCCCGGCAGCCGGAAGCTTTCGACGCTGCGGAGCGCCGCGCGGGGGCGGACGGGCTGGCCGTCGTCCGGCGCTCACGCCTCGAACCGCCAGAGAGAGAGAGCGCCGACGTCTTCCTTCTCGACTCGGTCGGCGAGCTCGCCGGAACGTATGCCCTCGGCGAGGCGGCGCTTCTCGGCGGGTCGTTCGCGCCGAAGGGCGGGCACAACGTCCTCGAGCCGCTCCGCGCCGGAGCGCCGGTCGTCCATGGGCCGTCGACGGGGAACATCCGCTCCGCGCTCGAGGCCGCCGAGGGCGCCGTCTTCGCGGCAGCCGATGCTCGTTCGGCGGCCGAGGCGCTCCGGCCCCTCCTCGTGAACACGGAGGCGCGCGCCCGCGCGACGGCCGTCACGCGCGACCTCTTCGCGGGCAACGCCGGGGCCGCGCGGACCGCCGCCGAAGCCGCGCTCCAACTGGCCTTCTCCGGAGCGCCGGGCGCGTGACCTTCCTCGCGCCGTTCGCCGCTCTTTACGGAACCGCCGTGTCGGCGCGGCTCGCCGCGTATCGTCGCGGTCTCCTCCGGGTTCGCCGGGCGGGACGCCCCGTGCTCTCCGTCGGTAATCTCGCGGCCGGCGGCACGGGCAAGACGCCTTTCGTGCGGTGGCTCGCGGGCGAGCTCCTCGGCCGCGAGATCCGGCCCTCTGTTCTCACGCGCGGCTATGGCCGGGCGACGCGCGGCTCGGTCGTCGTCTCGGATGGCGCGGGCGCCGTCGCCTCGGTGCGCGATTCCGGGGACGAAGCCGCCGTCCTCGCCCGCGCGCTTCCCCGCGTTCCAATCGTGGCCGACCGCGACCGCGTCGCCGCCGCTCGGCGCGTGGAAGCGCTCGTGCCCGACGTGGGCCTTCACCTCCTCGACGACGGTTTCTCGCACGTCGCCCTCGCGCGCGACCTCGACGTCGTGCTCCTGGATGCGACCGCGCCCGACGCGGGCGGGGCGCTGCTGCCCCAGGGCGGCCTGCGCGAGCCGCTGTCCTCGCTGGAGAGAGCCGACCTCGTCGTCGTGACGAAGTGCGAGCAGGCGGATTCCGCCCCCGCGCGCGGCCTCGCGGCACGCTGGGCCCCCGGCGCGCCCGTTTACCATGCCGTGACCCGTGTCCTCGGCATTCGCGACGATTCCGGAGAAGAGGTCCGCGCCGAGGACCTGCCGGGAGAGACGCTCGTCGCCGTCGCCGCCCTCGCGCACCCGAATGCCTTCCTCGGAACGCTGGCCTCGCTCGGAATCGCGCCCGCCGGCGTCGAGACGTTTCGCGACCACGACCCGTATGCGCCCTTCGCGCTCGGCCGGATCGAGCGTGCGGCCGAGGAGGCCGGAGCGACCGCCGTCATCACGACGGAGAAGGACGCGGTCAAGCTGGAGGGGCGCCTGAGACTTCCTCTCTTCCGCGTCGCCGTCGAAATGGCGGTCACGGAGCCCGGCTTCGTCGCGGACGCGCTCGCGCGTCTCGCGCGCCCGCCCTCCTGAGGACCGATGCCGAAGAAGCGCACCGCATTCCGGAATCGACTCGAGGCGCTCGCCGCCGGCGCCGCGGGTGCCGCTCTCGCGAAGATGACGCCCGAGGCCGCAGAGGCGTTCGGCCGCGCCCTCGGCCGCCTCTATCTGAGGCTCGACGGGAGGCGCCGGAATCTTGCGCGCGCAAATCTCGCGCGCGCGTTCCCCGATCTTCCCTCCGCCGGGATCGACGCCCTCACCGTCCGCGTCTTCGAGCACTTCGGCGGCCTCGCGGCGGAGCTCCTCCACGCGATGGGTCATGGTCCCGCGGACGCTCTTTCGAGGATCGAAACGGAAGGAGCCGAGGTCGCACGCGCCGCTCTCGCGAGCGGGCGTGGCGTTCTGTTCCTCACCGCGCATCTCGGGAACTGGGAGTGGGCCGCGCTCGGCACTGGCGCGCTGGGCATTCCTTCGGGCGTCATCGCCCGCCCGCTCGACAACCCGCTACTCGATGCCCCGCTCACGCGCCTGCGCACGTCCACGGGGAACTCCGTGATTGCCAAGCGTGACGCGGCGCGGGAAATGCTGCGTGTCCTCCGGAAAGGCGGCGCGATCGGCATCCTCAACGATCAGCACGCCCGCCCGCCGGATGCCGTCACGGCTCCTTTCTTCGGTCAGCCGACCGCGACGTCTTCGGCGCTCGCGAAGCTCGCGGATCGCACGGAGGCCCTCGTCATCCCGGCGGCGGCGATTCGCATTGCCCCGGCACGCTGGCGCCTGACCTTCGAGCCGGCCCTGGACGTCCGCCAGCTCTCCGAGGCGGAAAGAGGCTTCGAGAAGCTCACCGCCCGCCTGAACGGGATTCTGGAGACGATGATCCGGCGTCACCCGGAACAGTGGCTGTGGCTCCACAATCGATGGAGACTCGACTAGGGCCTTCTTGTTTCACTCTCTGAATGAAAAAACGCCCGGGCACGAGGCCCGGGCGTCGAAGCTCGAAGCTGTTCTTTGGGGCTTACTTCGTGGCGG
>CALAQS010000276.1 GCA_937888435.1 uncultured Acidobacteriota bacterium
TGGACTGGGGCCAGGAGGAGGGGAAGATTTTCGAGCGTGTCCGGCGCGGCGACCTGGGGCGTGTCGGCCTCGCCTCGCTCGTTGTGGACGAGTCCGGCGCGCGCGCCGTGGGGATCGCCGGGCAGGTCACGGCTCCCGACGCGCCGGTCGACACGGTCTTTTTCTCGCGCTTCTTGTGGGACAACGCGGCCGCGATCGAGAAGAACACCGAAACCTGGTCGAAGTTCGTCTGGCTGCGCGGCTGGCTCCCGCCGCTACGGCGGGGGCTCGAAGCGCGCGCCATCTCGATCGAGCCATTCGGCGACACGCAACTCCTGATGCGCCTCCGCCTGGCGACGCCACCTACGGCCGCCCCGTCGTCGCCACCCGGTTCCACTCCGTGAGCGCCCAGCCACGCTGACGGGCAATCTCGAGGCCGCGAGCGAAGCCTTCGCGCTGGCGCTCCGGTAGGCACGAGACGTCGCCGGGCGGCTCGGCCATCGCGCGCACGAAGAGGATCCACGGGTGGCAGGAAGAAGAAGAAAACAAAATCTGCTTAGAAAGGAAAGAGAGGGACGCCGCAGCACCCGAGTCGCGCGCGTCGACCCTCGCACCCTGGCCGCCGTCGAGGCGTAGCGCCTCGGCGATCAGCGCAACGATGCGAGGGTCATTCGAAGCTTCCGAATCCGGGTCTTTCTTCCTCTTTCTGAGCAACTCTTCCCCCAGCACGTGCGCCCGCGCGTAGTTCTTCATGTCGATCGCGCGGACGGTCTGATCCCGCATCGCGTCCGCCCAGGGATCCGAAAATCCCTCTTCCCTTTCAAAGAAATATTCGCGTCCCCACCCGACGCGAACCGGCCGGAGCGCGAGGAGCATCGCGGGAGCGGGCTCTCTCGGCAAGATGAGTCTGAAAGGCGGATCGAGCTGCGGGAGACCTTCCCTCGCCAGACTCTCCGCGACGCCCCCCCGCAGCTTCGCCGCCAGAAGCAGCGCGTGAACGCGGATCGGCGACCAGGAGGGCGTGAGCGAGAGGTGATGGGGCGCCGTCGCGCGAAGGACGCCGTCCGCTCCGCGCTCGATCTCGTACTCCGTGCCCTCCGCCCGTCGCTCCGGGATCGGCTGCGGCGGCACGACGGACGAAAGCGCGTAGACCGCGGGAAACGGGACGAGGGCGCCGAGCAGATTCACGCCGGTGCCGAGGACGAGCGCGAGCGCTCCGGCGAAGCGCACCGGCCGGGTGGAACCCGAAGGCGCGAGACCCGCGAAAACGAGAAGCGGCGGCAACGCGGGCAGCAGAAGGCGCGGCCCCCATCCCGCCTGCCCGTCCCACGCCCACCATGCGGACGCGGTGAGAAGGAGAGAAAGGGCCGACGCGGCACAGGCGAGTGCCAGCCGCGCATCGCGCCGGCGGAGCTCGAAGAAGCCGAACGGCGCGAGGAGAACGATCGGCGCGTACCAGAACAGCCCCTTGTTTGGGAGCACCGTCAGCCTGAGGAGCCCTGTAAAGAAGGGATATGAGAACGTCTCCCCCGCATACCCTCCGAAGAGCTTGCCGAAGCGCGCGAATTCGAAGAGAGCCCAGAGAACGAGAATTCCTGAGAATGAGAAGAGCAGCGGCCACGGCTCCATGAGGCGACCGGGAGCCGCGCCGCCGCCACGCTGCGCCCGGGCCCGCGCCGCTCGCTCCTCCCGGCCTCGGCCGCGCCTCGACGTCGACGGAGCGCGATCGTTCGTTCTCCCCGCCCTATTCCCTTCTAAGAATCCTCTCTCTTTTTTTCTCCAGAACAGCGCGCACACGAGGAGCGGCGCCACCGTTAAGACGAGCAGGGTCTTCGTGAGAATCGCGAAGCCCGCAGAGACGCCGAGGACGACCTGCCAGCGGCGAGAAGCCGGGGCCTCGCGCAGCTCCACGACGCCGAGGACGGCGAGCGCGACGCAGAACGCCTGCAGCGGCTCCCCGTAGTCGCTCGCCGCGTAGCCCCAGAGCGGCGTCGCGAGGACGAGACCCGCGCCCGAGGCCGCGGCCCAGCCGGGCGTCGCGCCGAGAAGAATTGTGGAGCGCCCCGTCGCCCATGCGGCGGCGACGAGGCAGGCGATCGGCAGCAGAACGAAAACGGGCGCCGAGGGAGCCGAAGGTGCCGCCGCGCGAAGAACACTCGTCACGGTCCCGGGTACGGCCTCGGCGAGCGACAGCCCCATGCCGTAACGCGAAACGGCGTCGCCCGCCGGCCGGCGCGGAGCGTTGACGAAGTCTCGTGAGACGCCGATCTCCAGAAAACGCGCAACGGCCGCGGCGGCCGAAAGCATCTCCTTGCCGTCGGGGATGAGGCCGTACGAGCGCGTGTCGACGGTCGCGAGAAGGACAACGAGCACCGCGAGCGCGGCCCCGCGCGCGGCGCGCGGCGCGGGCGGCGGTGCGGCGGCGCTCATGTCGCGATTATGCGAGAGGTCCGCTGCTCTCCCCGGTTACTTCGTGCGCTCGAGCGTCCCGTCGATTCCGAGCGCGAGCGGCAGCCGGACGTGGGCGACCTTGTTCTCCATCACGAGCGTGTAGATTCCCGGCTCGAAGCGGCCCTTCGGGGACTCGAAGAAGAGGTGACCCCAGGCCAGCGTCTCACGGTCGACGGTGACCTGATCGAAAACGATCCCCTCGCCCGGCACGGCGAAGAAACCCAGCCGTTCCTCTCGGTAACATCCCGGGAAGTAGCCGCCGAGCGGATCGCGGGTCGCGCGCGCCTGAAGCAGCATGCGGCTCAGGTCGGGAATTCCCTGGGCCATCTTTTTCTGGCTCGGCAAGGGCATTCGCGTTCCATCCGGCCCGAACAGCACGACGTCTTCGCGATAGATCTCCACCGGCTGACTGCCCGTCGCGGAGAGGCAGGTTTCGAGCAGAATCCAGCGGCTGTCGAGGTGGTGTTGCGCGTGCTTGTATCCGATGACGACCTGCAGCACGTCGTCTCTGTACCTCGAAACGGTTCGGCCCATTTTCTTCACGTTCAGAGAGTCGAGGTCGGCGTGGAGCCTCGCGACGCCGAGGGCAAAAAACGCGGCCACCGCCAGCCAGGCCGGAGCGGACCGCCGCGGGAAAGGACTCAAGATGTTTCCTCCGGGACTCCTCGGGGAGGAGACCCTCGATTGCCCCCTGCACGGAGCATACCGTCGGGCGGACACCTTTTGCGGACGCCCTCGCTCGGGACCAGCCGGAGTAGGATCGCTTCCGACATGCACGGGACTTCTCTCGCCGGGGCCTGGAAGCTGCTCGTTTTCGAGTTTCGCTCCGAAGGACAGGTCGTGTTTCCGTTCGGAACGAACTTCCTGGGGCTTTGCCTTTACGACTCGATCGGCTACATGGCGATGCAGATCATGCGTGGAGACCGCCCCCGATTCGCCGCGAACGACCAGCAGCTCGGCACGCCGGAGGAGGTCGGGGCCGCCTTCTTCGGTTACGTCGCCTACTCGGGCACCTACGTGGCGGACGAGACGCACGGCGTCGTCGTGCATCACGTCTCACAATCCCTCTTCCCGAACTGGGTCGGTACGGATCAGGTCCGCTTCTACCGGATCTCCGGCGACCGGCTCATCGTGGGCGCTCCGACGCAGCAGGTGGGCGGCCACCTCATGGACGTGATGACCGTGTGGGAGCGGCTCGCCCCCATTGCAGGAGCCTGACGAGCGTGCAGCGATTCGTCCTGCCCCGTCACGTCTCGCGGCGACTGCCGCTCGCGCGCCGGACGGGGCCGTGCCCGCCCGACGAGGAGATCCGCTTCACGGTTCTCCTCCATGCCAAGGACATGCGCATGCTGCGCGAGGCCGCGGCCGCCGTCGCGGACCCGAAAAGCTCCGTCTACGGGCGCCACCTCTCGCCCGATGAGGTGCGCACGCTCGTCGCGCCCGGGTATCAGGACCTCGACGCGGTGCTGGCGTTCCTCAGGGACGCCGGGCTCACCGTGGACGGGGTCGCCGGGGCGCGCACCGCGGTCCAGGGCCACGGCCCGGCGGAAAAGATCTCGCGCGCGTTCGATATCCCTCTCGGAGCCTATGACCTGCCGCGCGCCCTGTCGCCTCGCGTACGGCGGGCCGTCGCGGCCGAGCGGGACCCCTCGATTCCAGCGTCTCTCGCGTCCGTGATCCGCGGCGTCGCGGGTCTCAACACGCTCCCCGCGGCCCGGCGCTTCCCGCCGATCTTCGCCCCGCCCCGCTCCAAGGTGCCGCGGCGGGGCGCCGCTGCGACTCGTGGACCCGGAGGCGGGTTCACGCCCGAGGAGATTCGCGCCGCCTACGCGCTCCCCGACCCGGTCACGACCGGCGGCCGCGGCGAGCATGTGGCGATCCTCGAGTTCGGAGGCGGATTCTCGAGCGACGACTTCGCGGCTTTCTGCACGCACTACGGCCTGCCCGCTGGGGACGTCACGGACGTCTCGGTGTCGGGCGCGAAGAACGACTACCAGGGAAAAACGGGCGACGCCGACGTAGAGGTCGCGCTCGACATGGACTGGGTACGGGGCACCGCGCCGCGCGCGGATCTCGACCTGTGGTGGGCGCCCAACACGGACACGGGCTGGGTCGATTTTCTGAGCGCGCTCCTCGACGCGCCCGACGCGCGCCGCCCCTCGATCGTCTCGATCTCGTGGGGCATGCCCGAGGACGGCTTCGCCACGTCCCGCCGGTACGACCAGACTCGCCAGCTTTTCCTCTCCTGCGCGCTCCTCGGCATCACGTTCGTCTGCGCCTCCGGCGACGCCGGTGCGGGCGACGTCCTGCCGGAGGACGCCGCCTTCGACGGCCAGCGCCATGTGGACTTTCCGAGCGTCGTCCCGGAGGTGACCTCGGTCGGAGGCACGAAGCTCGTCCCTAAAGGCCTCTCCTTCGCGGAGAGCGCCTGGAACGACGGCCCGAATCGCGGAGCAACGGGCGGGGGCTTCTCGCGGTTCGTTGCCGTCCCCGCGTGGCAGAAGGCGGCGCTTGGCGCGCGCCGCGGCGTGACCGGCCGCGGCATTCCCGACGTCGCGGCCGTCGCGTCGCCCGATCCCGGCCTCTCGATCTTCGTGAGCCGCAAGTGGACCGCCGCGGGAGGAACCAGCGTGGCGGCGCCGATCTGGTCCGGCATCCTCGCGCACGTCAATGCCGCGCGCGCGGCGGCCGGGCGGCCGCGCCTCGGCGCCGCGAACGCGGCACTTTACGCGGAGGACCAAGGGGCCTCGCCTTTCCGGGACATCACACAAGGTGACAATTCGTACGGCGGCGTCACGGGCTATCAGGCGACGAAAGGCTGGGACCCGACGACGGGCCTCGGCTCGGTCGATACCGGCGCGCTCGTGAAGAAGCTCCTCGCCTGAGCGCGAGGAAGGAGCCGGCCGTGTTCGCGCCTTCGAGAGGAAACCGCGCCGACCTGAAGGATCTCGCCGCGCTCTTCCTGCGCCTCGGCGCGACGGCTTTCGGCGGGCCCGCGGGCCACATTTCGATGATGGAGCACGAGGTCGTGACGCGGCGCGGCTGGATGACGCGCGAGGAGTTTCTCGACCTCCTCGGCGCGACGAACCTCGCGCCGGGCCCGAACTCCACGAAGATGGCGCTCTTCATCGGCCATGCTCGTGGAGGGTGGGCGGGCTTGTTCACCGCTGGCCTCGGATTCGTCCTGCCGGCGACGCTCCTCGTGACCGTCTTCGCCTGGGTCTACGTGCGCTTCGGCTCGCTGCCCGCGTTCCCGCATTTCTTCGGGGGCATCAAGCCTGTCGTCCTCGCGCTCATCGCGCAGGCGCTCGTCAGCCTCGGTCGCACCGCCGTGAAGAACAGATTCCTTCTGGCGCTCGGCCTCGCCGCCCTCGCTGCCACTTTTTTCGTCAACGAGATCGTCCTGCTGCTCGTTTCAGGTTGTGCCTCAGCTCTCGCAATGGTGGTTTTTCTCAGAAGGGGGACGAACGACGCCACCGCGCCGGTGCCGCCGGAGCGCGTTGAGGGCGCCGAACCTCATGCCCCTCCTAAGAAATCTTCTCTTCTTTTTCCCCTTTCTAAGAAATCTCTCTTTCTTCCCCTCTTCTCCCTCGGCGTTCCTTTTTCCTCTTTCTCTCTTACCAGCCTTTTCCTCTTCTTCCTGAAGACCGGCGCCGTCCTTTTCGGCAGCGGCTACGTGCTGCTCGCCTACCTGAAGGCGGATCTCGTCGAGCGCTGGCACTGGCTCACGAGCGCTCAGCTTCTCGACGCCGTCGCCGTCGGCCAGTTCACACCGGGACCGCTGTCGTCCACCGCGACCTTCATCGGCTACGTGCTCGGGGGTCTGCCGGGCGCGGCGGTCGCGACGCTCGGCATTTTTCTTCCCGCCTTCGCCCTGGTCGCCGTCATGGGCCCCTTCGTGCCCCGGCTGCGGCAGTCGAAGCTCCTGGGCGCTTTCCTAGACGGCGTGAACGTCGCGGCGCTCGCGCTGATGGGGTCCGTGACGCTCCAGTTCGCGCGGCCCGCGCTGACGAACGGCCCGACGATCGCACTGTTTTTCGCGAGCGCCGCGATTCTCGCGGCGTTCCGGATCAACGCGGCCTGGCTCGTCCTCGCGGGCGGGCTCCTCGGCATCCTCTTTGGCTGAGCGACTCCCCCTATAATTCCGTTCGCTCCGGCGCCCGCCACCGCGCACCCGCGCCGGCCGGACCGATAGGAGACTGGAATGTACGACCTGGTCGTGATCGGCTCGGGACCGGGCGGCTACGTCGCCGCCGTCCGGGCCTCCCAGCTCGGCCTCAGGACCGCGATCGTCGAGAAGGACGCGAAGATCCCGAACGTCGGTCTCGGCGGCTCCTGCCTGCACCGCGGCTGCATCCCCACGAAAGCGATGCTCAAGTCGGCCTCTCTGTACGACGAAGCGAAGAACCATGCCGCCGATTTCGGAGTGAGGACCGCCGGCGTCGAGCTCGACTTTCCAGGCGTCGTGAAGTTCCGCGACAAGGTCGTCTTCCGGGGCGCCAAGGGCGTCGAATACCTCATGAAGAAGCACAAGGTCGACGTCCACGCGGGGCTCGGGCGACTCGTCTCGCCGCACGAGGTCGCCGTGAAGGGCGACGCGGGCGAGACGGCGCTGAACACGAAAAACGTCCTCATCGCGACGGGCTCGGTGCCCCGCGACCTGCCGTTCCTGAAGGCGGACGGCCAGAGCGTCCTGAACTCGGATCACATCCTGAAGTCGCAGTCGGTCCCGAAGTCGCTCCTCGTGATCGGCTCGGGGGCCGTGGGAGCGGAGTTCGCCTCCTGCTTCTCGCGCTACGGCACGAAGACCGTCCTTGTCGAGGTTCTGCCGCGCGTCCTGCCCGTGGAGGACGAGGAGATTTCGAAAGAGGTCGAGCGCGTCTTCAGGAAGCGCGGCATCGAGGTGCGCACGAAGACGGGCGTCGAGTCCGTCACGCCGAACGGAGACGGGACGGTCACGGTGAACGCGAAGGGGCCGGACGGCGGGCCGCTGTCGTGGTCCGTCGAGAAGGTGCTTCTCGCCGTCGGCCGCAAGCCGTTGTCCGAAGGGCTCGGCCTCGAGGCCGTGGGCGTCGCGACGGACCGCGGCTACGTGAGGGTGGACGCGCACCAGCGCACGAACGTGCCGGGCGTGTGGGCGATCGGGGACGTCACACCCACGATCTGGCTCGCGCACGTCGCGTCCGCCGAAGGCATCGTCGCCGCCGAGACGATGGCCGGCCATCCGACGGTGCCCGTGAACCGCGACCAGGTGCCGGGCTGCACGTACTGCGACCCCGAGGTCGCGTCGATCGGCCTCAGCGAGGCGAAGGCGAAAGAGCGCGGCTACGTCGTGAAGACCGGAAAGTTCAACTTCTCGGTCCTCGCCAAGACGATGATGGAGCCCTCTCAGGAAGGCTTCGTGAAGATCGTCTCCGACGCGAAGTACGACGAGATCCTCGGCGTCCACATCGTCGGCCCGCATGCCACCGAGCTCATCGCGGAGGGCGGCGCCCTCCTCCGGCTCGAAGCGACGACCGAGGAGATGATTCGCACGATCCACGCGCACCCGACGCTGTCGGAAGCGCTGCACGAGGCGGCGGAGGCCGTTCACGGACACAACATTCATGGCTGACGGGGGGTCATCGCCGCGGGCCCGTGCCGGGAACGCGGCGCGGCTCGCGGCGGGGATCACCGCCGCTCTGGCCGGATCCGCTGCCGCGACTCTTCTCGGGCGCTGGCTCCACGCGAATACGACGACGATCGGGTTCGTCTACCTCGTCGTCGTCCTCCTCGTCGCGGTCCGTTTCGGCCTCGTGGCCTCGACCGTCGCGTCGCTCGCCGCGACCGCGAGCTACAACTTCTTCTTCCTCGAACCCGTCGGCACGTTCACGATCGCCGACCCCGCGAACTGGGTGGCGCTCGCGACATTCCTTCTCGCCTCCGTCGTCGTGAGTCGGCTCGTCACCCGCGCACAGCGCCGCGCCGCCGATGCCGACGCCCGGCGCGCGGAGATCGAGGCGCTCTACGACCTCTCGATCGACCTCTTCACGGCCACGAACCGCGTGGGGGCCCTCGGCGAGGCAGCGGGCAAGGCTCTGAAGACGCTAGGCGCCCGGGCCGGGGGTCTCGTCCTCTTCCGAAACGAGACCCGCACGGACATCGTGGGCGTCATGGGCGAGAACGCCCTCCAGCCCGACGATCCGCTCGTGGAGACCGTCGGACGACGCGGCGAGACCGCCGAGGTGCCGGCGGAAGGCGGCGCGCGCGATGTCTATCTCCCAGTGGCCGTCGGCGGGAAGACGAGCGGTGTCCTCGTCGTCCGGGGGACCCGCGCGGACCGCAGCGCTCTGGAGTCGGTCGGACGGCTGGTGGCGCTGGCCGTCGAACGGGAGCGGTTCCTGAGGGAGCGGACGCACCTGGACGCCCTGCGGGAGAGCGACGCCCTCAAGACGTCGCTCCTTCGCGCGGTCTCCCACGATCTGAGGACGCCGATGACCGCGATCCGCATGGGTCTCGAAGCGCTGCGTCGGGGAGGGCGGGGCGACGCTGACCTACACGAGACTTTGGACGTCGTGGCGCGTGAGACCGAACGGCTCTCACGGCGGATCGACAATCTCCTCGCGATGGCGCGGCTGGATGCCGGTACCTTCGTGCCGCATCCCGAGCCCACGCCGGCGGCCGACCTGTTTCACCGCGCGACCGAGAGCTTTCGTCTCGTGCTCGAGGGGCGCCCGCTCGAGATCCACGTCGACCCCGACTGCCCCGATCTTTTCGTGGACCCTGCGCTGGCTCTCGAGATCCTGGCGAACTTCCTGGAGAACGCCGCCCGGGCCGCCCCGCCCGATCGGCCGCTGGAGCTGCGTGCCGAGCCCAGCCCCCTGGACGCCAGCCGAGTCTGGCTCGAGGTCCTGGACCGCGGGCCCGGTGTTTCAACCGCCATCAAGAGCAAGGCCGCGGGGCGTCCCTCGTCCGGCGAAGGCTCGGGGCGCGGCGGACTGGGCCTCGAGATCTGCCGTACCCTTTCCAGCGCCGTGGGCGGGAACGTGGCCCTTCTCGACCGACCGGGTGGTGGGACAATCGCCCGGGTCGACCTTCCCGCGTCGACGCCCACGAGGCCATGATCCGAACCCCTTCTTCTCCGCGCATTCTCGTAGTGGACGACGACGCGGCCATCCGCCGGACGCTGATCGCAGAGCTTTCGGCCGCAGGATACGAGACCACGGAGGCGCGGGACGGCGCCGAGGCACTCCGCCTTTTCGAGAGCGACCCGCCGGAGCTGCTTCTCACGGACCTGGCCATGCCCGAGTCGGACGGGTTCGCCCTCATCGCGGCCGTCCGCAAGCTTGCCAAGACGCCCATCCTCGTCCTTTCGGTCCGGGCCGGCGACACGGACAAGATCCGGGCCCTGGACCTGGGGGCCGACGACTACGTCGTAAAGCCATTCTCCGTACAGGAACTCCTGGCCCGCGTGCGGGCCCAGCTCCGGCGCAGCCTCGACGAGGAGGCCCCCGCCCCGCTGGAGTTTCCGGGGCTCAGCATCGACCGCGAGCGGCGGCGCGTCGTCCAGGACGGGCGCGAGATCCGCCTGACCCCGACCGAGTTCTCGATCCTGGAGCTCCTCGCGATTCAGGCCGGCAAGCCGGTCACGATCCGCCAGATCATTGGAAGAGTCTGGCACGGGGCACCGGGAACGAGCCCCGACGCCGTGCGCGTGCACGTCGGCTCGCTGCGCCGCAAGATCGAGCCCGACTCCTCGCGCCCGCGTTACATCATCACGGAGCCCTGGATCGGCTACCGCTTCGTGGCCGAACCTCTCTAGACCGCGGAACCTCACCGACGGCACGATCGCCCGCACGCGTTCTTTAGAACTTCTTTGGCTCTTTGTCCGGAGTTCCTTGACGCCCCGGGGGCAGGATTGCATCATGAAAAGCTCTCTTCGCCAGCCGCCCGCCTTCCTTTCAGAATCAACCCCGATTCTCACCACCCTTCTCGCGGCCGGACTCGTGACCGTCTTCGTCTTCGCCGACAACGCCGCCTTCGCGCAAGAGCCGCCGCCACCGGCCGCGACGGCGGCCGTAGCCACCGAAGCCAAGCCCGCAGCCACCGACACCAAACCAACCGTCACGTTCGGGGCCTTCGTCGACGGGTACTACGCCTGGGATTTCGACCGGCCGGCGACGTTCGATCGCGCGTATACCACCCAACCGGCCCGGCACGCCGAGTTCAATGTGAATCTGGCCTTCGCCGAGGCCAAGCTCGATGGTCCCGACGTCAGAGGTCGGTTCGCCGTGCAGTTCGGCACGTCCGTCCAGGCGAACTACGCCGGCGAGCCCCACATCGGGCACGTCAGCGGTTCAAGCGTGAGCCAGTACATCCAGGAGGCATCCATCGGATACAAGATCTCACCGACGCTCTGGGTCGATGGCGGGATATTCTTTGCCCATACCGGTCTCGAAGGCTGGATTTCTAGAGACAATCTCGCGTACACCCGGTCCCTCATCGCCGAGTTCTCACCGTACTACGAGGCGGGAGTCAAGCTGACGTGGACGCCGTCCTCGGCGGTCACCGCCCAGCTCCTCGTCCTCAACGGCTGGCAGAACATCTCCAACTACAACACCCCGCCCGCGACGGGAATCCGGGTCGACTACGTCGCTTCTCCGCTCCTGACCCTTTCGTACGACAACTTCTTCGGCGACGTCGCCGCGGACGGCGTCCCGGCGCAATACCGCCTCTATCACGACCTCATCGCGCAGATCACGCTCTCGAGCCGCTGGCAGCTCGCCGGGACGTTTTCGCTGGGCACGCAGAGCCGGAGCACCCCGGACGGAAAGACCGCGACGTGGTACGGCTTCAGCGTCTTCGCCAAATACAAGGTCGGCCCTCGCGTGAGCCTGGTGGCCCGGCTGGAGCGGTATGCCGACCCTGATCAGGTGATCGTGATGACGGGCCTCCCGGATGCCTTCCGCACGAACGGCGCCTCGCTCGGCGTCGATGTGACGCCAGTTCCGAGGCTATTGTGGCGGACCGAGCTGCGAGGATTCCGATCGGACGCTGCAGTCTGGCCGTTGCACAGAAGCGGCGACTTCGGCAAGGACGACTTGTTCGCGGTCACGTCGCTCGCGCTCACCTTTTGATAGGCGTGAGCCGCGACCTTTAGAACCTCCTTAGGTCCTTCTCCGGACTTCCTTTGAGGCGGGGATGCAGATTCGTGGCGTGAGAAAGGCCTCTGCTCCCACCAGGCTTCGCTCCGTCGCGTCTTTCCTCGGACTGGTCACCGCCTCCATCGTCTGCCTATGCGCAGGCGCCCTCGTCGCGGTCATCTACGAAGGCCTGCCGCGCCTGATCTTCGCCGGTGCCGGCTTTTCCGGTTACCTGTTTTTCTTCGCACATGCGTTGCGCGAGCTCGCCCTTCCGAGCGTGCTTGTCGAAGGTCGGCCCGCGCCCGACGGCGAGGTCCGAGGAGAACCGGTTCACCGAAAGACACTGGAGGAAACCGGGCGGAATCGCGGCCTCAGGGCTGCGGCGTGACGTCACCGCGTCCTTAGAACTTCTTTCGTTCTCCCTCCGGACTTTCTCGGGCAGGCGGGCCTACTTTGGGGTTGATGGAACAGATCGATTCCGGCCGCCCCACCCGCTCTCGCGTCCTCCGGGCCGCCGTCCTCGTCGTCGCCTCCTTCGCGGTCCTCGCCGTGGCGGTCGTAGCCGCGAGTGCCGCGGGCGGGAACCTCCGTCTGGTTCCGGCGATCGCTGGATTCGTGGCATACGTCTTCCTCTTCGGCAGAGCCGTTCGCGAGTTCGACGTCGACCGGATCGTCTGGGACCACCCGGACGCGGGGCTGTTTCTTCGTGTCTCCGGAAAGTCCCCGTTCGCCGGCGACCGTCCTTAGAACCTCCTTCGCTCTCCCTCCGGACTTCTTCCTGCCCCCGCCATCACCTTTGGGACCGATGGAAGATCGCCGGCCCACAGTCCCGCGATAGGCGATCGCGTGACCCGCACCATCCCGCTCCTCCTCAT
Organism: uncultured Acidobacteriota bacterium; assembly: GCA_937888435.1. GTDB lineage: Bacteria > Acidobacteriota > Thermoanaerobaculia > UBA5066 > UBA5066 > Fen-183. The sequence goes on from CALAQS010000276.1 coordinate 12,428, forward strand.
CGTGGACGACGACGCCGCGGTTGCCGGAATCCTCACCTCCGACCTTACGGAGGCGGGTTTCGAGGCCGTGAGGGCCGCGGATGGGCAAGAGGGCCTCGAGCTCTTCAAGCGCTGCCGCCCGGACCTCGTCTTGACCGATGACGTTATGCCGCGTCTTTCCGGATTCGAGTTGATCGAGGCGATCCGCCTATCGGACGAGACCCCCATCATCGTGATTTCCGAGGGGGGCAGCGACCGAGATCGGGTCAGTGCGCTCGACCTCGGCGCCGACGACTACCTCGCGAAGCCGTTCTCCTTCAACGAGCTCCTGGCCCGGGTGCGGGCGCAGTTGAGGCGTTTCGGGGACGCGGGGCCAGCCGTGCTCGAGTTTCACGGCCTGCGAATCGACCGTGAGCGACGCCACGTCCTCCAAGGCGAACGACTCGAACGCGAGGTGCACCTGACACCAACCGAGTTTGCGATCCTGGAGGCGCTGGCGCTCTCGGCCGGCCGGCCGGTGGCGAATGCGCAAATCGCCGCGCGCGTCTGGAAAGGGGCCTCACCGCCGAGCCCGGACACGGTCCGGGTCCAGGTCGGCGCCCTCCGCCGCAAGCTGGAGGCCGACTCCTCGCGCCCGCGTCACATCATCACGGAGCCCTGGATCGGCTACCGCTTCGTGGCCGAGCCCGTGAAATAGGGGCCGACCTTTGGCCTTTCTTTCGGGTTCCTTCCGGATTTCTTGTACCTGAGACGTACAAGCTCTGGCTCGATGATCAAGCACTGTTGGAGGTTCAATTTCATGCGCGATTTTCGATTCTCCGGCTGGACCTGCGCCTTCGCCCTCGTCGCGACCCTCGGGGCTTCCCGCCTCGTTGCCGACGAGCCCAAGCCCACCGCGACGCCTGCTCCGGCGGCGGAGGCCCCGACTCAGGCCGCGCCCGCCAAGGCCGCGCCGGCTGAGCCGTTCGCGTTCGCCGACTTCACCTGGGCCTCCGGAAACTACGCGCCGCCGGCTCCGGTCATCGACACCAAGTACTTCACCGGGGAGATCCGCACCGACGTGAACTACATCTACGAATTCACCCACCCGAAGGACCACTCGATCGACGGCGCCGCGGAGGCCGGCAGGTCCCAGGAGGTCCAGCTCCAGCAGCTCGGGCTCGGAGGCGACTTCCACTGGGAGAACGTGCGCGCGCGGTTCATGACGCAGTTCGGGGGCTACTCCGAGCAGACCCCGCGCAACGACGCGAGCCCCTCGCGGGGGCAGTGGGATCTCTCGAACGCGCTGCGCTACGTCTCCGAGGCCTATGGCGGCTACCACATCGACAAGATGAACGGAATCAACATCGACGCCGGCATCTTCATGTCGTACGTCGGCCTCTGGAGCTACTACAACTTCGACAACTGGACCTACATCCCGTCCTACGTCTCGGCGAACACGCCCTGGTTCTTCCAGGGGATCCGGATACAGATCTTCCCGAGCGACAAGCTGAAGATCGAGCCCTGGATCGTCAACGGCTGGCAGTCGTACGGCATGTTCAACGAGTCGCCGGGACTGGGTTTCCAGCTCAAGTGGACCCCGACGGGCTC
>CALAQS010000277.1 GCA_937888435.1 uncultured Acidobacteriota bacterium
GGATCGCGACGACGATGGGGACGCGCGCGACGTAGTCGTTCGAGAGGTTGTTCTCTCCATACGTGAAGACGATCCAGGCCATTCGCGCGGGTGCGAGCAGCGCGAGCGCGATCGCGAGGGCCTTCGCGCCTCGGGAAACGGACCGCTCGTCTCCGCTCACAGCCCGAGCGCGAACGCTTCCGTCGCGAGCTTCACGTTGCGGCGCGAGTCCGTGAGGCTCGCGGCGAGGGCGAGAGCGCCGGACGCCGCGTCGAGGAGGTCGGCAGCCGGAGCCGTGCCAAGGCGCGCGAGGTCGGCGAAGCGCTCGCGGAAGAGGATGTGGCGGCCGGCGGGATCGACGGGCGCAGCCGCGGCGTCGCGCAGGAGCTGCGCGAGGAGCTGGAGGCGGCGCACGGCCTCGGGGCCGTCGTCGGCTCCGAGGAGCGTTCCTAAGGCGAGCGACCAGGACAAGGAGCGCGTGAGGAAAACCCCGGAGACGGCCTCGAGGAGCGCGTCGCGCGTGGCGCGCGCACCGGCCACGTCCAGCTCGGCGGCTTCGTCCGCGTCGTGCGGCGCGAAGGCCGCGCGCGCCTCGGCTTCTTCCTCACCCATGCCGCGGCCCCTCAGGGCGGCGGCCGTTTCTTCGCGCGTGGCGCCCGGGACGGGCCGGAGCGCGACGCGCGAGAGGATCGTGGACGGGAGGAGGCGCGGGCGCGTGGCGGTGAGGATGAAGCGCGTCTTCGTGGGAGGCTCCTCGAGGATCTTCAGGAGCGCGCTGAAGGCCGCACTCTCCGTGCGGTCCACGTCGAGGAAGACGACGGCGCGCCGCTGCGCCTCGTAGGGAAAGCGCGTCGCGTCGGCGGCGACCGCGCGCACGAGTGCGGTCGGCAGCGTCGTCTCCTTGCCGTCGGTCTCCTCGAACGGCGGGGGGTTGACGCGGCGCCGCCTCTCGGGAGCGACGACCATGAGGTCGGGATGCTCGCGCCGGAACACGCGGCGCGCGGCGGGAGATTCGGGGTCGAAGCCGGGTCCGCAGACGACCTCGGCCGCGGCCTCGATCGCCAGTGTTTCGAGTCGGCGGCTGCCCGGCCCGGAGAGGAGGACGACCGGAGCGCTTGCGCTCATCGGCGCCTCGTCGCGCGCGGGCGGCGCGGGATGAAGAGGGCCTCGAGGTCTTTTTCGAGGCGTGCGAACACGGCGTCGGGCGTTCCGCTCGCGTCAAGCACGCGAAATCGGTGCGGCTCGCTCCGGGCACGGCGGCGATACGCGGTCCTCACGCGGCGGTGGAAAGCGATCTCCTCGCGCTCGAACTTGTCGATGCCGGCGCCGCCCCGCCGCGCGACGCGTGCGAGCGCGGTTTCGACGGGGCAATCGAAAAGATACGTGCGGTCGGGAACGCGAGGGCACCAGCGGCGGTGAAGCGCGTCGACGGCCGCTTCGCCGAGTCCGCGGCCGGCGCCCTGGTACGCGCGCGATGAGTCGATATATCGGTCGCACAGGACGTCCGTGCCCTCGGCGAGGGCCGGCTCGATCAGCTCGAGGACGTGCTGCCGCCGGTCGGCGACCATGAGGAGCAGCTCGGCGCCCGGCTCGACGTTCTCGCGCGCGTGGAGGAGGGCATGGCGGAGACGCTGGCCGAGCGCCGTTCCGCCGGGCTCTCGGGTCGTCAAGACGACTCGCCCGCGAGCCGCGAGCCACTCTGCCGCACGATTCAACTGGGTGGTCTTGCCGCAGCCTTCGATCCCCTCGAAAGTCAGAAAAAGTCCACGGGTCACGACGCGGGATTCTCGCACGCAGGTTCGGCGCCTGCCTCGGAACGAAGTGGCACGCCGTTCGTATACTGAGGCAGCGCATGTCGGTTCTGACGCCGGACCCGAGCAGCCCGGAGGGCGCCGTCGGCGTAACCGGCCGCTCGCCGAGGCGCCTGCTCGTCTTCGTCGGGGTCCTCGCCTGCCTTCTTGCCGTCCTGTCCGTCGTGGACATGTTCATGGCGAAGGCCTACGACGGCGTCGTACCCGACCCGTACTCCGTGGGCGGCATCTTCGTCCGCGACCTCGTCCCCGGGGGCGCGGCCGAAAAGGCGGGTCTCAGGACCGGGGACACCGTGCTCGGCATCGGCCACCACATGCTCAACAAGGCGGCCGAGGCGCCCGCCGAGCTGCGCCGCCACGGCGCGGGCGAGGCCGTGGACTACCTTGTCAGGCGCGGGGAGGACGTGTTCGAGACGAAGCTCATCCTCACGCCATTCCGTCTGGGTTCGGCGTTGTACTTCTACTTCGCGTTCCTCGGTCTCCTCTTCTTCGTCCTGGGGGCTTTCGTGATCTCGCGGCGGGCGGACGACCCGGCCGTGCAGGTCTTCTACGTCCTGTGCATTCTCTTCATGCTCTTTTTCATCTGCCGGCTGCGTCCGTCCAGCTACTACTGGATCGACTACGTCGTGCAGGTCGCCGGCACGCTCGCCCTGTTCCTTCTGCCGGCGGTATTTCTGCATTTTTTCCTCCTCTTCCCGAAGAAAAAGACGTTCCGGTTCGCCGACCGTGCACCCGGCGGAGCGCCCCCGGCGCCGTGGCTCTTCGCGCTCCAGCGTTTTCTCAATCGCTCGCCGCTGCTCCTGACTCTTCTGTACACCCTTCCGCCCGTCCTCTACGTTCTCCAGATGGCGGGCGCGAGAGGGGGCGGTCCGCGGCGGCTCATTTACGGCGCGCCCACGCTCAACTGGATCCTTCTCGCGGACTACCTCATCCTCGGCCTCCTCGCGCTCGCGCACACGTGGTGGACGAGCGAAGACCGCGCGGCGCGCCGGCCGATCCTCGTCCTCCTGCTCGGCACCGTGGCCGGCATCGTGCCGTTCGTCGTCTTCGCCGTCTTTTTTCCGTCGCTCTTCCGCGAGGACCGGTATCTCGCGTGGGGCGTCGTCCCGATGGCGCTCATTCCGCTCACGTTCGCGTATGCGATCGTCCGCTTCCGGCTCTTCGACGTCGAGGTCATCGTCCGCAAGTCGCTCGTGTACGCGATCCTGACGGCCGTCGTCACGGGGTTCTACGCGCTCTGCGTCGTGGCGGGGAACGCGTTCGTCTCGACCGTCTCGTCGTCGACGCTGTTCTCGTCTCCCGCGTTCGCGTTCGGCTTCGGCCTCGTCGTCGTGCTTCTCTTCGATCCCCTGCGCAGGCGGATGCAGCGCGTCGTGGACCGCCTGTTCTTCCGCGACCGCGCGGACTTCCAGCAGGCGCTCCTGGACATGAGCCGCTCTGTCGTGTCGCAGCTCGAAAGGCCGAAGCTGCGGGCGCTCCTGACGTCGCGCACGGCCGATCTCCTGCGGCTCGAGAGCCTCGACCTCCTCCTGCCACGCGGCGAGGACGGGGCCTTCACGGACGGCTCGACCGGCGGTGGGGCCCTCCCCGCGCTTCCGATGGGGGCGGTGCTGCCCCGGCTCGTCCTCGAGAGGGGCGCTCCCGTGAGGCTCGCCGAGCTGGACGGCTGGATGCTCGACGCCGATTCCCGTGCGTTCGTGGCGGCGGCGAAGCGCCGGTTCGTCACGGTCGTCCTACCGCTCGCGACGCACGGCAAGCTCCTCGGGCTTCTCGCCGTCGGGCGCAAGCGCTCCGAGGAAGAGCTTTCCCGCGAGGACCTCGACCACTTGCTCACGATCGCGAATCAAGGCGCGCTCGGGCTCGAGGCCGCCGGCCTCCACGAGGAGCTCACGCGCCGGGCGGAGATGGAGCGCGATCTCGACATCGCGCGCGAGATCCAGACGAGCCTTTTTCCGCGCGAGCTGCCGCGCGTGCCGGGCGTGTCGTTCTTCGGCGTGAGCCGGCCGGCGCGCGTCGTGGGCGGCGACTTCTACGACTTCCTCGAGGTGGACGGCGACGTGCGCGGGGGCGGGCGACTCGGCCTCGTCGTGGGCGACGTGTCGGGCAAGTCGATCCCGGCTTCGCTCCTCATGGTCGCGGCCAAGGAGATCGTCTACGCCCGGGCGATGGCCGACCCCGATCCCGGCGTCGTGTTCCGCGAGGCGAATCGGCGCCTGTACGACATCAAGCGGCGGATGTTCGTGTCGCTCGCGTATTTCCTCCTCGACCAGAAGGCGCTCTCCCTCACCTATGCCTTCGGCGGCCAGCCAACGCCCCTCCTCGTGCGCGCGGGCTCGGGCGTCGCGGTGGAAATTCCGGCACCCGCGAATCGCCTGCCTCTCGGCGCCTTCCGCGACGTTCCGTACGACACCGTCACGTACTACCTCTCGCCCGGAGACCTTCTCCTCTTTTACACGGACGGCCTCAACGAGGCGATGTCCGCCGAAATGGCACCGTACGGGGACGAGAGGCTCAAGGCCTCGTTCGTCCGTCACGCAAAGCGCCCTCTGCCGGAGCTCGCCGACGAGCTTCTCGAGGACATCCGCCAGTTTACCCAGGACGCCGAGCAATACGACGACCAGACCTTCGTCCTGATGCGCATCGGGTGAAAACTCCGGCGCCGCGAGCGCGTATCATCAAAGGGCCGCTCGTGCGGCCGTCGGAGGCTGCATGTCGCTCGCGTCCCGTCGCTCCCTGCGCCCGCTCACCCTCGCCCTCGTGGTGACGGGTCTCGTGGCGGCCGGGACCGCCGCGGCGTTCTTCCTCAGGAGCCGCCGCGACGTCACGACGTCCTCCGAGCAGGCCCGGAAGGCCTACAACGAGGCACGCGAGAACGACCTGAAGATGTACGACCGCGAGGCGATCTCCGGGTACGCGACGGCGCTGCAGTACGACCCACATTTCGTCATGGCGACGCTGCGGCTCGCCGACAAGATCCGGGGGCGCGACCCAGACCGGGCGAACTCCCTCCTCGCGTCGGCGGCGCGCTCGAGGGAAGAGATCACCCCCCGCGAGCAGCTCATGCTGCGGATCTACGAGGAGCGCTGGGGGCGGCGCGACACCGCGACCCTCGGCGCGCTCTACGACGAGTACCTGCGTCGATTCCCGGACGATCCCGAAGGCTATCTGATGCGTTGCTACTTTCTGGCGAGCCAGAAGCGCACCGCCGAGGCCCTCGCGGAATACGAGCGGCTTCTCACCGTGAATCCGAACTACGCCATCGCCTACAACACGCTCGGCTACGCCAGCGCGGCGCGCGGCGACTTCGCGAAGGCCGAGGATTACCTCAAGCGCTACCGCTACCTCGCGCCGGACCAGGCGAACCCTCTCGACTCGCTCGGCGAGCTCTACGCGCTCATCGGACGGTACGACGAAGCCGAGGACGTCCTCAAGAAGGCGCTCGCCATAAAGAGCGACTTCTTTCCCGCTTACGGCCACCTCGGGACCGTGGAGATCGGCCGGGGAAATCCGGCGAAGGCCGCTCAGTACTTTCTCAAGGCGTCGGACGAAGCCACCCAGCCCCTCGTACGCCTCGATTTCCGTTTCTACGCTTCAATCGCGCTCCTCGACGCGGGCGACGGTGCGGCCGCGCGCAAGGAGAGGGATCTCTTCGTAGCGGAAGCGGCCGGCCTCCCGCCCGGATCGGAGGCGGCGCAGCTCGGCGCCAAGATCGCATTTTATCAGGCGGCGTTTCTCGCGATCAAGGGCGAGACGACGGGACTCGACGCCCTGCTGGTGTCCGCGGCTGTCCCCTACGAGAAAGAGCCGGACGCCGAGAAGAAGGGCGTGGAGCAAGGCGTCGCATTGGTTCGCGGAGTCGCGGCGGCCCGGTCCGGCCGCTGCGAGGAGGCGGTGGCGCTCCTCCGGGGGATCCAGCAGCCGGAAGGGGAGTTCGGCCTCGGAGGAACGGAGTACTACCCGGGAAAGGACTTTGGCCGCGTCCTGGCGGCCAGCTGCCTCCGCGACCTGGGACGCAACGAGGAGGCGGAGAAAGAGCTCGAGCCGCTTCTGAAGAGGAACCCGCACTTCGCGCCCGCCGTCGCAGTCGTCGCGCGCCTGGCGCCCGGGAAGCCAGCCGCCGAAGCCCGGGCCGCCCGCGCTTCGGGCGCACCCTGAGCCGTCGATGAGCGGCGCCCGGCCGCCCGCGCGTGACCTGGAGACGTTCGCGCTCAAGAAGAAGGTCCTGCGCCTCGAAACCCTCTATGACGTCAGCCGGTCGCTCACTGCCGCCCGCGACGAGAAGATTCTCCTCGAGGAGATCCTCGCCCGCGCGGTCCCCGTTCTCGACGCAGCCCGCGGGTTCGCTGCGGCCTTCGAGGACGCCGAGGGTTCGGGCACGGTGGCCTCGCTCGGCGTCGAACCCGAGCCCGATCCGCTCGCCGTTTCGTCGGATCCGTTCGTCCTCGACCTGGCGCGCGCGAAGACCGCGCTCTCGCGCGGAGAAGAGACGGTCCTGGGCCGCGCCGTCGAGAGCGTGGCGGGTGTCCCGCTGCTCGGGGGCGGACGCGTGCTCGGCGTTCTCGTGGTCCTCGACCGGGAGGCGCGTGGCCCGGACGCACCGTCCTTCGACGAGGAGGACCGCCGGTTCCTCGTCTCGCTCGCGGGCCTCGTCGCGCCGACGCTTGACGCGGCGCGCCGCTTTCGCGCGCTCGCCGCCGACCTCGACCGCCTCAGGGAGGAGAACCGTTCGCTCAAGGGCAGCCTCGGCGTGGACGAGATCCTCGTGGGCGACTCGCCGGCCATGCGGCGCGCCAAAGAGCTCGTCGCCCGGGCCGCCGCCTCGCGCGTCAACGTCCTCGTCACGGGCGAGAGCGGCACCGGCAAGGAGCTCGCGGCGAAGCTTCTGCACGCGGGCTCGCCGCGGCGCGAGGGCCCTTTTCTCGCGCTGAACTGCGCGGCCGTCCCAGAGAGCCTCCTGGAGAGCGAGCTCTTCGGCATCGAGCGAGGCGTCGCGACGGGCGTCGAGGCAAGGCTCGGCAAGTTCGAGCTCGCCAGCGGCGGGACGATCTTCCTCGACGAGATCGGCGACACGCCGCTCGCCATCCAGGCCAAGCTCCTGCGCGTCCTGCAGGAGCGCGAGATCGAGCGCCTCGGCGGGCGCACGAAGGTGCCCGTCGACGTGCGCGTCGTCTCGGCGACGCATCAGGACCTGCCCGCCGAGATCCGCGCGGGGCGCTTTCGCGAGGACCTCTTCTACCGGCTGCGCGTCGTGGAGATCCGCATGCCCGCGCTGCGCGAGCGCCGCGAGGACATTCCGCGCCTCGCGGGGCACTTCCTCGCCCGCATCACGGCGCGCGACGGCCGCCGCGCACCCTCGCTCTCGCGCGACGCCGTGAAGGCGCTCCTCGACTATCCGTTCCCCGGCAACGTGCGCGAGCTCGAGAATCTGCTCGAAGGCGCGGCCGCGCTCGTCTCGGGCGACACGATCGAGGCCGCCGACCTGCAGTTCGGCATCGCGAAGGAAAGCGTGGACGAGCTGCGCCTCACGTCCGTGGACCTCCGGAACGTGGAGAACGCCCACATCCGCCGCGTCCTCGCGCAGGTGAAAGGCAACAAGAGCCGCGCGGCGAAGCTCCTCGGCGTCAGCCGGCGAACGCTGTATCGGAAGAGAATCTAGGGAGACTCCTTCCGGATCAGCCTCCCCAGGGCGACCCGATCCGGCGCCAGGAGCTCGGCGATGCGCTCGGGGTTGACGTCGGCGACGATGATCTGGCCGACTTCGGTCGTGACCTCGCGGAAGATGCCGTGGACCTTCATCTTCGCGGCCTGATACTGGTTGTCCTCGGTGGGGGAGACGTAGTGCACCGAGTCGATCCGGAAGCGGTGCACCAGGAAGAGGTGGACGAGGGTCATCAGACGCTTCTTGCGGAGCGCCACCGCGAAGGTGTTCTGGTCGCGGACCGAGAGGATGCTGCGGCCGCGCCGGTCGTGGATGGGGGCGAAGATGACGTTGGCGTGCTTCTCGTCCCCGCTGCCGTAGATGCCGAGCTCGAGGAGCTCCGAGCCGGCGCGGTGCGGCCGCAACTGGACGCGGAGCGTACCGGGGAGGCCGTAGTGCTGCGTCCACATCGCCAGCCACTCCTCGAGGAGCTTCTTCGGCACCTCGGTCTGCACGAGGTGCTGGTGCTGGGTCGAGCCCTTGCCCATCGCCATGGTGGTCGCCGTGCGCCCCGACGAGGCGGCCAGTGCGGCATCCGCCCGCGGCCCGCCGACGAGGGTCTGCGGCGTGCGGTACGGCGACTCGACCATGCGGAGCTTCCGCTGCAAGCGGGCGAGAGCGAGCATGCCGTCCTGCTTGAGGGCGGTCGCCAGCTCCTCGGCGGCGAGACCGTCGATCTGGTGGCCGCCATAGGTGACGAAGTTGAAAACGAAGCCCAGCTTGGCGAGCTCCTCGGGAAATCGACGCATCTCCTCGTCACTCATGCCGGTGGTGTCCCAGCTGAACGACGGCGAGAGGTTGTAGGCGAGCATCTTGTCCGGAAACTCGGCGTGGATCGCCTCGGCGAACTTGCGGACGTCGGAGAGGTCGGCGGTCTTCGTCTCCATCCACAGCAGGTCGGTGAAGGGTGCCGCGGCGAGCGATTTTGCGATGGCGTACGGGACGCCGCCGCGGACCTGGTAGAAGCCCTCCGAAGTCCTGGCCAGCTCGCAGTCCCAGCCGACGTCGGCGCCGAGAGCGCGCGCCTTCTCGCGGGCGGCGTAGAACGAGGCGCGCGCGGCGAACCGCCGCCACTCGTCGGGGCTCATCTCCAGCGGCTCGCCCTCGCTGGCGCGGAAGTCGAGCACCTCGGCGACTGCCTCGCCGTACGTCTCGAGGCCGGCCTCGTCCTCCCACACCTCGAGGAAGCGGGAGGCGACCCCGTCGAAGGTGGCGTCGAGAGAGATCTCCTTCCCGTCCCGGTATGCCGCTGCGGCCTCCGCGGCCTGGCGCAGGAGGCCCTTGCGCTCGAGCCAGTCGGCGGCTGCGGTGTACTCGCCTTCGGGGATGGCGTAGAGCAGATGGCCGTTGAGGTCGCGGACGCCCATCTCGTAAAAGCGCCGGATCAGCGCCAGGTAGCACGCCTTGTAGGCCGGCACTTCGAGGTTGGTGGCGCCGAGGAGGAACGGCTGGTCGCGCTCGTCGGCGCGGCCCTCGAGCAGGTTGGCCGCCTCGGCGTCCGTGCGGGCCACGATGATGCCGGCGACCCCCATGACGTCGAGCTGGAAGCGGGCGGTGTTCAGCCGCTTGTTCTGCTCGTCCTGCCCGACCAGCACCTTGCCGCCCTGATGGCCGCACTTCTTGGTGCCCGGGCGCTGGTCTTCGATGTGGTAGCCCGGCACGCCGGACTCCACGAAGCGGCGGATCAGGTTGCGCACGTGCGGGTCACCGCCGTGGCCGGTATCGGCGTCGGCGATGATGAACGGCCGGAAGTCGTGGGCCGGCGCGGCGGCGCGCTGCGCCTCGGTCATGCGCGAGCGCAGGTACTGCTGGTTGCGGTCGGCGGTGAGCAGGGCACGCACCAGCGTGGCGGCTTCGTCGGGCACCTGGCTGAGCGGGTAGCTCGCGAGATCGGGTCCCGGGTCTTCGCTCGTTCCGCCTCTGGCGGAGATCGCCCAGCCACCCAGGTAAATCCCTTCGATCCCCATCCGCTTGATGGTCACGGCCTGCCCCGGCGAGTAGGGGCCGAAGGTGGTGATGCTCTTCCTCTGCGCGAAGAGCTGGCGCAGGCGGTCGTAAAACGCCGCGGCGGCCTCGCGCGCGACCGTGTAGTCGTGAGCGATGGTGCCGCGTTGCTCCACGACCTGGCGCGCGGTGTAGAGGCGGACGATCCCCGCGAAGCGGGGGCTGTCGAACCACCGCTGTGTGGCGGCGATTTCCTCTTCGAACGAGCTCATGGCGGGGCCCCCTATGACAGCCCTACAGTTTAGCGCCGACCGAACGGGCCGTCGGTTTTCTCGGCGACGGCTCTTTGTTTGATGGATGGCGCCGACACGGCCTCAAGAACCGAATTCCCGCTCTGAGGCGTTTTTGCACTTTGTAATGTTTTGTCCCATGAAAGGTAAGTAGTTTACTTAGAAGAGTAATATGTGTTTCTTCGGCGACAAGACCATTGATGTGACATAGTGGCTCATCGCTGGCTTGGACTGCTCGCTCACGCCACTTTCTAAGAAATCTAATCTTTCCAACAGCTTACCTGTACTTCAGCCCCCTCGAAATTTGCCTGGGACGATGTGGCCCGGCACTTGCGATGCAGACCCCAACCGGAGGCACCCAGATGTTCAGCGAGGGCGGAATCAAGGCTGAGGCGACCCGCGTGTCGACGCGCACGTCGTCCGTGCCCGGGCGCTCCTCTTTTTTCGCCGCGTCCTCTTTTTCCGCATCTTTACCAGCGTCTCTCCCCGCATCGATCCGCACTTCACGCGTCGTCATGTCGCTCCTTCTCGCCGAAGCCGCCGCCTTCGCCCTCGCTGCCGCGTCGGGTAAGATCCCTGCGTTCCTCTTCATAGCGGTTCGCGCGCTCCTGACGTTCTAGGGCTCTGAGAGGGGATTGCCGAAAAGCGATGTCGTCGGTCGAGCGCCGCGAGGTGCACATGACCATTCCGGTTGCGCCGGAAATGGAGATCGCCGCCACGGCGCAGGTCTCGGCGCTCGGCGAGTGGATGGAGATGGGCCGCGACAAGATCGACGAGGTGAAGATGGCCGTCGTCGAAGCCTGCATCAACGCGTTCGAGCACAGCGCGACGCCCGACCGCAAGGTAGAGCTCGCCTTCCGCGTGGGTGCCGAGGAGGGCGGCCGGGGCGCCTATCTCGAGGTCGACGTCACAGACGCGGGCCATGGGTTTGATCCGACCCGGCTCAAGACCCCCGAAATCGCCGCCGCGCTGAGGTCCAGCCGGAAGCGGGGCTGGGGCATCAAGATCATCGAGAGCCTGATGGACGACGTCCGGATCGAGAGCGGCGAGCACGGCACCCGCATCGTCATGCGCAAGTATCGATAAGGTATAAAGGACCGAATGAGCGAGACCCTGAAAGTGGTCGTGGACCGGCCGGACGTCAACGTCGCCGTTCTCCGCACGGACGGTTACATCAACAACACCGGAGGCGAGGAAATCGCCAAGGAGGCTTACGCTCTCCTGGGGTCGGGCGTGAATCGCCTGCTCCTCGACCTCGAGAAGACGAAGATCGTCAATTCGATCGGCATCTCCATTCTCATCGAGATTCTGGAGAAGCTGCTCGATCAGGGGGGAAAGCTCGCTTTCTGCCGGCTGACGCCCACGATCGAGAAGACCTTCCAGATCATGGGGCTGGCCCAATATGCGCGCATCTTCTCCGCTCCCGAGCCCGCCCTCGCCTGGCTCCGGGGCGAGACCGAGTAGCGCGGCGATTCCCGGGCCTTCCGCCTCCGCGGCGGACCCGAACGCCGCGATTCTCGCGGCGCACCAGAGGCTCGCGGAGCTCGACCCGTTTTCCGACCGCGAGCGGCTCTTCGACGGGATCCTCGCCGCTCTCCTGACGGCGGCTCACTCCGAGCGCGGCGTCCTCGTGGATCCCCTGCAGGCGTCGAGCTCCGCGCGTCCGGGCGTAGAGCCGCCGGCCGATCCGCCGATCACGATCCCGCTCACCGCGCGGGACGAGACGCTCGCGCTTCTCGTGCTCGAAAAGCCCCCCTTAGAGCCGGTCGGCTTCGCGTCGGTCACCGCACACGCGGCGCGCCTCCTCGATTCTGTGCGGATGGCCGACAAGGTGCAGAAGGCGGACTTCGAGCTGAAGTACAGGGTCTGGGAGCTGCAGAGTCTGTACGACGTCGGGCTCTCCATCGCGGGCACCCTCGATTTCGAGTTGCTCGCCGAGGACATTCTTTACAAGTCCATCTCGCTCCTCAATGCGCGCACGGGGACGCTCATCGTGTGCGACCGCGCGGCGGACGGCCCGGTCACCGTACGCCATCTCGGCGAGCCGCTTCTCGACGGCGTGGCCGCGCGGCTGCTTCCCGCGACGGTGCTCCGCTGCAACACGCTCGCCGAGCGGGTGGGACTCCTCGTGCACGCCCCTGCCGAGAAGCTCCTCGCCGTGCCGATCCTCGCCGAGGGACGCTGGCTCGGCGTGCTCGTCGTGGCCGACAAGGAGAATCGCGACGGCTCGATCGACGACTTCACCGAATCCGACGAGCGCGTGGCGTCGCTCTTCGCGAATCAGGCCGCGATCGCGCTCGAGAACGCGCGCCTGCACCGCGAGGCGGTCGAGAAGGAGAAGATGGAGCGGGAGATCGAGCTCGCCGCCTCCATCCAGAAGACCATTCTCCCCGAGACGCTCCCGGACGTACCGGGGCTCCTCGTGGCCGGCGGGAACCGGCCGACGAAGCAGGTCGGGGGCGATTACTTCGACGTCTACCCGCTCGCGGACGGGCGCACGGCGCTCTGCGTCGCCGACGTCTCGGGCAAGGGCGTGCCCGCGGCGCTCCTCGTGTCCACGGTCCACGCCTGCCTCCATCTTCTCGTGCCGGACGGCGCCTCCGACCTGCCCGCTCTCGTGGCGCGCGTGAACCGCCATCTCGTGGGCTTCTCCTCGACCCGCAAGTTCGCGACCCTGTTCATCGCCGTCTACGATCCCGCGAAAGGGACGCTCACGTACGTGAACGCGGGCCACAACCCCGGGCTCTGGGTCTCGCCGGGGGGCGTGACGCTGCTGCCGAGCGGCGGCGTGCCCGTCGGAATGATGCCGGGCGTCACGCACACGCAGGCCGTGATCCAGATCGCGCCCGGCGACACGCTTCTCCTGTACTCCGACGGAATCACCGAAGCGCTGAACGGCGCCGACGAGGAGTTCGGCATGGAGCGTCTCACCGCGTTGGCCGTCGAGGGGCGCGCGCAGCCTCCCGCCGAGCTTTCCCGGCGCATCTTCGGCGCGGTGAGCGACTTCACGACCGGCGTCGCGCAGTACGACGACCAGACGGTGCTCATCGCGCGGGTCGTGTCGCTGGCGTGAGGCTTCGCGGAGGAACCCTCGTCGTGGTGGCGCTCGGAGTCGCGGCCTGCACGTTCTCGCGGGATATCACGATCCTGCCTCACCGGCTCGTAAGGTCTTTTCCGATCGGGCTCGTGAGCTCCTACAACGCCGAAGAGCAGCTCCAACGCGGGTACATCCCCGAGGTCTCCGAGTTTCTCGCCGGACCGGGCGGCCAAAGCCTCGACGCGGTCCGCCTCGACCGGCTGGCCGGCCAGGTGCTTCTCGAGCGCGGTGACTTTCACGGCGCCGCGCCGCGGCTCGAACGCGCTCTGGCGGGCACGGGCCGCGCGTCTGACCGCGCGGACCTCGCGTGGCTCCTGTCGCAGGCCGCGTACTGGGAAGGAAACTTCCCCTCCGCGGGCCGCTGGGGGCGCGTGGCGCAGCGCGAGGGCAAACGCGTGCCGGACGGCTGGCTCGTCTTCATGGAGTCGCAGGCCGCCCGCGTGCTCTACGGCGGCGCGGCAGCGGGAGAACGCCTCTCGCTCCCCGTCGGGTTCGGGCGGCCAAATCTCCTGCGCGTCGCCGTGCGCGTGAACGGGCGTCCCGCGGAGGAGATGGTCCTCGACTCGGGCGCGTCGCTGTCTCTGCTGACGGAGAGCGCGGCGGCCCGCCTCGGCGTGACGTTCGTCCCGGGCGCCACGGCCATGGCGAAGGGTCTGCACGAAGCGGACCTCCCGATGCGCCTCGGCTGGGTCGATTCCATGCGCGTCGGCGATCTCACGCTGACGGACGTCCCGGTCGGCGTCCTGCCGGACGGCACGCTCACGTTCGAGACGGCACCGTCCGGAGTCTTCCGCCTGAACGGAGTCCTCGGCGTCCATCTCATGAAGGAATTCGACTGGAGAATCGAGTTCAAAGACCGCCTCCTCCAGGCGCGACGGCTCGACCGGCGCATCCTGCGCGGCTCGAAGGACCAGAATCTCTTTTTCCGGCGGATGAAACCCATGGTGCGCGCCTCGCTCAACGGGCAGCCGTGGTCGCTCTTCCTCCTCGACACCGGGTCGGAGCCGTCGATGATCACGCGCGGCGGGCTGCGAAAGACGCACCTCTTCGAACCGGAGGCGGCGTACCCGATCACCCTCGAGGGGATCGGACAGTCGCGCGTGTCGTGGTCCAAGATCTCGAACGTGACGGTGGGTGTCTCGGCCTACATGGTCCGGTTCAAGGACATCGTCGTGAAGGAAGAGGCGGACGGGATCGAGGACGGCATCCTCGGCGCGTCGTTTCTTTCCTCGTTCGACGTGGAGATCCGGTTCGGCGCGATGACGCTCGTGCTCGAAAACCCGTTGGAGCGCCACCTGCGCCAGACGAGGGCGGCCCCGCAGGAGATCGCACGATAGAATGAGGTGCGTGCAGGAGCGCCATCCACGGGGAGCGGCGGCGGCCGCCGCGCTCGCGGCAATGGTCGTCCTCCACGCGGGAGGCTGCCAGGGTCCGGCCGATCCCATGCAGAAGAAGCGGAACGACATGGTCGAGCGCCAGATCGCGGCGCGCGGGATTCGGGATCCGCGCGTCCTCGAAGCGATGCGCACCGTGCCCCGCCACCTCTTCGTCCCGCTCGCGGAGGAAGCGTCCGCGTACGACGACCGGCCGCTTCCCATCGGGAGCGGCCAGACGATCTCGCAGCCTTACGTCGTGGCCTTCATGGCCGAGCAGCTTCGCCTGACCGGGAAAGAGAAGGTCCTCGAGATCGGGACGGGCTCGGGCTACTCGACGGCGATCCTCGCGGCCCTGGCCACGAAAGTCTTCTCGATCGAGATCCGCCCCGAGCTGTCGCGCCAGGCGAAGGAGCACCTCGAGAAGCTGGGCGTGAAGAACGTCGAGCTGAAGGCGGCCGACGGCTACCGCGGCTGGCCCGAGGAAGCCCCGTTCGACGCGATTCTCGTCACCGCCGCTCCGGAGCGGATCCCGCCCCCTCTCCTCGAGCAGCTCGCCCCGGAAGGGCGGATGGTCATCCCGGTCGGCGCGTTCTACCAGGAGCTGAAAGTGATCAAGCGGCAGGGCGGCGGCTACTCGGAGAAAAGCGTCCTGCCCGTGCGGTTCGTGCCGTTCGTGGGTGAGGCCGAGGGCGCCCCGCCCCCGGCCCGCGACCCCGGAGCCTCGCGATGAGCGCCGGGACGGCGCTCACGAATCCCACGGTCCTTCTCGAACGCGTGCCCGTAAGGGAGCGCGGCGCGTCGCTGACGCGCTCGGCCTGGCGCATCGCGGTGACGGCGAATGAAGGCACGGGCACGATCGTCCGCCTCGAGGCGTCGGACGGCGCGGTTCATTTCCGCGGCGACGGCCTGTTTCTCGGCTGGGGCGCGGACGAGATGGGCTCCGCCTGGGACGTGCTCGCGCGCTCCGACGCCCCGCCCGAGCCCGAGCTCATGCAGCTCGGGTGAGATGACAGTCAAACGTTTTTTCTCTTGGAGGACTCATGCGATTTTCGACCCTCACTCTCACGGCTTTCGTACTCGCCGCCGGCTCGGCCGCGGCCTCCGACGACCTGACGATCGTCTCGAAGCACACGCACGACGGCAAACCGGCGGGCACGTCCACGAGCTATCTCACCAGCGACCACGTGCGGATGGCCAGTGAAGAAGGACACGAGACGATTGTCGATTTGAAAACCGGTGTGATGACGATGCTGGACGGCAAGAAGAAGACCTACTACACCGTCACGAAGCAGGACATGGAACAGCTCGCGGCCAAGATGAAGGAGAGGATGAACGACCCGGAGACGAAGAAGGCCATGGAGATGATGGCCAGCATGAGCGGCTCGATGGCGACGTCGTTCGACGTGAAGAAGACGGGGGCGACGCGGAAGATCGCCGGGTACGGCTGCGAGGAATGGGCGATCACGATGGGCACGCTCTCCACGATCAAGGAGTGCGTCTCGACCGAGCTGCAGTACCCCGCCCACGCCTGGGACGCCTACAAGGACTTCGCCGAGAGCATGAAGAACATGATGAGCGCCTTCGGACCCATGGCGAAGAGCGGCGCCGAGCTGGCCGAGAAGATGAAGAACATGAAGGGATTTCCCCTCGGCTCCTCGACGGTCGTGGACGTCATGGGTCACAAGACCACCACGGAGAGCGAAGTGACGGAGGTCCGGAAGGGCTCGATTCCGGCATCCGCATGGGAGATTCCGGCCGGCTACACGAAGGTCGAGAACCCCATGCTGAAGGCATTCGAAGGCCACGGCCACTCTCATCGTTGATCGGGCTCGACCCCGACGGAGGCCCGTACGGCTGATCAGAGGCGCTGACGGGGGCGGGCCTAAATCCCTGCCCAGCCCGGCTCCAGGCGCGTCCAGCCCTCCTCGATCGCCCACAGATCCATCGCGAGCGAGACGAGGTCGTCCACCTCGGGCAGCGGCCGCGCGTCGAGCGTGAGGTCGAGCGACTTGACGTAGCGGCGGCACGTCTCGCAGGCCTCGATGCGAACGTTCTTGTGCACGTCGCTCTGGAAGCTCGGCAGCTTCGTGGGATCTTCCTCCTGGCAGGATGGGCAGCGGATTCGGTTGAAGGCCCACTCCGTCCCGCAGAGCCCGCAGACGAGGTAGCGCGCGGCGCCGTTGGAGTCGGGCAGCTCCTTGCGGAAGGAGACGATCGGGGCGGAGCCGCAGGCGGGGCAGTGGCCTTCGTGCCGGGGCCGGTCGGCCGCGATGCCCGCGCGAGCGAGGACCTCGGCGAACGGGCGAAGGAACGCCCGCGACAGATAGTCCTCCAGCGCATCGCGTCCGCCTTCCCAGTAGACGCGGAGCCGGGTGGCGGCGGTCGTCGGGTCGTCACTCGCGCGAGTCTCCGCGGCCTCCGCCAGCTCCGGCGGCCCGTCGGCGGCGGCGAAAGAAAGCAGAGGGGGCAGCAGATCGGCGATGCGCGGCAGGTCGGCCGCCCCGCCCGAGAACGGCGCGTCGGCGTGCCGCGCCGAGATGGCCGCGGCAAGACGCCCCTGCAGGCGGAAGAGCTTCGCGGCGAAGACGAGGGGCTCGGCGACGGCAGGGGCCGACGCGGCGAGCAGCTCGGCGCGCGCAGTACGCTTTTCGAATTGATCGGAGACGTTCATCGAGGTCGCCACGGCCCTTGGCTCTTTCTGCGACAGAGTGCCGCAAAAAACGAAAAAGACAACCAGGACCCGAGGCTACTTCTGTCCCGTCACTTCCCGGTACCAGCGCGGGTGGTGCAGTCGTGCCCAGGCCTTCGTGACGGTCCCACGCACCATGGATCCGAAGGTGCCCGGCTCGGCGGCCGTGCCGAGGTAGATGTGCCAGATGATCGCGGCCGAGAACAGGATGAACGTGACGTCATGGAGCAGAATCGAAAGCTCGCGAACGAGCTGAGAGAAGCTGAGCGGGTACCACATGACGACGCCAGACACGAGGAGTCCGAGCGCGCCGAGCGAAACGGCGAAAAAGAAAAGCTTCTGGCCCCCGTTGTACTTCCCGACTTCCGAGTCGTCGCCCTGATACTTGAGGTATTTCCAGGCCCGCGGGCCGAGCCAGTCCTTTTCGTTCGGCTCGAGCTTCATGTCGCCCAACCAGTGGAAAAACTGGACGGTGGAGATCACCGTGAAGACGATGCCCGCCCATGGGTGAATGAACCGGCAGACCGAGAGGCCCCCGAAGAGGTCCGCCATCCAGCGGAAAAAGGGAGTCCAGATCGGCATCCCGGTGAGCACCGAGACGAAGAAGCTGAGAGCGACGCTCCAGTGGATGAGGCGCGACGAGAGGCGGTGCCGGACGATCTCGTTTCCGACGGCGACGTCTTCACGATCCCGGGCGACGGTTACCGCGTCGTCCAACGCACGGTCGCGGATCGGGACAGCGCTCATGGTGTTTTCTTCCTCTCCCCGCTCACACCTGCGGGAGGTTGGTCTCGGAATCCGCCGAGCCCTGCACTTGCTTGGCGCCGAAATTGAAGTAGTGGCCGACGGCGGCTACGAACGCGCCCGCGATCGCCAGCAAGCCGACGGGTCGGAGGATGTTCTTCCAGAACCTGACTCCCAGCGGCACGTGCGGGTCGCGCGGCAGGCCATACCATTCCGGATGATCCGCGTGCGCGAGGACCGTGACGACGCTCGTCCCGCCGACGCCTTGCGGGTCGTAGAGCGCGGCGGTCGTGAAGCCACCCTTCTTGAGCTGATCCACGCGGAGACTCCCCAGCGCGACCATGTCTTCCTTGGTGCCGAAATGCAGGCAGCCGGTCGGACAGGCTTTCACGCACGCCGGCTCGAGTCCCACCGACGAACGGTCCACGCACAGCGTGCACTTCGCCATCTTTCCGGTCTTCGCGTGGAACTTCGGTACGTCGAAGGGGCAGCCCGTCTCGCAGTAGCCGCAGCCGATGCAGTTGTCCTGATTCACGTCCACGATCCCGTTGGCGTACTGCACGATGGCGCCCGGCGCGGGACAGGCTTCCAGACATCCCGGCTCGGCGCAGTGCATGCACTGGTCCTTGCGCATGAGCCACATCAGGCCGCCCTCGACTTCGCGTTCGTCGAAGCGGATGAGATTCCAGAAGCCCGCGTCGAGCGTCGGCATCGTCTGGTAGGTACCGACCTGTTGCGTCGAGAGCGGAGGCAGGTCATTCCATTCCTGGCAGGCCACCTCACAGGCTTTGCACCCGATGCATGTGGACGTGTCGATGTACTTGGCGACGGTGGGTACGCTTCGCATGCCCGAGGGACTTCCCCAGACCGAGGCGGAGGAGCGGCGGATCTCGAGGCTCTGTACGCTCACGATCGTCTCCCCCTCACGCCTTCTCGAGCTTGACGAGGAATGTCTTGAACTCGGGCGTCCACGTGTTCGGATCCATGGCGGAGGGCGTCAGGAAATTCGCCAGCGGTCCGGTATGCCCGGTGTCGCCGGCCGCGTAGCCCCAGTGGAGGGGGAAGCCGATCTGCCAAAACTCCTTCCCGTTGATCTTCAGAGGAAATAGCCTCTTCGTGACCATCGCGACGCCTTCGATCGAGCCTCGCGCGGAGGAGACCTTCACCTTAGATCCGTTCGCGATGCCTTTCTGCTCGGCGAGCGCGACCGGGATCTCGACGAAGAAACCGGGCTGAAGCTGGTTGAGGATGTTGGTGTGCTTCGTCCAGTAGTGGTAGTGCTCCGTGAGCCGGTATGTCGTGCAGACGACCGGGAAGTCCTCCTTCTTGCCGTAGACATCCTTGTCGGAGCTGAACTTCTTCGTCACGGGACTCGATGTGACTTTCGGATGGAGGAGGTTCTCGACGGGGGCCTCGACGGACTCGTAATGCTCGGGGAACGGGCCGTCGTTGAGGGTCGCTGCGAAGAGTCGCGCGACGCCTTCCGCGTTCATGATGAAAGCGCCGAACTCGCCGGGCTTGCTGTCGGGCTTTATGTCGGGAACGTCGCCCACCCATTTCTCACCGTTCCAGACGATGCCCGGCCGCGTCGGATCCCACGCTTTCCCTTCGGCGTCCGCCGAAGCGCGGTTGTACATGATGCGGCGGTTCGCGGGCCAGGAGAAACCCCAGTTGTGGTACATCCCGAGCCCGGTCGGATCGGCGGTCGAGCGGCGCTGAGCGTTGTTTCCCGCTTCCGTGTAGACGCCAAGGTGCAGCCAGTTTCCGCAGAGCGTGGAGCCGTCGTCCTGGAGCTGCCCGAAGTTCTCGAGCTGCTGGCCCGCCGTACGGATCATCTTCGTCTTGTCCTTCGGGTCCGGAATGTCGGTGATCGCCTTCCCGTTGATCTCCTTCAGTACTTCGCCGAGATCGGGTGCCGCCGGGTTCGTGTAGTTCCACGTGACGTTCAGGACCGAATCGGCGCCTGGGCCGCCTTCCTTCTTGTACAGGTCCCGGACCGCGAGGAAGATCCGCGCGAGGATTTCCTGGTCGGTTTTCGAGTTTCCGGGGGGGTCGATCGCCTTCCACTTCCACTGCATCCATCGAGCGGAGTTCGTGAAGGTGCCGTCCTTCTCCGCGAAGCCCGACGCCGGAAGCTGGAAGACCTCGGTCGGGATCTTGGACGAGTCGGGTCCGCCGTACTCTTTCGGGGCCTTCCAGAACGTCGCCGTCTCGATCTCGTAGTTCTCGACCACGACCATCCACTTCAGCTTCGAGAGGGCGTTGATGATCTTCGAGCTGTTCGGTCCGATTCCGACGGGGTTCATGCCGAAGGTGATGAAGCCCTCGGGGACCGCTTCCTTGCCGCCGACCCGCATCGAGGAGCCGCGGTACATGTCGTCGTAGATGTACATCCAGGAATAGTTGCCGTCGACTTTCGGGAGCCACGCGTAGCCGAAATCGTTCTCCTTCGTCGCGTTTTTGCCGTAGACGGCCTTCAGGAGCGAAATCATGAACTTCGAATAGTTCTGCCAGTAGTTCATCGACGCCCAGGCCTGTTTGTTGAGCGTCGTGGGCGTCGCGCTCTCGAGGTAGTCCTTCAGGGTCTGTTGGGGGCCCGCCGGCGTCTTGAGATATCCGGGCAGGATCTCGAACGTCCCGGCGAGATCGGTCGCGCCCTGGATGTTGGAATGCCCGCGCAGCGCGTTGACGCCGCCACCGGGCCGCCCCACGTTCCCCAGTAGCAGCTGCAGCATCGCCGCGCAGCGGATGATCTGGACTCCCACGGAGTGCTGCGTCCAGCCCAGCGCATACGTGATCGTGCCGACCCGCTGCGCGTTGCCCGTCGACGTGACGACCTCGCACACTTTGAGGAACGTCTCCTTCGGTGTGCCGCAGATCTTCTCGACGGTTTCCGGGGTGTAGCGGTCGACGTGTTTCTTCAGGAGCTGGAAGACGCAGCGCGGGTTCTCGAGCGTCGGGTCGACTCCGTAAGCCTTCGATTTCGCATCGGCCTCGTATCCCCAGTTTGCCTTGTCGTACTCGCCCTTGCCGGCGTCAAATCCCGAGAACAGCCCGTCGTCGAAACCGTACTTTTCACCGATCAGGTAGGAAGCATTCGTGTAGAGCTTGACGTAGTCCTCGTGAAAGCGCTTCGTTTCGATCGCGTAGCGAATGACGCCGAGCAGGAACGCGATGTCGGAGCCCGCTCGCACCGGCGCATAGAGGTCGGCCACTGCGGCCGTGCGTGTGAAGCGCGGATCGACCGCAACGAGTTTGGCGCCGCGCGTCTTCTTCGCTTCGATGAACCACTTGAATCCGCACGGATGGTTCTCGGCGGGGTTTCCCCCCATCGCGAGGATGACGTCGGCGTTCTTGATGTCGACCCACCCGTTGGTCATCGCCCCGCGCCCGAACGTGGCGGCCAAACTGGCCACCGTGGGGCCGTGTCATACCCGGGCCTGACTGTCCCGGTACGGTATCCCCAGCGCGGTGATGAACTTCCACTGCAGGTAGTTGAACTCGTTCGTATCGGTACAGCCGCCGATCATCGCCATCCCCGGGTTACGGTTCACCACCTGGCCCTTCGCGTTCTTCTCGACGAAGCACTTGTCGCGGGTCGTCTTGATGTGCTTCGCGATCTGCGCGATCGCGTCGTCCCAGGAGATGGCCTCCCACTTATCGGAACCCGCCCGGCGGACCTTGGGGCTGGTGAGGCGATTGGGATTGTTGATGTCGTCCCGGAGGGTCGCGCCTTTCGGGCAGAGCGTGCCGCGGTTGATCGGATGGTCGGGATCGCCTTCGACGTGAACGACCGAGGCCGTCGCGTTCTTGGCCTTGTCCCCCAGGGTGTGGATGATCACGCCGCAGGAGACCGCGCAGTAGGGGCACGTGCTTCGTGTCTCCGTCGTGCGCGATATCTTGAACTCGCGCATCTCCGCCCGCGCTTCGTGGAGATCGAAGCCGAGGGCAAGACTGCCGCCGACGGTCCCCGCCTTAAGGAAAGTACGTCGGGTCAGGCCCATCCCGTCCTCCTCGTGTTTGTAGCTACCGAGGGATAGCAGATCGTGTTTCGACGGCCCTGTCAAGGAATCGAGCGCCGCGTTAACGCTGTGCGCGCTCAGTGCCGGCCGTCGCCCGTCGTCAGCGAGGCGTAGAGCTCCGGCCGCCGGTCGCGGAAGAAGCCCCACGAGGCGCGCTCCCGCCGGACGGCCGCGAGATCCACCGTCGCCACGGCGACGCCCTCCTCGTCGCGCGACAGCTCGGCCAGCTTTACGCCGCGCTGGTTCGCGATGAAGGACGACCCGTAGAAGACCTGGCCGCCCTCGTTCCCGACGCGGTTCGCGGCCACGACGGGCACGACGTTCGACACCGCGTGCCCGAGCATCGCCCGCTGCCAGATCCCGCGCGTGTCGAGGGACGGGTTTTCGGGCTCGGACCCGATGGCCGTGGGATAAAGCAGGATGTCGGCCCCCGCGAGGAGCATCGCGCGCGCGGCCTCGGGAAACCACTGGTCCCAGCAGATGCCCACGCCGAGCGGCGCGCTCTTCGTGCGCCACGCCAGAAAGCCGGTGTCGCCGGGACGGAAGTAGAACTTCTCCTCGTACCCGGGGCCGTCGGGGATGTGGCTCTTGCGGTAGATCCCCATGACCGTTCCGTCCGCGTCCACCATCGCGAGGCTGTTGTAATAGGCCGGGCCGGCTCTCTCGAAAAACGACACCGGGATCGCGACGCCGAGCTCTTTGGCGAGGGCGGAAAAGCGCGCGATCGTGGGATGCCCCTCGGCGGGCCTCGCCCACGCGAAGAATTCGTCGCTCTCTTTCGTGCAGAAGTACGGGCCCTCGAAGAGCTCCGGCGGCAGGATCACGGTGGCGCCCCTTCCCGCCGCCTCGCGCACGAGCGCCTCCACCTTCGCGACGTTCTCCTCGACGGTTCCGCCCAGCGCGCACTGCACGGCGGCGAGGGTGACGTTGTCGGAAGCGCTCATGCCGGAACCTGCTGCGTGATGCAGTGGAAGGCTCCGCCGCCACCGAGGAGGTCCTTGGCCGGAATGGAAAGGACGCGGCGCGTGGGGAACAGCTTCGCGACGCCGGCGCGGGCCGCCTCGTCGTTCGGGACGCCGTACGCGGGGACGACGGCCGTCGTATTCGCTATATAAAAATTTACATAGCTCGCGGGCATCGCGTGCCCCGCGTCGTCCGTGACGATCCCAGGAGACGGCACGCTCTTCACGTTCAGGCGCCGGCCGCGCGCGTCCCGGAAAGAACGGAGGGCCGCGTCGACGGCGTAAAGCGCCTTCGTGTTCTGGTCGGAGGCGCCGGAGGGGCGCATGCAGACGGCGACCCCCGGCGCGACGAAGCGCGCAAGCGTGTCCACGTGGCCGTCCGTGTGGTCGTTGCGCAGCCCGTCACCCAGCCAGAGTACGGTCGTGACGCCGAGCGCGTCCTTGAGGCCCGCCTCGATCGCCTCCTGCGGCATCGCGGGGTTGCGCTTCGGGTGCAGGAGGCACTGGCGCGTCGTCAGGCACGTGCCCTCGCCGTCCACCTCCACGGAGCCGCCCTCGAGCACCCACGGGAAGCGGAAGGCGGGAAGCCCCGCCGCCTCCGCGATGCGCGCCGACACGCCGTCGTCGTGAGGCAGCACGTACTTGCCGCCCCAGCCGTTGAACGCGAACGACACGCTTGCCCGCGCGCCGCCCTCGCCCGTGAGGAAGACCGGCGCCGTGTCGCGCAGCCAGATGTCGCCGAACGGGATACGGTGGAGGCGCGCGCCGAGCCCCACGAGGGCGGAGCTCGCGAGGGCTTCGTTCGCCGCGTCCGGCACGAGAACCTCGAGCCTCTCGCCGCGCGGCCTGCCGGTCGCCGGGTCCACGTCCGCGATGGCCGACGCGAAAGCCGTGAAGGCCGTGCGCACCTTACCCAGCGCGTCGCCCCAGAGGTCTTGATGGCTCGGCCATGCGAGCCAGACGGCCTCGTGCCGGTCCCATTCGGCGGGCTGCCGGAACCCCGCTGCAAGCGGAGTCGTCGCGGTGAGAGCCGTCTTCGTCGACATCGGGGGCGATAATCCGCCACCATGTCCAAAGCTTCAAGGGTTCTTCTTCCCGGTTTTCTCGTGATCGCCGCGTTCGCGGCTCTGGCCCAGGACGCACCCGTCACGCCCGCTCAGAAGAGCGCCGGCAAGGAGATCACGCCCGAGCTGCTCCGCTCGCACATCCGGTTCCTCTCGTCGGACCTCCTCGAGGGGCGCGGCCCCGCGACGCGCGGCGACCAGCTCGCCGAGGCCTACATCCAGTCTCAATTAGAAGGCCTCGGCCTCGAGCCCGGAGCGCCGGGCGGCGGGTGGATTCAGAAGGTCCCGCTCGTCGGCATCAGGCGCACCTCGTCGGAGCCCGCGATTTTCAAGTCAGGCCGCGGCACGCTGGGCGAGAACTTCGTCGCGGTCTCCGGCGTCCAGAAGCCCGAATCGAAGATCGACGCCGCGGAGGTCGTGTTCGTGGGCTACGGCATCGTCGCGCCCGAGTACAGATGGGACGACTACAAGGACGCGAACCTCGAGGGCAAGGTCCTCCTCGTCATGAACAACGACCCGGAGGGGAGCCCGAAAGAGCCGGACCTCTTCGCGGGCAAGACGCGGCTCTGGTACGGGCGCTGGGATTACAAGTACCTCATGGCGGCACGGAAGGGCGCCGCGGGCGCTATCGTCATCCACACCACGCCGTCGGCGGGATACGGCTGGCAGGTCATCCAGACGTCCTGGGCGGGCGAGCAGTTCGAGCTGCCCGACGACGGCGCGCCGCGCGTCGCCGCGAAAATGTGGGCGACCG
Source organism: uncultured Acidobacteriota bacterium (assembly GCA_937888435.1). GTDB lineage: Bacteria > Acidobacteriota > Thermoanaerobaculia > UBA5066 > UBA5066 > Fen-183. The sequence goes on from CALAQS010000277.1 coordinate 24,431, forward strand.
AGGAGCTTGCGAAGAGGATCGTCGAGCTGGGGGGAAAGGACCTCGACTCGCTCCGCGCCTCGGCGGAAAACCGCTCGTTCAAACCGGTTCCCCTCGGCGTGACGATGTCCGTCGCGATCACGAACACGATCGGCCGGAAGGAATCCGGCAACGTCATCGGCGTCCTCCGGGGATCCGATCCGAAGCGCGCCGGCGAGGCCGTGATCTACACCGCGCACCACGACCATCTCGGGATCCGCGTGGGCGCCAAGCCGGGTTCCGATGCGATCTACAACGGAGCTCTCGACAACGCCTCCGGTGTGGCCGCGATCCTCTCCGTCGCGAAGGCGTTCGCGAGCCTGCCGGCGGCGCCCGCGCGCTCCACGTACTTCGCGTTCGTGGCGGGCGAGGAGCAGGGCCTTCTCGGGTCGGAATTCCTCGCGGTGCATCCACCGGTTCCGGCGGGGCGGATCGCAGCCGACATCAACATCGACGGCATCGGCTGGTATGGAAGAACGCGCGACGTCGCGCTGATCGGCCTCGGCAAGTCCTCGCTCGACGGGGACGTGAGGGCGGTCGCGAAGATGCAGGGCCGGCGCGTAGAGGGCGACCAGTTCCCGGATCGCGGCGCTTTCTACCGCTCCGACCAGTTCAGCTTCGCGAGGGTCGGCGTCCCTGCCGCATACCTGAACAAGGGCACGGACGTGATCGGGAAGCCGGCGTCCTTCGGCCGCGAGCAGGAAGAGAACTACGAGAAGACCGATTACCACCAGCCGTCGGACGAGCTCCGGGAGACGTGGGATTTCTCCGGCGCGGTCGAGGACGTGAAGCTCGCCTTCTGGCTCGGTTGCCGCCTGGCCGACGCGCCGGAGCTGCCGCGCTGGAACAAGGGGGACGAGTTCGAGGCCGCGAGGCTGAAGGCGGTGGGGGAGGCCGGCGCGCACTAGGGCGCTCCTGGAAATGCCTCTACAATTCACGCCGTCCTGGAACTGGAAGTACGAGAACTGCTGAGGAAAGTGAGGAGAATGATGAACACGCGCGAGTACTTCAACCAGTGCTTCAAGGCCGAAGTCCCCAAGTTCGTCCGCGTCCTGAAGGCCGTGCCTAAGGACCAGTCCGCCTATCGGCCCCATCCGCGGTCGATGTCGGCGGGCGATCTCGCCTGGCTGCTCGCGAGCGAGCTCCACGACGCGTGCGAGCTCGTCGATCACGGCCAGGTGTCCTACGTCCAGAAGCCGGCTCCCGCGCTGGCCGAATCCGTCTCGGCATACGAGAAGAACGCGGCGGCGCTCAAGAGACGCCTCGCGAAGGTGAAGGACGCCGGCTGGAAGAAGAAAGCCGCCTTTCTCGTGGACGGCAAGGTCGCGTGGAAAACCTCGCTCGGCGACATGCTGTGGGGCTTCCTCTTCGACGGCATCCACCACCGCGGCCAGCTCTCGACGTACCTCCGGCCCATGGGCGCGAAGGTGCCTTCGATCTACGGGCCTTCGGCGGACGACCCGGGGATGTGAACCGCCGGAACGGCTGGAAGTCCCGGGCAGGCCTCTGATAATCTCGCGGCATGAAGAGATTGAGTCTCGCCCTCCCCCTCCTTCTCCTGGGCCGTCTCGGATGCGCCGCGGATCAGCCGGCCGTCGGCGCCAAGGCGCCCGCATTCTCCCTGCCGAGCCAGGAAGGCTCGACGGTCTCGCTCGACCAGAACAAGGGAAAGTGGGTCGTCCTCTATTTCTATCCGAAGGACTTCACGTCCGGCTGCACGGTCGAAGCCCACAACTTCCAGCGCGATCTCGCGAAGTACCAGAAGGCGAACGCGGTCATCCTCGGGGTCAGCGTCGATTCCGTCGACTCGCACAAGGGCTTCTGCGCGAAGGAGGGGCTGAACTTCAAGCTGCTCTCCGACGCCGACCATGCCGTGACGAAGGCGTACGGCTCCCTCGCGAAGTCGGGGGAGACGGAGTACGCCGCGCGGAATACGTTCCTCGTCGATCCGGCCGGCGTCGTCCGCAAGGTGTACGTGAAGGTCAACCCCTCGGCGCACAGCGAGGACGTGCTCGCGGACCTCGCAACGCTTCAGGCCTCGAAGTAGTCCAGCCCGGGTTCAGCGCCCCCGTGCCCCGCCCATGATCCTCATGAGGAGCGCGACGCCGAATCCCCATGCGCCATTCAGAAGCAGCGCGCCGACGATGAGGTCGGGCTTCCAGCCGCCGCCGATGGGCAGGCCCTTGAGAGGGAAGACGACGAGAAGCGCGACGAGCGTGGGCAGGATCGCCCCGAGGAGGATCGCGCCAAGCCAGTGACGCGGTCCCGAGGCGCCGCGAATCATCAGCCACAGCGCGACTCCCCAGAGGCCGCCCCAGAAAGCGAGCGACAGCACGGATGGGATTCCGAGCGGCGGGACGGGCGCCATCACCCACGGCTTGCGCGCCGTCACGCCCGCCCCGTGGAGGATCGCGAGAGCGCCCTGGTGGAAGACGAGCGTCGAGAGAAACCCGGCGAGAAATGCTTTGGCGGTCGTCATTCGTCAACTGTATCGCACGAAGGGACTAGAATTCGCCCCCGAAACCGACCTGACACTTTCGCGTGAGGGTGCGTGGAGGGCCTCGCCTGATGGGAAAGATCGCGGCACTTTGTCTGGCCCTCGGCCTGGCCGCGCCGACGCGCACCCTCGCGGCGTCCGATCCGACTGGATCGGCGGGAAGCGTCGATCCCGCCCTCTTTTCAGAGCTCCGCTGGCGCTCGATCGGGCCCTTTCGCGGCGGGCGCGTGCTGGCCGTGGCCGGCGTGCCCGGTGAGATGCCGCACTTCTTTTTCGGCGGCGTCAACGGCGGCGTGTGGGAGACGAATGATGCCGGCCGGACCTGGCGGCCGATCTTCGACGCCCAGCCGATCGGTTCCATCGGTGCGCTCGCCCTGGCTCCTTCGAATCCGAAAGTGATCTATGTGGGCACCGGCGAGGCCGATATGCGCTCCGACATCGCCCAGGGTGACGGGATTTACAAATCCACCGACGGCGGGAAGAGCTTTGCTCACATAGGGCTTCGCGACTCGCAGCAGATCGGGAGAATCCTGGTCGATCCGCGCGACGCGGATCGGGTTCTGGTCGCGGCCCTCGGCCACCCCTACGGTCCCAACACCGAGCGCGGCGTCTTTCTCTCCAACGACGGCGGCCGGATCTGGCAACGGGTGCTCTATCGCGACGAGAACACCGGCGCCATCGATCTCGCGTTCAAGCCGGGCGATCCGCGCGTCGTGTACGCGGCTCTTTGGCAGACGCGCAGGCCGCCGTGGAACGTCTATCCGCCGTCCCAGGGGCCGGGCAGCGGCCTTTACAGATCGACGGACGGCGGGGGCACCTGGACGGAGATCCGCGGGCGCGGCTTTCCGGCCGGCCCGGGCCGCATCGGGCTCGCCGTGGCGCCCAGCCGACCCGACCGCATCTACGCAATGGTGGACGCCGAGGGCGGGGGACTCTTCCGCTCGGACGATGACGGCGCGAGCTGGACTCTCACGAGCGACGATCCGCGGATCTGGGGACGCGGCTGGTACTTCGGCGGGATCGCGGTCGAGCCGCGCGACGCCGACGTCGTCTACGCGTGCAACACCTCGGTCTACCGGTCACAGGACGGCGGCCGTACGTTCGCGCCGGTCAAGGGCGCTCCCGGCGGTGACGATTACCACGAGCTCTGGATCGACCCCGAGCACCCCGAGCGCCGCATGCTCGGCGTCGACCAGGGTGCTGTCGTGTCTCTGAACGGCGGCGAGACCTGGAGCTCCTGGTACAACCAGCCGACCGGGCAGTTCTACCGCATCGCGACGGACAGGCGCTTCCCCTATCGGGTGTACGGCTCGCAGCAGGACTCGGGCGCGGCCGCCGTTCCCAGCCGCACGACCCAGGTCGACGGGATCAACCTGACACAGCTCCACGTGGTCACGGCCGGCGATGAGAACGACTCGCTCGCTCCCGATCCGGGGAACCCGGACCTCATTTTCGGAGGCCGCGTCGAGAAGCTCGACCTCCGCACCGAGCAGACGCACACGCTCGATCCGATCCTGGCGTTTCCCGGCCGTCACCGCTCGGTCTGGACCCTGCCGCTCGTCTTCTCGCGGCGCGACCCGCGCGTCCTCTACTTCGCGCACCAGCAGCTTTTCCGCACCGCGGACGCCGGCCAGAGCTGGAGCGCGATCAGCCCGGATCTCACGCGCGAAGACGCCGGCGTCCCGCCGAACCTCGACCCCGCCACGGCCGCGTGGGACGGCGGGACGGGCAGGCGGCGGGGCGTCATCTACTCGATCGCCCCCTCGCGCGTGGCCGATCGGGACATCTGGGTCGGCACCGACGACGGCCTCATCTGGCGCAGCCGCGACGAGGGCGGTCACTGGTCCGACATCACGCCCCAGGCTCTCGGCGCGTGGTCGAAGGTCACGATGCTCGAGGTTTCGCACGCCGATCGAGACACCGCCTGGGCGGCCGTCGACCGGCATCGCCTCGACGACTTCGCGCCTTATGTCTATCGAACGGTGGACGGCGGCAAGAGCTGGACACTTTCGGTCAGCGGCATTCCCCGCGGCAGCTTCGTCAACGCCGTGCGCGAGGACCCCGTTCGCCGCGGCCTTCTTTACGCAGGCACGGAGAAGGGCATGTACGTCTCGTTCGACGGCGGCGACGCCTGGCAGCCTTTCCAGCTCAATCTTCCGGTGACGTCGGTGCGCGATATCGACGTGCACGGAGACGACGTGGTGATCGCCACCCACGGCCGCGCTCTCTGGATCCTGGACGACGTCACGCCGCTCCGGCAGGTCGACGCCGCCGTCGCGCGCGAGGAGGTCTGGCTCTTCACTCCCGCGACCGCGGTGCGCGTGCGGCCGGCCGGGTTCACGGGCACGCCCATGCCCAGGGACGAACCGAGGGCGGAGAACCCGCCGCTCGGCGCGACCCTCGACTACGTGCTGAGTCGCGTGCCGGCAGGGGCAGTGACGCTCAGCATCCTCGACGAAAAGGGCGATCTCGTGCGCCGCTACAGCAGCGCCGACAAGCTTCCGGCGCTGAGCCGCGAGGAGCGTCGCCTGGCTCCGGAGTGGCTCAGTCCTCCCGTCGTGCTTCCCGCGACGCCGGGGATGCATCGCACCGTCTGGCCGCTCCGCTACCCGGCCCCGCCGACGCTCGCCCGGGGAAACACGTTCGCGGACGGCGTCTGGGCGCCGCCGGGCCGCTACACCGTCGAGCTGAGCGTGGACGGGCAGCGCATCACGCGGCCTCTCACCGTCGAGCCCGACCCCCGCGTCACGCTTCAAGCCGAAGCCTACGGCCGGCAGTTCGAGCTGGCGCGGCGCGTGGAGCGAGCCCGTGACGCGGTCGCCGCCGCCATGAAGGAGGCCGAGGCGCTGCACAAGCAGCTCGTCGCGCGAACCGCCGGCGCGCCGGGGGCCGCCGCGCGTTCTGGAAGAGGCGCCGTCTCCTTGTCCCGCGCGATGGCGAACCTCGACGTTGAAGCGCAGGCGCTGTCCGAGAGCGAGGAGCCGAACCCGCGCGCCGTCCCCCCATCCCCGAAGAGCATCTCCAGCCTGCGTTTTCTCGAGGGCGCGCTCGCGAAGCTGGCTTCGGCCGTGGACGGTGCGGACGCCGATCCGACGCCGGACGCCCGAGCTGGATTTGCACAGCTCGAGTCCACGCTCACGAGGGCGCTCGCAGCGTGGGAAGCCCTGAAGGCGGGGAATCTCGCGGCGCTGAACGCCAGGCTGCGTCAGGCTGGCGAGCAGCCCATCGGTCTGTAAGGCGATCGTCGAAGGGGCGTCTCTCGGAACGCGCTCAGGCCGTGCCGGAATACAGGAACCGCTTGATCTTCTTCGTCGGCGTCTTCTGAAACTCTTCCGAGTAGACGTCGATCTTCGCGATCGAGGCATACGAGGGAAGGATCCGGTTGAGGAGGAGGCGGTTCTTCTCCATCCGCTGGACGAGCTCGCGCTCGTCGAGCCGAAGATGGTCGACCCGTTCGAGGTCGGGGTAGACGAGCGCGAAGAGCTTCCCCTTCCGTTCGATTACCAGGGATTCCCCGACAAAGGGAAGGCTGTTCAGCTTCGCCTCGATCTCTTCGGGATAGATGTTCTGTCCCGACGGCCCGACGATCACCGTCTTCGAGCGGCCGTGGATGAAAATCGTCCCTTCGGCGTCGATGACCCCGAGATCGCCCGTGTGCAGCCAGCCGTCCGCGTCGATCGCCGCGGCGGTGGCATCGGGGTTCTTGTAGTACCCGGCCATCACGTTGACTCCCCGGACGAGAATCTCTCCCGCGACGGCGTGCGGGTCGGCCGAGTCGATCCGGACCTCGAGCGTGTCGACCTTCCGTCCGACGCCGCCGAGTTTGTGGTCGCGCCACCCGGAATAGCTGATGAGCGGCCCGCACTCGGTCATCCCGTAACCGCACGTGAACGGAAAGCCGATCGCGAAAAAGAAACGCTCCACGTCGCCGTTCAGCGCGGCCCCGCCGATGACGATCTCCCGGAACCGTCCCCCGAAGACCGCGAGGAGCTTTTCGCGGATCTTGCGCTGGAGGATCCGCCGGACCGGCGGGATCTTCATCAGGAGCTTCGTCGTCTCTTTCTCGAGGGCCGGCCGCAGCCTCTTCGCGTAAATCTTCTCGATGACGAGCGGCACGGACAGGATGAGCCGTGGGCGGACCTTGCCGAACGCCTCGAGAATGATCTGGGGAGAGGGCGTCTGCGCGAGAAACGTGATCGCGCAGCCGGACGTGAACGGAAACAGAAACTCGAAGGCACAGCCGAACGCGTGCGCGAGCGGGAGAAAGGAGACGATCGTGTCTCCCGGCTCGAGGGGCATGTTGTCCCGCGCGAAGACGACGTTCGCGAGCAGGCTCCGGTGCGGAAGCATCACCCCTTTGGAGAAACCGGTCGTCCCCGACGTGTAGACGATCGCCGCGAGTCGCTCGTCCTCGACGGCCGCGAGCTGAAAGCGCTCGGGCGGTTCCTGTATGCGACGCGCTTCCCGAGCCGGCACGAGGACGTCGGCGAGGCTTCGCGCGAGGCTCTCCTTCCTGCAATGGAGAGCCCGGAAATCCGTCAGCGAGAAGACGGCCGCGACGTCGCGCAGCTTTTCCGTGTCGAGAGGGGCGAGGAGGGCGTCCGCCACGAAGAAAAGGACGGCGTCGGAGTGGTTCACGATGTGGTGGACGTCGTCGGGGCGGAAATCGGGAAGGATCGGGACGACGACCGCGCCGTACGTGACGCTGGCCAGCCAGACGACTGCCCAGCTCGCGGAATTCCGCCCGAGAAGGGCGATCTTGTCTCCGGGCCCGACACGGCAAATGCGGAAGATCTCGTGCAGCCTCGCGATCTCGTCCGCCACCTGCCCGTACGTCAGCCCTTTTCCTTCCCAGTCCGCGAGTGCGGGGCGTGTCCAGTTCCGCCGCACGCTCTCTCCGATGAGACCGACGAGGTTCTCTTGCTTCTGGATGGTGGTGCCCCCGGTTTTCACGGCAATTCCTCCGCCATTGTCAGGCAAGGTTCTATGGCTTCACCGCCGGTAAATCAAGGCAGGAGGGCACCGTCGAGAAACTCCGCGGCGACCTCGGCCGGCCGGCGGTGCTTTCCCACGACCTGGGCGTTGAGCTTCTGCATGGTGGCCGTCGTGAGCTGTCCGGAAAGCTCTTCGAGCGCGGCGCGAGCCCTCGGCTCCTTCGAAAAGAGGCCCTCGTTGACGACGAAGGCCGCCTCGTAGGGTGGGAAGTACTTCCTGTCGTCTTCGAGCACCTTGAAATCGCGCCCGGCGAGATGGCCGTCCGTGGAATTCGCGGCCACGAGGTCGACCTGCCCCTGTTCGAGCGCGGCATAGAGGAGGCCGAGGTCCATTGTCCGCGGCGTCCCTTCGAGGGGCAGCGCGTACGTCTTCTGAAGGCCGGCGAAGCCGTCCGGGCGGTGCAGGAACTCGTAGCCCACGCCGAGCACCCAGCCTTTTTTCCTTTGCGCGGCCTGACTGAGTGTCGTGATTCCCGAGGTTCGCGCGTCGACGCCGCGGATGACCATCGCGAACGTGTCGTCGAACCCGAGCGGGGAAAGCCAGACGAGTTTCCAGCGCGAGCGATACTCCTTCGCGACGGTGTCGAAGACGGCCTTCGGGTCGGTCGCGGCGGGGAGCTTCAGGATCGCCGTGAGGGCGGTGCCCGTGTACTCCGGATAGAGATCGATCTCTCCCGCGACGAGCGCCTCGTGCGCGAGCAGGGTGCCGCCGATGTCGAGCGTGCGCGTGACGCGCGTCCCGAGCCGCCTTTCGAGCTGCTGCGCGGCAATCTCGCCGAGGATCTCCTGCTCGGTGAAGTTCTTCGACCCGACGACGAGCGTGCGTGAACGTGCGCAGCCCGTCAGGCACGCGGTCGCGAGGGTCGTCGCCAGCGCGACCGAGAGTCCGGCCGCTACGGTCGCGCGAAACGCCGCTCGATCCATCCGAGACCTCCGTCGGCCGCGAGCGCGAGGAGCGCCGCAGGCACCGCGCCCGCGAGTATCTCCGAGGAATCGACCGAGGCGAGGCCGCGGAAGATGAAGACGCCCAGGCCGCCGCCGCCGACGGCCGCCGCGATCGTGGCCGTGCCGATCGTCGTGACCGCCGCGATGCGAACGCCGGCGAGGATCGTCGGGGCGGCGAGCGGCAGCTCGACCCGGAACAGCCGCTGCCGGTCGGTCATCCCCATCGCCACGGCGGACTCCACGACGGCGGGGTCGACGCCGAGGATCCCGGTGAGCGTGTTGCGCAGGATGGGGAGGAGCGCGTAGAGGACGAGCGCGACGACCGCCGTCCTCTTGCCGATGCCTCCGATGAAGGGAAGCGGAATGAGGAAGCCGAAGAGGGCGAGGCTCGGGATCGTCTGGACCACGTTCGTGATTCCGAGGACGGCGCCGCGCCAGGCCTCTTTTCGGGTGAGAGAGATGCCCGTCGGGATGCCGATGAGGGACGCAATTGAAAGCGCGACCGCGACGAGCACGATGTGCTCGCCCGTCAGCTCGGCGATCTCGTGCGCGAGGGTGGCCGGCATCAGGCCTCCGGAAGGTCTTCGAGCGCGGCGAGGAAGATCCGCGCTTCGCCGCTCTTTTCGGCGAGGAATTCGCGAGGCGTCGCGACGATCTCGAGCCGCCCACCGTGAAGGAGCGCGATCCGCGTCGCGAGCGCGAGGGCTTCGCGGACGTCGTGGGTGACGAAAAGCGAGGTCTTCGTCCACGTGCTCCGGAGCGCCAGAAACTCGAGCTGAAGGTCGCGGCGCGTCACGGGGTCGAGCGCGCCGAACGGCTCGTCCATGAGGAGGAGCGACGGCTCCGCGGCGAGCGCGCGCGCCACGCCGACGCGCTGTCGCTGGCCTCCCGACAGCTCTCGCGGATATCGCGACCGGAACTCCTCGGGCGGAAGGCCGACCCGCGAAAGCAGATCGTCGACACGCGCGTCGATCCGGTCACGCTCCCACCCCAAGAGCTGAGGCACGACGGCGACATTCCGGGCGACCGTGTAATGCGGAAAGAGGCCCGCCTCCTGGATCACATAGCCGATCCGGCGCCGGAGGAGAATCGGATCCCATTCGCGCGTGGGCTTGCCCTCGACGTAGACGTCGCCGGAGATCGGCGTGAGGAGCGCGTTCACCATTTTCAGGGCGGTCGTCTTTCCCGAGCCGCTCCGGCCGAGGAGGACGAGCGTCTCGCCCGCCGCGACTTCGAGATCGAAGTGGCGGAGGACCTCTTTCCCGCGAATGCCGTATGAGACATCCCGGAAAGCGATCGCCGGCTCCATCTGAAGTCCGTATATCGACGCGGATCAGTCTTCGATCTGCTGGGTGAGGTAGTTCGGCAGCCCGATCTCCTCGATCTGCCCGAGCTGCGCCTCCAGCCAGTCGATGTGCTCCTCTTCTTCCTTCAGGATCTTCTCGAGCAGAAGCCGCGAGCCGTTGTCTCCCTTGGCGCGGCACGCCTCCAGGCCCGCGTTCAGGCGCGCGACGGCCGTCCGCTCGACCTCGAGATCGAAGCGGTGCTGGTCGGGGACGGTCTGCCCGACCTGGATCTTGAAGTAGCGCTGCATGTTCGGGGCGCCCTCGAGGTAGAGGATGCGCTCGATGAGCTCCTGCGCGTGCTTCATCTCCTCGATCGACTCGGTGCGCGAATGCTCGGCGAGCCTCTTGTAGTGCCAGTTACGGCACATCATCGCGTGGATGAAGTACTGGTTGACGGCGGTGAGCTCGGCCGTGAGCACCTCGTTGAGGAGGGTGATGACGTCTTCTTCTCCGCGCATTCTTCCTCCGGTTCACGAGGATTATCAGTCGGGAAGGAGCTCCCGCGTGAGGTTGCGGTTCGCGCCCTTTGCCACGAGGATGTTGTCCTCGATGCGGATGCCGCCCGAAGGAATGAGCCGGTCCACGAGCCCCCAGTCGAAGGCGTCCCGGTTCGTCCCCGAGCGGTACGGATCGAGCAGCATCGGAATGAAGTAGAGCCCCGGCTCGATCGTGAAGACCATGCGCTCCTCGATGACGCGCGTCGTCCTGAGGGCCGGGTGGCCGTCGGGCGGCGGTGCGATCGTGCCTTCGCGGTCGATCTGGCGGCCCGCGACGTCGTGCACCTGAATGCCGAGGAAGTGGCCGAGGCCGTGCGGCAGGAACGGGTGCGTGAGACCTTTTTCGAACGCCTTGGTGCCCGAGACGCGAAAAACACCGGCCTCGGAGAGGAGCGCGCCCACGCCCCGATGGGTCTCGAGGTGCAGGTCGACGTACGAAGTTCCGGGGCGGCCCTGCACGCAGAGGCGCGCCTGCAGCGTCTTCATGCCGTCGAGGAGCAGCGCGAAGACGGGATCGGCCGCGGCCGTGACGTATGTGCGCGTGATGTCGGACGCGTAGCCGCGCACGGCCGCGCCGGCGTCGATCAGGAAGACGCGGGCATTTCCGGCCTCCCGCCCGCGCTTTCCGTGATAGTGGAGCGTGGCGGCGTGGTGGTCGAGCCCGACGATCGTCGTGTAAGGGAGCGCCTCCTCGACGTCGCCGAGCGCGGCGAGATATGAGTGGTGGATCTCGATCTCCGGGGCGCCGGCGCGGAACGCGGCCTCGGCGGCGCGGTGTGCGGGCGCGGCCTTCGCCGTCGCGGCCGAGATCGCGTCGACTTCCCAGTCGCTCTTGTACGAGCGCTCCCAGTCGAGGCGCGCGACGAGCGCCTTCGGGTTCACGCCCGCGGGCGGGACCCCGTGTGCGCCGGCCTCCTCCGCAGCGGCGCCCACGAACGCGGTGCGTTGGCCGGCCGCTCCGATTTCCTTCCAGGCCGCGTCGGGTGTCGCCACCTCCACGACGTCGAATTCACGGCGCACGAAGTCGGGCGCGGGCGCGGGCGGCGCGTACCAGAAGTCGCGCGGCTGGACGCGCACGAGGCGCGGCCGCTTGCCCGGCACGACGTCGAGCAGGTGGTGCGGGCCGTCCACGGGCGCCCAGTGCGTGAAGTGGGGTGTCGAATGGAACGGCGCGTCGTCGTCGTCGGCGAAGTACGTGAACGGGACGCCCGAGTGGATCAACAGCCGGTCGAATCCGGTCTCCTCGAGCGCGCGGGCGGTCGTCGCGGCGCGCGCGGCGACGTGGGCGGAGTAGGTCGCGAGAGAGGCCGCCATCGCGATCCTAGGGGTTCTTCTTGTTCGCCTCGACGGTAATGGCGAGGTCGACGTCGTCCGAGAGCATCGCGTTCCCGTCCACGATGCTGTTCCAGCTCACGCCGAAGTCTTTCCGGTTCAGCTTTCCCGTCACGTCGAAGCCGGCCTTCTGTCCGCCGTGCCCGTCGCTCGCGAAGCCGTTCGCCGACACGGTCAGGACGACGGGCTTCGTCACGCCCCGGATCGTGAGGTCGCCCGTCACATCGTAGACGTCCTTTCCCTTCGTGGCGACCTTCGTGGACGTGAACGTGATCTGCGGGAACTTCGCGGTGTCGAAGAAATCCGGGGAGTTGAGGTGCTTGTCGCGGGTCGGGTTGCCGGTGTCGAGGCTCGCCGCGTCGATCGTGAGGTGCACGGCGCTCGCCGCGGGGTTCGCGCGGTCGATCTCGATCGTGCCGTCGAACTTCGTGAAGCGGCCGCCGACCTTCGAGACGAAGTGGCGCACCTTGAAGTCGAACTCGGTGTGAGCCTTGTCGAACGTGAAGGTCTCCTTCTCGGCCCGTGCGCCGGGCGCGAGCGCGAGGACGGTGAGCGCCACGAGGGGCGCGAGGCGGCGGAGTCGGATCATGAGCACAAGTTCTCCTTTTTCCGGTAGATTGTAGGCTTGGTCCCGGCGCGCGCGAGTCTAGACGAGTGACTTTTCAGAGGAAAGCGGAGGAGCTCATGCCCGAAAACAGTGTTCAGGTTTATGCGTCTCACCGTCGATGGGATCCCTGGTATCACTTTTTCGCCTTCTCAGTCGTCTCGATCTCGTTCTTCGGGGCGCTCTGGCTCTTCATCAAGAGCCTCGCGGGCGGCTTTTCGATCTGGGCCGCCTGGAACGTGGTCGCTTGGGCGGCCGCGATCGTGCTGGCGCTGAGGGTCAGGGTCTACCCCTTGAAGGTACAGGACCGAATCATCCGCCTCGAGGAACGGCTGCGGCTCGCGACGCTGCTCGACGAGCCTCTCAAGGCGCGCATCGGCGAGCTCGACGTCAGGCAGCTCGTCGGGCTGCGCTTCGCCTCGGACGCCGAGGTGCCGGGGCTCGTGAAGATCGCGCTCGACGAGAAGCTGTCGGGCGAGGAGATCAAGAAGCGCATCCAGAGCTGGCGCCCCGACACCTTTCGCGTCTAGATTTTCCCTCTAGTCGAATCCGGCCGCAGCCTCCGCGAAGAGCTCGTGGCGGACGGCGTCCATCTCCGCTCGCGTGCGCGACAGCAGTGCCGGAAGGTCGTCCTCCGTCATTCCGGCCGTCGGGATCGGCTCGAGAACCTTAACCTTGAGGCGGCCCGGACGGACCAGCAGCCGCCTCGCGTCGAGGACGGCGGCAAGCGGCCCGACGACGAACGGCACGACCGGCACCTGCGCCGCGATGGCGAGGTGAAACGCGCCCTTTTTGAACGGGAGCATCTCGGGGCCCTGGTTCCGGTGCCCCTCGGGCGCCATCCAGACGCGCCAACCCTCCCCCTGGATTCGGCTTGCGGCCTCTGCGATCGAGGTTCGCGCCTTCGCGGCGTCCTCGCGGTTGATCAGGATGTTGCCCGTCGCGCGAAACAGCCAGCCGAAGATCGGGATGAGGCCGATCTGCTTCTTGCCGATGACCACCGTCGAATCGGGAAAGAAGGCGGCCCACACGACGATATCGAGATTCGACTGGTGGTTTCCCACGAGCACCGCCGGGCGGTGCTCGACGAGCCGCTCGGCGTGCTCCACCTCGAGCGTCCAGCCGAGGGCCGCCATCATCAGGCCCGACCATCGGTCCAACCAACGCCGCGTGGCGCGGTCGCGCTCCCACTTCAGGACGACGAGGCGAAAGAGCGCGAGGAGGGAGAGGCCGATGAAGAGGGCGCCTCCGAAGAGTGACGCGGCGACGAAATACGCCCGGATGAAGAGCCGGCGCAGGGCACCGGCAATTCCGCCTTTCGGTTCGGGCATGCCGCAATATAGCCCGCGGTGAAGCCGGACGTCGTCGTCTTGGGAGGGGGCGCGGCGGGCCTTCTCGCGGCGCTCGCAGCCGCGCGCGGCGGCCGGCGTGTCCTCGCGCTCGAGGCCGCGAAGGACGCGGGCCGGAAGATCCTCGTGTCCGGCGGCGGCCGCTGCAACATTTTGCCGATGGAGGACGCGCCCGCGCGCTTCGTCTCTGAGTCGCCGAACCGCCTCGTGCGCCGCTTTCTCGACCGGTGGCCGCTTTCCGAGCAGCGCCTGTTCTTCGAGGAGCTTCTCGGGGGAGAGCTTCGCGAGGAGCCCGAGTCCAGGAAGCTCTTCCCGCCCTCGAATCGGGCGAAGGACGTGCGCGATGCGCTGAGGGAGGCGCTGGCGGCCGCGGGAGGGACGCTGCGCACGGCGGCGCCCGTGCGCGACCTCGTGCGCTCAAGCGACGGCTTCGCCGTACGCCTCGACGGGGGAGAGGAGATCGCCGCGCCGCGCGTGATCCTCGCGACCGGCGGGCGCTCCGTGCTCGCGGGCGGCGCGGACGCGGCTGGATTCGCGTGGGCCGCGGCCATGGGCCACACGGTGCGGCCGACGTACCCGGCGCTCGTGCCGCTCACGGGCGACGCGCCCGCCCATCACGCGCTCGCGGGCGTCGCGCTCGCGGCGCGCGTCACCGCGCGGAGCTCCGGCGAGCGCGCGGCGTCGACCGGCGGCTTCCTCTTCACTCACAAGGGCTGGAGCGGCCCGGCGGTACTCGACGTCTCGCACGTCGTCGAGCGCGCCGCGCTCGGGGGAGCGAGCGCCGAGGTCCGGGTTTGCTTCGGCGGATCTCCCGCCTCGCAGTGGGACGCAGCGCTCAAGGGCGCAGCCGGGGCCCGTTCTCTTTCTTCCTTTCTAAGCAGATCTTCATTGCCCGAGCGCCTGGCAAGCCTCGTTCTCGAAACGGCACGGGTCCCCGACGTCCAGCTTTCCTATCTCTCGCGCGAAGCGCGCGTGCGGGTCGTGGAAACGCTGACCGCGTTTCCCCTCCCCGCGACGGGGACCGAGGGCTACCGCACGGCGGAGGTGACAGGGGGCGGCATCGCGCTCGAGGACGTGGACCCGGGAAGCGGGCGCAGCCGGCTCGTGCCCGGCCTCTTTTTGGCGGGTGAGATCCTCGACGCCTTCGGCCCGATCGGCGGCTTCAACTTCCAGTGGGCGTGGGCGACCGGCCGCACCGCCGGCGAGGCCGTGGCGCGCGCCTGAATCTAGATCTTCGCGCCGTCCCACCAGCTCGAGAGATGCGCCGTCGGGAGTTCCGGGGCGCCGCGCTCGTAGTGGGAGACGTCGTTGAAAAGCGTCAGCCGGGCGTGGGAGGGGTCCTTGAAGTCGAGGACGTTGAGGCAGGCGGGGCTCTGGTCGAGGCGGTCCCGGTAGAAGCGCGGGTCGAAGCCGATGAGCACCGAGACGAGGAGGCGAATCGTGGCCTTGTGCGAGACGACGAGGAACGTGCGTCCGGCCTGCGCGGCGACGAGCCCGATGAGCGCGGGAAGCGCGCGCGCCGTCACGGCCAGCCCGCTCTCGCCTCCTTCCGGGGCGAACGTATACGGGTCCGAGTCCCAGCGCGCGTACTCCTCGGGCCAGAGTGCCTCGACCTCGCGGCGCGCCTTCGTCTCCCAGCGGCCGTGCGAGATTTCCCGGAGCGCCGGGACGGGAACGACCGGGAGGCCGTGCGGCTCGGCGAGGATGCCGGCGCTCTCGAGGGTGCGGCGCATCGGGCTCGCGTAGACGGTCGAGAGGGGCTCGTGCGCGAGGCGGTCGGCGAGATGGCGAAGCTGCGCGCGCCCCGAATCCGAGAGGTCCACGTCCGTCTCGCCGGCGAAGCGGTCCTCGGCCGAGAGCGTCGTGGCCCCGTGCCGGACGAGATAGACGCGCGTCGGCATGTCAGCCCTTCACCAGGAAGCCCTTCGAAGGCAAGAGGACACGCAGGCGCTCGCGCCACTCTCCCTGCAGCTCGATCGTCGCGTCGGCGACGGAGCCCCCGGTTCCGAGGGCCTTCTTGAGCTCTTTTGCCAAGCCTTCTAAGAAATCCGAATTCCGCGGCAACCCATCGAGAACCGTGACCGTTTTCCCACCGCGACCCTTCGACTCGAGCCGCAGCTTGACGACGACTTTCGAAGGAATCTTCTCTTCTTCCTTCGAAGAGCACTTGCATTGGTCCGACGGCCAGCCGCACGTCGCACAGACGCGCCCGACCCCGGTCGAGTACACGAGCCGCACGGGATCTGGCCGGGTCACGCCGGGATTATCCTCTGCCCCCCATGGCCGATCCGATCCCGGTCGCCCCGGGCGTCACGATTCCGGCGGCCGCGCTCGAGGCGCGGCAGGTGCGGGCATCGGGACCGGGCGGGCAGAACGTGAACAAGGTGGCGTCCCGCGTGGAGCTGCTCGTGGATGTGGCGCAGATCGAAGGCCTCGACTCCGCCGCGCGCCTTCGGCTTTACGCCCTGGCCGGAAGGCGCCGGGCGGCCGACGGGCGGCTTCGCCTCGTCGCCCAGGAGAGCCGCGACCGGCACCGGAATCTGGAGACCGCCCGCGAGCGCGCCCGGGACCTCGTCGGCCGGGCGCTCCGGGTTCCCGCTGCCCGGCGGGCCACGCGGCCTTCCCGAGGCGCCCGGGAGGCCCGGTTGCGGGAGAAGGTGCGGGAAGGCCTCCTCAAGGCGGCCCGCCGCCCGGTCGGGGCCGACGAATAGCACATCTGAACTACTGCAAGTCGCGGGTCCTGGCCACATGGTGGAGGCTGGCGGGCCAGGGGGCCTCGGCCGAGGAGGATTCGACTATGTCATCCAGCGCACCGCGGCAGTCCGTGACCGTCACCGACAACCGCACCGGGAAAACAATCGAGGTTCCGATCCAGAACGGCACGATCAAAGCTCTCGACCTTCGGGTCCTGAAGGCCTCCCCGGAGGACTTCGGCCTGATGACCTACGACCCCGCGTTCATGAACACGGCCTCGTGCAAGAGCAAGATCACTTTCATCGACGGGGACAAGGGCATCCTGGAATACCGCGGATACCCGATCGCGGAGCTGGCGGAGAAGACGACGTATCTCGAGACGGCGTATCTCGTGCTCAACGGGGAGCTGCCGACCAAGCAGCAGCAGACCGACTGGGTGAACGACATCACGTATCACACGATGGTCCACGAGAACATCAAGGATCTCATGAAGGCCTTCCGGTACGACGCGCACCCCATGGGGATGCTCGCGTCCACGGTCGCCGCGCTGTCCACGTTCTATCCGGAAGCCAAAGACGTTCATCAGCTCGAGACCCGGCGGCAGCAGATCGTGCGCCTGATCGCGAAGATGCCGACAATGGCCGCCTTCGCCTACCGCCACTCGATCGGCTTCCCGTACGCGTACCCGGACAACGACCTGTCGTACACCGGGAACTTCCTGCAGATGATGTACCGCGCGGCCGAGGCGAAGTACAAGCCGAATCCCGTTCTCGAGCGCGCGCTCGAAGTGCTCTTCATCCTGCACGCCGACCACGAGCAGAACTGCTCGACGAACGCGATGCGCGCGATCGGCTCCTCGGAAGCCGACCCGTATTGCTCGGCCGCCGGCGCGATCTCGGCCCTTTACGGCCCGCTGCACGGCGGTGCGAACGAGGCCGTCCTGCGCATGCTGTTCGAGATCGGCTCGAAGGCGAACATCCCGGCCTTCATCAAATCGGTCAAGGAGAGCGGCGGTGAGACGCGCCTCATGGGATTCGGCCACCGGGTCTACAAGAACTACGACCCGCGCGCGAAGGTCATCAAGGGCATGGCCGAGCAGGTCTTCGAAGTCACCGGCAAGAACCCGCTCCTCGACATCGCGCTCGAGCTCGAGCGGATCGCCCTCCAGGACGAGTACTTCCTGAAACGCAAGCTGTACCCGAACGTGGACTTCTACTCCGGCCTCATCTACCAGGCCATGAAGTTCCCCGTCGAGATGTTCCCGGTTCTCTTCGCGATCCCGCGCATGTCCGGCTGGCTCGCCCAGTGGGAGGAGATGATCCAGGACAAGGAGCAGAAGATCGCCAGGCCGCGCCAGGTCTTCCTCGGCGCTCGCGAGCGCCACTTCGTCCCCTTCGAGAAGCGGGAGGCCAAGGCGGCCCCGGCGGAAGGCGCGCTCACGACGGCGTAACAGGCAGGCGCGTGATCGGGGACGGCCGCCGTTCCTCGTCCACGTTCACGTAGACGACCTCGGCCTCGGTCACCTTCACGGTCTCGTCCGTCTTCCGCCAGCGCTCGGCGGTGACGACGACCTTGATGGTGATCGAGGTTCGGCCGACGCGGATGACGGTCGTGTAGAAGCTCACGATGTCGCCCACGTAGACCGGGGCATGGAAGACGACTTCGTTCATCTTCACGGTGAGAACCCGGTCGCAGTGCGGCCGCGTCGCGATCGCTCCGGCCTGGTCGATGTAGGCGAGGAGCACCCCGCCGAAGATCGTGCCGTGGCTGTTCGTGTCGCGCGGGAACATCGACACGCGGATCGCGGGCTGGAGGCCTGAGGAAGAAGATCGAGCGACGGTCTCGGAGTCCATGGCGGGATTATGGCCGGCTAATAGAATCCCCTCGTGCCGAAGATCTCTCCGCGCAAGGAAGTCACCGACCACCCGCTCTATCGGGCGGCCATGGCCGCGCAGCATCTTGCCTATCAGCTCATGCGCGGGGTGCCGCCCGAGCACAAGGCCGCCGCCACGCGGCTGCACGCATCGCTCGTCCATGCAACGACATACGCGGCCTACGTGGTCGACCCGGACGCCCCCGACAAGGAGGCGCAGCGGGCGGGCCTCGCCGGCACCGCCGCTCGGGCGAAAGAGCAGCTCGAGCCGCTCGCCCAGTTCGCCGCCGATGCGCGCGACGTGGAGAAGCTGAGCGAAAAGATCAGCGAGCTCTCCTCGGCAGGCGGAAAAGGGGTCATTCTTCCTTCTTCTTCGTCCCCAAGATGACGAGCACGATGAGAAGGAGCAGGACGATGAGCCCGATGACGATCGTCGTCGTGCGCGACGAGCCTGCGGGTAGCTCGGGTGTCGCAGCCTCTGTTTTCGCAGCGGACGCGGGCTTTGCGGCCTCGGCCATGGCGGGAGCCGCGGTCGAAGCAGAGGTCGTCGACACGGCCGGAGCCGCGGCGGCCTCGGTGGGCTTCGGCGTGGTACCCGAACTGGCCGTCGACTGCGAGAACGCTGCGGGCGAGACGAGGGCGAGGGCCAGGAGGAGAGCGGAGATCGCGGAGCGTCGGTTCATAACCCGTGAAACTATCGGGCGGACGGGGATGCGTCAAGCGGCCTGCCGGGCCGTCCTGACCTAGTGTGTCCGCTCGCCCGACCGTTCTTCCCGGAGCTGGGCCAGCTCGGCCCTGAGAGCGGAGAGATCGGTCAGGAGGCTCTCGCGGTCGGCCTCGGGGATCCCGGCGAGGGCGGGTTCGGAGGTCAGCAGGCTCGCCACCTCGGCCAGCTTCGTCTCGGCGAGGCCGAGCGCCTCCTCCACGTCGCTGCCCGGAAGGTCGAGAAAAGCCTCTCCGACGAGCGACGGAACCGAGACCGCGGCCTTCCGGAGCCGAGCGCCGGCCTCGGTGCCCTTCGCCCCGGCGGCCTCGACGGCGGCGTACACGGTGTGAGCAAAGCTCATTCCGCGCTTCCAGGTCGGGAGGTTCTTGTAGTCGCTCACCCTCGCCATCCTAGTACGTTTGCATGGTCGTCCGCGTCACAATCCCGGTGCTAGGCTCACTGTTCGGGCACGTCTGGCGACCTTGACGTGCGAGGAAGGAGCGAAGCCATGCGACGCAAAGTCACCGTGATCGGGGCTGGAAACGTGGGCGCAACCGTCGCCCAGAGACTCGTCGAAAAAGAGCTCGCGGACGTCGTCCTCGTGGACGTCATCGAGGGGGTCCCGCAGGGCAAGGGGCTGGACATGATCCAGTCGGGCGCCGTCGAGGGCTTCGACATGAGGATCGTCGGCTCGAACGGCTACGACGAGACCGAGGGGTCAGACCTCGTGATCGTCACGGCAGGCCTGGCCCGCAAGCCGGGAATGTCGCGGGACGACCTCCTCAGGAAAAACGAGGAGATCGTCGCGGGCTGCATTTCGAAGACGACGCGCGGCTCGCGCGACCTCAAGGTCATCGTCGTCACGAATCCCCTCGACGCGATGTGCGAGGTCGTCCGCCGCATCACGAAGCTCCCGAAGCAGAATGTGATCGGGATGGCGGGCATCCTCGACAGCGCGCGCATGCGCGCGTTCATCGCGATGGAGCTCGGCGTTTCGATGACGAACATCCACGCGACCGTCCTCGGCGGTCACGGAGACACGATGGTCCCGCTCCCGCGGTACTCCACGGTCGCGGGCGTGCCGATCACCGAGCTGTTGTCCCCCGAGCGCGTCGCGGCGATCGTCAAGCGCACCGCGGGCGGCGGCGCCGAGATCGTGAACTTCCTGAAGACGGGCTCGGCCTATTACGCCCCGTCCGCGGCCGCCGTCGAGATGGCCGAGGCGATTTTCAACGACCGCAAGAAGATCCTGCCGTGCGCCGCGTACCTCGAGGGCGAGTACGGGATCAACGGCGTCTTCGTGGGCGTGCCGGTCGTGCTCGGCTCCGGGGGCATCGAGAGGATCATCGAGCTCAAGCTCACCCCGGAAGAGTCCGCCGCTCTCAAGAAGTCCGCTGCCTCCGTCCAGGAGCTCGTCGGATTGCTGACCGTCTGATTCCGCCTTTGAACTGAGGGGAGGAGAATCGCTCGAATGGCCGCGCCCGCAACTCTCCTGAATTCGTCGGTCGGCAAGAAGATCGTCATGGCGGTCACCGGGGTCGTCCTGTCGCTCTTCGTCCTCGGCCACATGGCCGGAAACCTCCAGGCCTTCCTCCCGAACGGGCCGGCGGCGCTGGACCACTACGGCGCCTTCCTGCGAGAGCTGCTGCACGGCACGGGCATCTGGTTCGTCCGGGCGGGGCTCCTCCTCGCGGTGGGCCTCCACATCTGGGCCTACCTCGGCCTCACGCTGAAGAGCTGGGCCGCCCGCCCGACCGGCTACAGAGTGAACGACTTCGAGGAAGCGACCTTCGCCTCGCGCTCGATGCGCTGGACGGGCCCTCTCCTCGGGATCTTCATCGTCTACCACATCTTCCACATGACGACGGGCACGCTGCACCCGCACTTCGTCGAGGGCAGGGTCTACCAGAACCTCGTCACGGGCCTCGCGCCCGTGCCCGTCGCGCTCTTCTACATCCTCGCGATGGGCTGTCTCGCCTTCCACCTGTGGCACGGAGCGTGGTCGATGCTGCAGACCCTCGGCCTCTCGCACCCGAAGTACCTCGTGGCGCGGAAGGCCTTCGCCATCGTCTTCACCGTCCTCGTCACGGGCGGCTTCGTCCTCGTGCCGCTCGCGGTCCTCGCGGGCATGCTGAAGTAGGGACCGACATGGAACTGAAATCGAACATCCCCGACGGCCCCCTCGAGAAGAAGTGGGACAAGTACCGCTTCGACATGAAGCTCGTCAACCCGGCGAACAAGCGGAAGTACTCCGTCATCGTCGTCGGCTCCGGCCTCGCCGGCGGCGCAGGCGCGGCCTCTCTCGCCGAGCTCGGTTACAACGTCTCGTGCTTCTGCTATCAAGACAGCCCGCGGCGCGCGCACTCGATCGCGGCGCAGGGCGGCATCAACGCTTCGAAGAACTACCAGAACGACGGCGACAGCATCCAGCGTCTCTTCTACGACACGATCAAGGGCGGCGACTTCCGCGCCCGCGAAGCGAACGTCTACCGGCTCGCGCAGGTCTCCTCGAACATCATCGACCAGTGCGTGGCTCAGGGAGTTCCGTTCGGCCGGGAGTACGGAGGGACGCTCGGGAACCGCTCGTTCGGCGGGGCGCAGGTGTCGCGCACGTTCTACTCGCGCGGCCAGACGGGGCAGCAGCTCCTCCTCGGCGCCTATCAGGCGCTCGAGCGGCAGATCAGCCTTGGCAACGTGAAGATGCACTCGCGCCACGAGATGCTCGAGGTCGTCCTCGTCGACGGCCGCGCGCGCGGCATCGTGACCCGCGACATGATCACGGGCGCCATCGAGTCGCACGTGGCCGACGCCGTCATTCTCGCGACCGGCGGGTACGCGAACGTCTTCTATCTCTCGACGAACGCGGCGGGGTGCAACACGACCGCGATCTGGCGCGCGTACAAGAAGGGCGCGGCCTTCGCGAATCCCTGCTACACGCAGATCCATCCGACCTGCATCCCCGTCACGGGCGACCACCAGAGCAAGCTCACGCTCATGTCCGAGTCGCTGCGCAACGACGGGCGCATCTGGGTGCCCCTGAAGAAGGGCGACAAGCGCGCCCCGGGCGACGTCCCGGAGGCCGAGCGCGACTACTACCTCGAGCGCAAGTACCCGTCGTACGGCAACCTCGCGCCGCGCGACATCGCCTCGCGCGCCGCCAAGCAGGTGTGTGACGAGGGGCGCGGCGTGGGCGAGACCGGCCTCGGCGTGTACCTCGACTTAGCGGACTCCATCAAGCGCCTCGGCGAGGGCACGATCCGCGAACGCTACGGAAACCTTTGCGACATGTACGAGCGCATCACGGACGAGAACCCGTACAAGGTTCCGATGCGCATCTTCCCGGCCGCGCACTACGTGATGGGCGGCCTCTGGGTGGACTACAACCTCATGTCCACGATTCCGGGCCTCCACGTCGCGGGCGAGGCGAACTTCTCGGACCACGGGGCGAACCGACTCGGCGCGAGCGCCCTCATGCAGGGTCTCGCGGACGGCTACTTCGTTTTGCCGTACACGATCGGCAACTACCTGGCGTCGACGAAGCAGGCAAAGGTCGACACCTCACACGCGGCCTTCAAGGACGCGGAAGCCGCGGTCGCGACCCGCGTGAAGAAGTTGATCGCGGTCAAGGGCCATCGCACGGTGGACTCGTTCCACCGCGAGCTCGGCAAGATCATGTGGGAGTACTGCGGCATGGGACGCACCCGAGAGGGTCTCAAGACGGCTCTCCAGAAGATTCCCGTCCTCCGCGAAGAGTTCTGGAAGAACCTCACGGTCGTCGGTGGGAACGACGAGATCAACCAGACGCTCGAGAAGGCGGGACGCATCGCGGATTTCCTCGAGCTGGGCGAGCTCATATGCCTTGACGCGCTCGAGCGCGAGGAATCCTGCGGCGGCCACTTCCGCGAGGAGTACCAGACGCCGGAGGGCGAGGCCCTGCGCAACGACGAGAAGTTCTGCCACGTCGCGGCCTGGGAGTACGCGGGCGAGGGCAAGACGCCGATCCGGAACGTCGAACCGCTCGTGTTCGAGAACGTCCACCTCACCCAGAGGAGCTACAAGTGAGACTGACGCTGACCGTCTGGCGGCAGAAGGACGCGAAGTCCGAGGGGAAGTTCGTCACGTACGACGCTCCCGACATCAGCCCCGACATGTCCTTCCTCGAGATGCTCGACGTCGTGAACCAGCGCCTCATCGAGAAGGCCGAGGACCCCATCGCTTTCGACCACGACTGCCGCGAAGGCATCTGCGGGATGTGCGGAATCGTGGTGAACGGCAACCCGCACGGGCCGCGCCGCGGCACCACGAGCTGCCAGCTCCACATGCGCAGCTTCAAGGACGGCGACGCCATCACGCTCGAGCCCTGGCGCGCGACGCCGTTCCCCGTCCTCAAGGACCTCATCGTGGACCGCTCGTCCTTCGACCGGATCATCATGGCCGGAGGCTTCATCACGGTGCCGACGGGCAACGCGCCGGACGGCAACGCGATTCTGGTCCCGAAGGACTGCGCGGAGCGCTCGATGGACGCGGCCGCATGCATCGGCTGCGGCGCCTGCGCGGCGGCATGCCCGAACGGCTCGGCGATGCTCTTCGTGGCGGCCAAGATCTCGCACCTCGCGCTCCTGCCGCAGGGCCAACCCGAGCGCTACGACCGCGTGCTCTCGATGGTCGCGCAGATGGACGAGGAGGGCTTCGGCACGTGCACGAACCACGGCGAGTGCTCGCGCGCCTGCCCGAAGGAGATCCGCCAGGAGTTCATCGCGCAGCTCAACCGCGACTTTCTCTGGGGGAGCGTCTTCTCGCGTCCGAAGGTCGCAGGGGGCTCCGGCGCAGGGTGACGATCTAAACAGAAACCCGTCCGGCGCGTCAATTTCTTATTGAAATAATAGACGGCCTGTGGCAGGCTCCCTTCGGTGGAGCGATGGAGTTCCGCTGGAATGACTGGAACATTCAGCACGTCGCCGAACACGGCGTCGATCCTGAGGAGTCCGAAAGCGTCGTTCAGGATGCGGCGCCTCCCTGGCCGCTCTTCAGGGGTGACGGTAAGTTCCTCGTGTGGGGCCGGGGGAGGGGAGACCGGCCACTTCAGGTCGTCTTCGTCCTCGATCCCGATGACACCGCCTACATCATTCACGCGCGGCCTCTGACGGAGAAGGAGAAACGCAGATTCCGGAGGCGGAACCGATGAAGAAGAAGCAGCACCCGGCCGTCGAGTACCCGGAGAAAACCCTGTCGGAGCTGAGGGCCGCGACGAAGGACCTCGACCGCGATATGGTCGCGGACGAGTTCCATCCGATGGGGCCAGCCGAACGTGTCCGATGGGAAAGGGCACGCCGGAAGCCGGGCCGCCCTCGCCGCGGTGCCGGGGCGAAGGTCATCTCGGTCAGCGTGGAGCGCGGCCTCCTCGTTCGCTCTGATGCTCTCGCACGGAACCTCGGGATCACGCGGGCGTTGCTCGTCGAGCGCGGCCTCAAGGCGGTGCTTGCGGCCGAGGGGCGGCTGTAGGCTCCAGCCTCACGAACCGATGAAACCGCGCCGGGCCACGGCCCTTGTCGCGCTTGTCGCCGCGTTCCATTTGCGCGCGGGGGAGCCGAAGAAGGCGACCACGCCTGCGCCACCGCCCGCGATCCGCGTCACGCTCCTCGGCACCGGCAACCCGCGGCCGTCGATGACGCGCTTCGGGCCGTCGATCCTCGTCGAGGCCGGAACGAAACGCATCCTCGTGGATGCCGGGCGCGGCGCGACGCAGCGCCTCTTCTCGCTCGGCGACGGCATGCTCTCCGGGATCGACCTCGTCCTTCTGACCCATCTCCACTCCGACCATGTCGTCGGGCTTCCGGACCTCTGGCTCACGGGCTGGATCTTCGGGCGCGAAAAGCCGCTTCTCGTCCGCGGCCCCGAAGGCACCGCGGCGATGATGTCTCACCTGAAAGCGGCGTATGCGTTCGACATCGGCATCCGCCGTGACGTGGACGAGCGCTTCCCGGCGGCGGGGATCGAGGTCGACGCCGTCGACCTTCAGAGCGGCGCGAGCTTCGAGCTCGACGGCGTGAAGGTCACGGCGTTCGCGGTGGATCACGGCGTCGTGAAGCCGGCCTACGGCTACCGGATCGACTACGCGGGGAGGTCGGTCGTCTTCTCGGGCGACACGCGCCCGTCGCGAGCGCTCGTCGAAAACGCGCGCGGCGTGGACGTCCTCGTCCACGAGGTCATCGTGCCGTCCGTCGAGATGATGCGGTCGGCGGTGGCCGACGCTACGAAGATCCGCAGCATCATCGACCACCACACGACGCCGGAGGACGCGGGAAAGATCTTCGCGGAAGTGAAGCCCCGCCTCGCCGTCTACTCCCACATCGTCCCGTCGCCCGCGGCTGAGAAGGACCTCGTCGGCCCGACCCGCAAGACCTACTCCGGTCCGCTCGCCGTCGGCTACGACCTCATGTCCATCTCGATCGGCGAGAAGATCACGGTCGAAAAGCGCGCCGTGAGCGTGGAGTGACGTTCCGGCGTCGAGACGGTCCTCGTCCTCCTCATCCCCTTCGCCGCGGCGCTGATGGCGCGGGGGGCGTGGCTGTACTGAGGATCGGCGCGGACGAGCCGTCAGCGACGGGGGAGGGCGCTGGCCGCCAGGAAGGCCGGCGGAGAGTGGGGGCGCGGCGACGACGCCGCGGCTGCGTCGTCGCCGCCGCGCCCCACTTCTTCGTGAGGCTGAACGACGCAACGGTTGCTCTCGTCTTCGTCATCCGGTTCGCGCCTGCGCTGATGGCGCGGGGACGTGGCTGTTCTAGGGTCCGAACGGTCGATCTGGGGGGGGCTAGTGCTTCAGTGTAGAGCCGCAACACCGCTTTACCTTGTTCCCACTCCCACAAGGGCATTGCTCGTTCCGGCTTCGCCCTTTCTTGAGCAGCCTTTCACCCCTTAGCGGATACTCATACTCACGGGCATGAGACGATCGAAGCTTTGACGGATCGTTCCAAATCCGTAGCTCGCGCTGCTCCCGTCGAGCCTCCTCTCTCATATCATCGTCCACCTTCGCTTCGAGAAAACCAAGATCCTCCGATTGAAGATCGTTCGGTTTTCCAAGGGGCCCTGTCGCGATTCCGACGACGCAGGAGGCGTCAGTGGTCGATTCGACTCTAGCGATCGTAATTGCCGCCCCCAACATCCGACGCCTCACGCGTCGGTAGGCTTCATCGGTCACACTCTGTGGCCTCTTGAGCGTCAAGAAGACGTAGGTTGGCTTCCCCTCGCCCCCGGGCACGACCCTGTGGAAACGATCCGAGTGATCGCCGGCTTCAAGGGCCCCTAGGAGAGCTCGTGAGAGCATTCGCCTATGGGTGCGGGGCTCGGCGGCCATGATCCGAAGAGCGCGCTCAACGTCTTCGATATCGCTTCCACCAGCCATGGACGTGCCTTCCAGCTGGTGGCTCGCAAACTTGTCGATCAGCCTGTCCCACGTGTAACTGATCTCGTCCGCCTTCTTCTGCGCCAGCCTCTCAGGATGGGATTCGAACGCGCGCCAGCCACCTTCCTCGAGGGCCCAAAGGTCGAATCGCTCAGGAACGCGGAACCCGTGTTCACCGTCCTTGTCGATGCCTCTTAGGTAGCGAGCCAGCAGGTCTTCTTCACCACAGGCGATGATCCGAACGGGCCCTTCGAAGAGAGCCTGTTTCTTAGAGAGATATCGGGTGAAATCGTCGATCGTGTCGAGCGTGTCCAGGAGAATGTCGAAGGTGGCGTCATCCACAACGTGAATGAAACCTCTTGAAGGGTCTAGATTTCCCACGGTAAACGGTCGGAACCCTGGAGCGCTCGGCAAGTGCTCAGTGCCCTTCAGCTTCGAATCAACCATTAGGGATCCAGAGCCGCCGAAGGCTTTCTCTGTTCGCCTGGCTGATCCGCGTGCAACGACAACTCTGTGAAATGTAGTGCCTTCATTGATGTCAATGGAGAAGGGCACGCGCGTCCTGCATGACGAGTCGGTGAACACGCGGTCCGGGTGCGAGCGAATCCACCGTTCCGCGCCCCAGACCTGCTCGGCAGACGCGAGCACCGCTTTCTTGAACCATCGACTCCAATCGACCGAAGTGTCACCAGTATCCGGAAACGCGCAGTCCTTATCCGAGAAGATAACTAGCTGATTTCCGAAGACAACGAGAACGTCGCAGATTTCGCGAGCGGGTGCGTCGTCTCGAAATACGTTGGGCCAACTCCAAAGGCGAAGGAAGGAGGATTCACAACGGCTCACGAGCTTGCGCTCAGAGCCGGTCAGCCCCGATCCCTTCGTAATCGGTTGGCGGCCCTTGAGCGTTTCGGCCGCGTCAGCCTTCTCTCCTGTCACTCAGCAATAATGCTTGAGAGAAGTTCAATGCGCACCTTCCCTACCTCACCGGCATCGCCGGCCTCTTCGGCCTGACCGGCGGGTTGTTCTTCAATTCCTTCATGACGATCGCGATCGCTTTCTCGAGCTGCGGGTCGTGGCCGGCGATGACGTCGGCCGGGGTCTGCTCGACCT
>CALAQS010000278.1 GCA_937888435.1 uncultured Acidobacteriota bacterium
TACGGACACGGGCTCCTCGATCGGTTCTTTCTCGAGGTCTCCCGCCGTTACGTGCCGGTGCGGCGAATCGGGGGAGGTGCGACGCCCCCGACCCGGCACGCGTCCGAGGGCATCCTGTTTCTTGCGAACCCGAATGGCGCTGAGGTCAAGGAGCCTTCACGAAGGAGATGACCGAGTCGATGACGTCGTCCTGGTCGGGAAGAGTCAGATTGAAGAAAAGTGGCAGCCGCACGAGGCCGTTCGAAAGACGGTCCGTTTGGGGGAATTCTTGGGGATCTGATCCGAAGCGCGAACCATACGGCGAGGAGTGCAGCGCCACGTAGTGAAAGGGTGTCAGGATTCCCCGGCCGGCCATGTGCCGGATGAATCGATCACGGACGGCTCCGCTGGGCCAGACGACCGCGAAAAGATGATAGTTCGGAGTGTTATGGGGGGGGCTTTCGAGGATTCGGCCACCGATCTTCGTCACCGGCGCTTGAAGCGCTTCGGCGTACCGGAGCCAGAGGAGCTTCCGGCGGTCCATGATCGTGTCCATTCGCGCGAGCTGCGACACGAGATAGGCGGCGTTCAGGTCCGACAAGGCCCAGCTCGAACCGAGGTCGATCCAGGAGTACTTTTCCGCCATCCCGAGAGAGAACTCCTGACGGTTCGTGCCTTTGTCGCGCAGATGAAGAGAGCGCCGGAGGAGGTCGCCGTTTCCGACCAGGAGCGCTCCGCCCTCGCCAGACGAGATGTTTTTTGTCTCATGGAAGCTCAGACACCCGAGATCTCCAAGTGTTCCGAGCGGTCGTCCCCTGAATTTCGAGCCGATCGTCTGCGCGGCGTCCTCGACGACACGCAGCCCGCGCCCACGGCAAAGGGTGAGCAGCCGGTCCATGTCGCACGAGTTCCCGGCGTAGTGAACAGGGATGACGGCGCGCGTCGCCGGTCCGAGCACGTGCTCGAGGTGATCGAGAGAGATGTTTCCGAAGGTGTCGCAGTCCACGAACCGGATCCGGGCGCCCCGCAGCGCGAACGCATTCGCCGTCGAGACGAAGGTGAAGCTCGGAACGATGATCTCGTCGCCCGGCCCGGTGTCGAGCAGAAGCGCGGCCATTTCCAGGGAATGTGTACAACTCGTCGTGAGAAGAGTGGGGACGCCGAGAAGCGCTCCGAGGAAGGCCTCGCATTCCTTCGTGAAGGGACCGCCACTCGAGGTATGCCCGTGCTCCACGGCGCGAGTCAGGATGCTCGAGATTCCCTCAAAGTGGGGAGGCCTGTTGAAGGGAATGCGGATGGGGATACTCCGGGAGCTCATGGAACGTCCGGAGGATAGTGCATTCGAGCGGCATTCTCGCGGCGCAGCCGGAACACACCGCGCGCGGCGTCGCGAATGTCTCTGCTACGCTAAACGGAAATGGCCGTCGGAATTTCGCCTCGAACTCGTACGGGGCTGTGGCGGATCGCAAAGGTAATCGCGGCGTGTGCGTGCATCGCGTTTGTCGTGACGCGAGCAAACCCCCGAGAAGTCGGAACCGCGATGATGAGGGTGGGATATCGATCGCTGGCGGTCATCGCCGCTCTTGCTGGCTGCCACGTTCTGACCCTGACTCTTCGCTGGCGAGCAGCGCTCAGAAGTCTCGGCGAGGAGCCTCGTTTCTTATCGCTCCTGGGTGATTTCATGGTGGGAGCTGCGTACAACAGTGTGCTTCCATCTACGGTCGGCGGGGACGTGGCGCGTGCCTACCGCTGTGCCACACGCGTGAACCACCCGCCGGCCGCAGTGGCTTCGATCGCTCTCGAGCGCATTATCGGATTTCTGTGCCTTTCGATCGTGCCGTTTTTCGGCCTTCTTCTCGGCCAACGAGACGCCCCGGCGATCTTTCTTACCGTGTCTTTCGCGGCGACGGTTGCCTTCGGAGCACTTCTCGCCCTGCTGCATGTACCGCTCGCATTTCTAAGTCGCATCATCGAACCGGTCGCACCGAGAATCGCTGTGTTCGTCGGCGAGACAGCGGCAGACCTTCGCGCGGTTCACGCGAAAGGGCGCCTCGTCGTCGCGGGATGGTCGATGGTCTACCAGGCCCTCTCGATGGCATTCTTTCTCATCGTGGCAAGTTCATGGCAGGAGCCCGTGCCAACGCGCGCCGTCCTGATCGGTGTTCCCATCGCAATGATCTTGTCCTCGCTGCCCGTCACAATCGGCGGTATCGGCCTCCGTGAGTCCCTGTTCGTGGCCGTTCTGGGGAAGCTCGGGCTGCCCGGCGGGCAAGCGCTTCTCATGGCCTCCGTCTGGGGGATCGAGTGGCTCGTT
>CALAQS010000279.1 GCA_937888435.1 uncultured Acidobacteriota bacterium
CCTTTCGGCGTTCCGCTTCGAAGCGTTCGACCTCCTCGAGGGGATAGACGATGTACGTGGGGCTGAGGGCGTACCAGCCGCGGGGGCCCTTCTTCAGCCTCCGCCACTTCCCGAGGGTCGCCGTTTTCAGTCCCCAGCGCTTCGCCAGGGTCGCCGCCGCGATGAGCTGCTCACTCATAAGCCCTCCGCCGCCTGATTGGCAGGGACTGACCCGGTGCTGTGACCGCTTTGAGACGTGGCTCCCCGTGACTCCCCGTACTTCCCCGGGGCATACCGGGGCGCCCCGGGACGCGGGGGACGCGGCTCCCCAGACGCGGCTCCCCGCGTAGGGGGGGTACGGGGGGGGAAGTGAATATCGTCGTCACGTGGCAGCCGTCTTCCATTTCCACACGTTCACTCGGATTTTTCGGCCCCTCGAGTCCAGCCGTTCACGAGTGCCGAGCTCGATGTAGCCGAGGGCGTGAAACTCGTCTATGACGGTGGCGACCCATTCCCGCCGCCGCCCTGAGGCTTGGCGAATCTCCTCCGCCGTCAAACCTTCCGGACTACGCCGGAACAAGAGCCCGATTCCCTCCTTGGCCTTTCGCTCGTCCTCGTCCTTCGCGGCGTGTCTTGCCTTCGCCCTGTCTTCCTTCGGAACGGCCGTCGCGGACTCGGCCACGCCCTCCCGTGTAAAGATCGCCGTGGTCTTGTTGAAGCCCAGGAGAGCGTCTGGCTGTTCCTCGGTATCCTTGACCTTGTCGAACGCCAGGAGTCGGGCGTTCGGGGAATCCGGTACCCGTTCTAGCCGGAGCACCGTGTCACAGTCGCCGCCCATCGCGGACGAACCACGGATCTTGTGGCGGCCCCTGCGGAACTCGTTCGGCTTCCCCTCGTGGTGCACGAGGAAGAATGAGATTCCCGTCGCCCGGCCGATGGCCTTGAGCGGCTTGGCGATCTTCTGTTTCCAGTCCTTCGCCGAGTTTTCGTCGCCATCCGAGAAGTACCCGAACGTGTCAAAGATGACGAGTCCGCAGCCGGACTGGGTCACGAATTCGGCGAAGTCCCGCGAGTCGAACGGCAGCGGGTCCATCCCGCGAGGAACGAAATGCAGGGGCAGGGTGTCGAGGTCCAGGCCGAGGTTGCGGCATTGATCGCGCACACGTCCGGCGAAGAGCCTGCGACTTCCCTCTGCCTGCCAGTAAAGGCACCCGATGGGCCGCGTCACGAGGTAGCCCATGAAGTCTCTGCCCGACGAGGCGCAAGCTCCGAACTGCGAGAGAAGCGTGCTTTTCCCGAGACCGTAATCCGCTGAAAGGATTCCCAGAGCTCCGACCGCAAGGAAGTTCGGGGCGATCCAGGCGCTCGCGTCGTACTGTTCCAGAATGACTTCCGCGATGCGCACGGGGCGAAGCACACCGTCGCCCTTCGTCTCCGCCCCTGTCGCGGTCTTCTGACTCGCTGACGCCGTCGCGGGCCTCGTCGCCTTCGGCTCGTACTTCTCGCGGAGATCCCGCCAGACGAGACCGGCGCACCCGTCGTGCTGACACTTGAACGAGAGGACGCCCGACGTTGACTGCAAGATCGCGGCGCTTGTGCCCTTGTGGTCCGCATTGAACGGGCACGGGTCGAGAATCCAGCGGGTGCCGCTGCTCCACGTGCGCTCGTCCGCGTCCGGAAAGTGCCTGGCGATGAAGTCGCGCACATCGAACGATCCGACGCGCGCCGCGGTCGAGGCGGTCGGCGTTGTGGGCTTCTCTTCCCGGCCGGCCCTGAGTGCGACCGCCGCCTCGCGCAGCATCGCCTCGGTGACGAGGCCCCGCTCGACGGGGACATCGAGCACCTTGCTCATGCGGTGCGGGCGATCGGCCGTACTGTCTCCCTTCCGCGCGACGGTGCCCCACAACTTCACGATCCGCGCCGCGTTGAAGACGGTCCGGTCTACGTGTACGTGGTCGTCGTCGAAGGCGTCGGCCAGGGCGTTGAGGAAGTCCTTCACGAGCCCGCCGTCCTCTGCCGGAAGTTCGACGCGATAGACGAGGTGCCCGCCGTTGCCAGAGTCGGCCGTGATCGGTCCAGGCCAGCCGAGCTCCGAGAGGAACCAGCGGATCTCTGCGATGCGCTCAAGTGCCCCCTCATGCTCCTCGTTCGTGGCGGAGATGTCGGCCGGCCTCACGGGGTCTCCGTCGATCAGGAGCGCGGTGCGTCGCTTGACATCGTGGTCACTTGTTGACGAGCTCTTCCGGTCCGCCGCCTTGATCCTGTTCGACGCTCGCGCGAGAAGAGCAGGCGTAACAGCGTTTAAGGTCACGTAGAGCCCGGGCCACTCAGCCTCTTTAAGAGCGGGCAACGCCGACAGCGCGGCTTCGCCGGAATCGAAGAAGCCGAACGCCGTATCTGTATGCGGATCGGGCCGGCCGTTGTAGCGCACGTTGCGCGCGTTCGGCACCCGCACCTCGAACGTGTGCCCGGCCGGATGCAGGAGCGCAAGGGAGCGGGATACCTCGGCGACGTCGAAGACGGCCGTGACGGGAATGGCGGAGGCGCTAAGCATGCGGCCACTCCGCTTTGATGCGTCTGAGGTGCTCACCGAGAAGGCTCACGAGGTCTTTCGCCATCTCGGGCGTCATCCACGTTTTTTCAGACAGGTGAAAGCACCACTCGAAGCACTTCCCAAACGTGTCGATCCTGTCGGGCGCGATGTCATAGGACGAGCCCGACTCCACGTAGACCGGCGGCGTCAGGATCAGCCAGCCATCTTTGTCGATCTTCATGTATTTGGGACGCCGACGCAGGCTCTCGCGGACATCGGAGAGCGTGATCCACACGGCGCCATCGGGCGGGGCGGCCTTGCGCTCGGCGCCGGACGGAGTAAACTCGGTCGCGTAGGCGTCTTGGGAATGGCGGCCCTGGCAGGGGCCGCTTTCATTTCCGGGGGTGCTCATGCGGCCCCGACCGAACGCGCCGGCACCAGCACGCCACGGGTGAGCGCCTCGAGCACCGACGTTTCGAGAAAGATGCGTCCGTTGACCTTGACGTAGGGAACACGTCCTTCATAAACGTATTTCCGTACGGTCAGGGGCGACATCGCGCCGCCCAGGTCTTCGTGCGTGATCCTCGCTAGCGCCTTGTACTTGATGGGATCCATAGCGGGCCCCTCCTGGTTGTTATAGGAGTAAGCCCGCAGCACCTAGTTGCAAAGGGGACGGCCCCTAACGAATGTCACAGTGTTTTCGGAGCTAAAGGGCGGCGCGCCTTTTCCGCTTGCGCCTCGTCCTCCGCGCAGCAAGAAATCGCGTGACAGCGTCGTCGTCCGCTGTTTTTCCCGCACGCGACAACGTCAGCCCCGCAGCCATCCGAAGGAACGGGAGTGGTCCTCGTCTCGTTCCGTGCTTCCCTTCGCGCTTCCGATTCCCGATCAGGCACCGGATCTCGTCCAACTCCACGGGGATATCAAGGAGCGCAAGCATGACCCGACCGGGGTCGAAGGCGATCATGTCGGTTTCGTCGAGATCCTTTGGGAGCCTGGAGTCGAGAAACCCTAGCCACCACGTTAGCTGCTCCATGTCGGAGTTCTTCAGGCTCGAGTCCTCACGCTTAATCCGCCGCCTCGTCTGTCCCTCAACCACGCGTCGCAACTCCGCTTCAGGATCGCCACCTCCAAGCCGCACGCTCACGGCCAGCCAATCAAGTTCGGAGGGTTGCGGATCCTCACGTACGGTCAGCTCCGGCCAGGGCCAGGAAGAGGTGTCCTCACCACGCAGGACCGCCTCAAGCCAGG
>CALAQS010000280.1 GCA_937888435.1 uncultured Acidobacteriota bacterium
CGCGGACCTCGTGATCGAGGTGACGGGGTGGTGGCGGTAAGGGGGGTAGGTGAGCGGGCGGGCGCAGCTCACGGCCTTTCGTTGACGTCCGGAAAGACCTTCCGGAAGAGCGCATCGAGCCCCGCATCGGCAAGGCGACGAAGGAGGAGATCCCTGTCCAGCGGAGGATCGGCCAGAGCGAGGATTCCCCGGATGTCCCGCCTCATTGCTCCTGTCGACAGTCTAGGGTGGAGGTGCGGTCGGATCGTCGCCAACTTCTACGATTCGACTGGACCGATCGCGCCGGCTGATTCAGTCATCCTGGCTCCCGCACGCTGCCGCATTCTCCATTCTCACGCCCTCTGCGAGTGCCTTTTCGAACATCCGCCGGTTCGCCTCGACCTCTTCGAAGTCGTTGAGGAGCGTGCGGCCGAATTCGTACGCAGAGGCCGAGAGGCGGTCGTAGTCATCGCCTCCCATCCGAATGCAGTTCCGGATGATCTCGACGAAGCGGGCTTCGTCCTCGAGCGGAACGATCCACCCCGCGCCCCGGGCCTCGAGGTCCTGCCACGGCGTCCGGTTGCTGACGAGGACCGGACAGCCGGCCTGAAGAGCCTCGGCGATGACGTACCCGAAGTTCTCCCCGAGGGTCGGGAAGAAGAATAGGTCGGCCTTCGAAAAGACCTTGCTGACATCGCCGTGTGTGACGGGCCCATGGTAGACGACGCGCACGCCCTCCGGGAGGTGCAGGGCCTCGCTCTCGCACGCCTTCCAGTATTCCGGGTCCTCCTGCGGTCCGTGGATGGCGAATTCGACGCCCCCCTCCACCCGGTGGAGCATCCGGATCGCGGCGCGAAGGTTCTTCTTCGGCGAGATTCGTGACACGAAGACGATCCGGAGCTCCCCCGCGCGTTTCGAAGTCCGGGGCGTCCGTTCGCCCGGTGGCGGCCCGGGCATCAGATCGCGGGCGATTTCGATGGCAGGACCTGGTGATCCAATCGCACTCCGGATCTCGTCCGCCTTGCGCGGCGTCGAGGCCTGCCAGAGGGCCCCCCGGAAAAGATCGAGAGCGGCCGCGATCCAAAGAAGGGTCCTCTTCTTTCGTCTCTTGAACTTCAGGGCCCCCGGATCGAGTTGGCCGCGCGGAGCGATCACGATGGGTTTGTTCCCGAGGAGACCGAGCCGCTGGAGGAGGAGCGGAAAAAGCGAGAACCGCCTCGCGAAGGCGCCGTTCAGCAGGAGCAGGTCGTAGTCATGCTCCCGAAGAATCCGCCAAATCCTCGAGAGGCCGGCGAGCCCCGGCCGGACATAGAGCACTTCGTGATTCGGGCGCTCGAGCCATCGATCCGGGACGATACCGGGATAGGCCTCCTTGCTGCCCACATCCCGATCGGCCGTCAGGATCCGGAACCGGAACCTGGTGCCCAGCTTCTCGACCAGCCCCACGACGCTCCGGACGGTTCCGCCTCCCATCTCTCCGGGAAGAAAGGAGGAGACGAGCACGAGAATCCGGCGTCGGGAGTCCTTCACGGTCCTCGGTTCCCTTCCGAATGACATTCCCTTCCCAAAGAGGCCGCGATGAGCTCCGGCAGGACCACGGACCGCCCGTACTCACGTACGACAGCGTCGTGAAGCTGCGCTGGATCATGTCGCGGCAGAGCTCCTGCGAGGAAGTTGCCGATCAGCTCCTCGAGTGCTTCCACGGTCGCCGCGTAAGCAAGCCAGGCCTTCTCGAAACGCCCCACGACTTCGGGGATCGCGCCGACGGGTGTCGCGAGGACGGGGCGCCCGGCGGCCATGGCTTCCAGCGCGATCAAACCGAAGCATTCGAGCCGAGAGGTGGGAAGGACAAACGCGTCCGCCGCCGCATACCATGACGGAAGCTCCTCGTCGGGAACGCGCCCGAGAAAACGGACGCATTCTTCCGGCAGCGCTTCCCGCGCCTGCGCTTCGAGAGCAGGGCGCAGACCGCCCTCACCTCCGATGACGAGGATGAAATCCCCTCGTGTCCGGAGATTTCCGCATGCGGCAATTAGGTGCTCGAGACCCATGCGCGGCACCAGGCGGCGCAGGGTGAAGAGGATGGCCCGGTCGAGAGGCAGGCCGAGCACCTTCCGGAGGCCGGAGCGGTCTTCTACCGGGACGAAGCTGCTCTCGTCCACCCAACCCGGAATGACCAGGATCCTTTCGGCAACCTCCTCGCCGTGAGCCTCCGCGAGAAGCCGACGGGTGAACGAAGAGTCGACCATGAGCACTTTGCTGCCCGTTAGCGCCCTTCGCTCAAATCGCTCGAGGAGCCGTCCGGCCAGCGCCATCCTTCCCCTCTCCCAGACACTCGAGTTCAGGGCCGCCACCTCATACTCCGCCCGAACCGGCGAATGCACCGTGTAGGAAGACTGAGCCGTGCGGCCGTACCGCTTCAGCGCCTGCAAGTGGGCGAACAGAGTGTGACCGATGACTGCATCGACGGGACCCAGGACGTGCCGCGTGAGAAGCGAGTCGACGGAGTCATTCTGCCAGTATCCAGCCCTGAGGTCGC
>CALAQS010000281.1 GCA_937888435.1 uncultured Acidobacteriota bacterium
AGGTCTCACGGCTGACGAGCTACGTCCAGCCTCACGTCCTCATCGGCGACAAGCCCGCGGCACGCTAGGGGTGCGGACGGTCGGGCGGCCGCGCCCGCCCTATGGCGCCTTCGCCGCCGGCGGCGCCGCTGGCTTCGGCGGCGGCGGGGGCGGCATGCGATTGATCGCGAGGCCGCGCTCGGCGAGAGCCGGCAGGAGCGGGAGGCCCGAGGGCTCGAACTGCCCCGCCTTCCTCATCGGGCTCTCGCCCTCGTACGGCCGGTAGCCGTAGCCCGGGCCGTCCGGGCCCGTGTCGGACGGCTTTTCGGTGAGCTCGGGGATGCCGAGGACGGCGCTTCTGCGGTCGAAGAAGGCCAGCTCGTAGTCCTTCGTCATCCAGATCGCGTCCTTCGGGCACGCGTCCACGCAGTACCCGCAGAAGACGCACCGGAGCATGTCGATCTCGAAGACGGTCGGATATTTCTCGTAGGCGAGGACGGGGTGCTCACCCGCCTCGATCTTGATGCAGTCTGCCGGGCAGGCCGTCTCGCACATGTAGCAGGCCACGCAGGCAAGCGTGCCATCCTCGCGCGTCTTCAGGATGTGTCGCCCGCGGAAGCGCTCCGAGTACTTCCGCCGCATCTCGGGGTATTGAATCGTCGGCAGGCCCTTCATGTTTGCGAGGTTTTTCGCGAGGTGGCGAAACGTGCGCGCGAGGCCCTTGAAGACCTCCGGAAGATAGAGGCGTTCGAGCAGCGTGGGTGTGGGAGCGGTGACGGTGACGACGCGTGCGGCCATGTTCTTCCCGCCTACCGGTCCAGCTCGCCCGCGATGATGTTCAGCGAGCCGAGCGTGGCGACGGCGTCGGACACCATGCCGCCCTTGATGACGTGCTCGAACGCCGCGAAGAGCGGGAAGCACGGCGGCCTCACTTTGATCCGGTACGGGAAGCCGCTGCCGTCCGACACGAGCGAGTAGCCCAGCTCGCCGTTGGCGCCCTCGGTGTACGAGTAGATCTCTCCCGGCGGCACCTTCACGCCCTCGAAGACGAGCTTGAAGTGGTAGATGAGCGCCTCCATCTCGTTGTAGACCATCTCCTTGGGCGGCAGGATGACGCGGTAGTCGTCCGAGTTGATCGGCCCCTTCGGAAACCTCGCGAGGATTTGCTCGATGATGCGCATCGACTGCCGCATCTCCTCCATCCGGACGAGGTAGCGCGCGAGGTTGTCCCCGTCCGTCGAGATCGGGACGTCGAAGTCCACGTCGCCGTACATCTCGTACGGCTTGTCCTTGCGGACGTCGTACGCGACGCCGGAAGCCCTGAGGCTCGGGCCCGTGAAGCCCCAGGCGATGGCGTGCTCCTTCGAGACGACGCCGGTCCCGCGCATCCTGTTCCAGGCGATCTTGTTCTTCGTGATGAGGCCGTCCACGTCGGCCATCCGGTCGCGGATCGTCGGCAGGAGCGACCGCGACCACTCGACGAAGTTCTCCGGCACGTCCTTCGCGAGCCCGCCGATGCGCGCGTACGAGGACGTGAGCCGCGCGCCGCAGCAGGCTTCGAGGAGGCCGTAGATTTCCTCGCGCGGCTGGAACGCATACCAGAAATTCGTCAGCGCGCCGAGGTCGACGAGGTTCGCCGCGATGCAGACGAGGTGGTCCATGATCCTCGAGAACTCGTTCAGCACCGTCCGCGCGGCCTTCGCGCGCGGCGGCACGTCGACGCCGAGCATCTGCTCGACGGCCCGCACGTAGCCGTTGCCGTTGATCATGGGCGAGCAGTAGTTGAGCCGGTCGGTGTACGGCACGACCTGCACCCACGTGTGGGTCTCCGACATCCCCTCGAAGCAGCGGTGCAGGTACCCGCACTCAGACTCGGCCGCGACGATCTTCTCGCCGTCCACGCGCATCACGACGCGTAGCGTGCCGTGCGTCGTCGGGTGCGACGGTCCGAAGTTCAGCGTCATCGTCTCGAACATGTCCGCCGGGTCGTCCGTCTTCGCGGCGAGCTCCGTCTGAAGGAGATCCTCCTCGGTGCACAGCCAGCGCTGCTTCTTGTCGTAGTCCTTGCGCAGCGCGTGGCCGACGAACCCGTTGTGCGTGAGCAGCCGCTGGAGGTTCGGGTGGCCCTCGAACCGGATTCCCATCAGGTCCCAGGCCTCGCGCTCGAACCAGTTCGCGGCGGGCCAGACTCCGACGAGCGACGGGACGGCCGGCTCTTTCGCGGGCAGGTTCACGCGCAGCCTGAGGTGCTCGTTGCGCTTCGTCGAATACAGGATGTAGTTCGCCTGGAAGCGGGTCTTGTCCTTCGGCGCGAGGTCTCCCGGAAGCTTCGAGCGGTCGACGGACGCGAGATCGAGGAAGAGGTCGTACGCCGCCGCCGGGTCGTCCCTCAGGAAAAGAGCGGCCTCCTTCAGCGTAGCCGCATCCGTGACGAGCGTCGGGATGTCGGACGCGGGCCGCGGCTCCGCCGTGACGCGGCCGGCGAGCTTCTGCTCGAGGACCGGGCCGAACGAAATGGAGGGCGGAGCGAAAGGGTTGGCGAGAGTCGCGCTCATCGCCGGCCTTCTCCCGCCGCGGCCCTGGCCTTCGCATCCAGCTCGCCTTCGGCCGTTTCGGCCATCTCCGGAAGCTCCTTCTTCCCCTGCAGATGGGCCATGACGCCGTCGGAGTAGGCCGGAATCGAAAGGTCGGGGTCCACACCCACGCGGATCGGGACGAAAGTCTTCGCCTCGCGGTGGCGGGCCAGCTCGCCGGACTGGATCTTCTTCTGGAGCTCGATGATTCCGTGAATGAGGTTCTCGGGAGTGGGAGGGCATCCCGCCACGTAGACGTCCACGGGCACGATCTCGTCGATGCCCTGCACGACGTGGTACGCGCGGTAAAAGCCGCCCGTGGACGCGCAGACGCCCATCGAAATGACCCACTTCGGCTCGGGCATCTGGTCGTAGATCTTCTTCAGGACCGGCGCGAGCTTGTCGACCACGGTGCCGGCGACGATGAGGAGGTCCGACTGGCGCGGCGAGAAGCGCACGACCTCGGCGCCGAAACGCGCCAGGTCGTAGTGGGACGAGACCACGGACATGAACTCGATCGCACAGCACGCCGTTCCGAACGGCATCGGCCAGAGCGAGTTCGACTGCGCCCACTGGACCGCGATGTCGAGCTTCGTCGTGAGGAAGTCGGCGCCCGACGAAGAGGGAATTCCCGGGCCGAGCGGCGGCGCGATTGGAGGAGTCTTCATCGGGCACCCCGGCAGCTTGTGAAAAGCGTCACCAGCCCGGATTCTACGTCAGCCGGCCGGCGTCGTCGGGGGGCCCGTGTGCCCGGTGGATGCGATCCTCGGCAGCCGGATGCGGAACGTCGTGCCCCGGCCGGGCTGGCTGTCCACCTGGATCGTCCCGCCGTGCAGCTCGACGAACGCCTTCGCGAGCGCGAGACCGATGCCCATGCCGCGGTAGGCCCGCGTCGAGGAGCCATCGAGCTGGCGGAAGCGCTCGAAAATGACGGGCAGGTCCTTCGCGTCGATGCCGACGCCATTGTCGGCGATCGAGAAGGTGATGCCGCGGTCGTCGGCCCCGGCCTCGACGCGGATCTCGCCGCCCTTCGGCGTGAACTTCACCGCGTTGTGAACGAGGTTCCACAGCACCTGGCGGACGCGGAGCGGGTCGAGGCGTACGGGCGTTTTTTCGTGCGGCACGGCGAGTGTCATCCGGATGCCTTTGGCCTCGGCCATGACGGAGACCGGCTCGACGGAGTCCGTCACGAGCGGACCGAGGTCCACGTCCTCGGGCTCGAGACGCGTACGGCCCTCCTCGAAGCGCGACAGGTCGAGGAGATCGCCGATGAGCGCGAGAAGAAACTGGGTCGACCGGTTGATCTGGTCCACGGCAATCCGCATGGTTTCCTTGTCGGGCCGATCCTCCGCGAGGACCTCGCTCCAGCCGAGAATGGCCGTGAGCGGCGTTCGGAGCTCGTGGTTGATGTTCTGGAGAAAGTAGTCGCGGTTGCGCTGAGCGTCCCTCAGCCTTTCGTAGCTGCGCTGCAGCTCCTCGTAGAGCCGCGCGTTTCGGAGCAGCAGCGCGGCTTCGCCGGCATATCCGTCGATCGCGGACTGGTCCTCGGCGTCGAACCCGCCGGGCTTGTCGGCCACCGCGAGGACTCCGAGAATGCCGACCTCGGCCTTGAGCGGCGCGAAGACGATGTTCTTCTCGATGTTGAGGGCGCTGAGGAGCACCTTCGAGAGCCTCGGGTCCGACGCCACCTCGTTCTGAAGGCAGGTCTCGCCGGTTCGGTAGCAGAGGATCGCTAGGCCCTGGTCGCTCAGGCCGAGGTGCCGGCCGCGGAGGGCCTCATCGGGTACTCCAAAGCCCGGCGGCGTCAGCACGAGGGAGCGGGTCTCGGGGTCCCAGAGGCTGATCCAGGCCTTCGTAGCGCCGACGAGCGCGGCGATCTGCCGCGTGAGCTGCGCGAACGTCTCCTCGGGGCGCGTCATGAGAGCGGCCGTCTGCGCGAGACGGTGAACGCCCTCCATGGAAGCGATCCGCCAGCGCACACGGCGATCGAGGTCCATTACCGCCCGGTAAAGACGTCCAACCTCGTCGAGCCGGTCGCTCTCCGGGAGGCGGGGCGACGGCCGTCCGAAGGCCACGGCGTCGGCGACGCGCGCCACGCGGCGCAGGGGCGCGAGGGCCCGGCGCGTCGCCACGACGACCGCCACGGCGAACAACCCGACGAGGGCGACGTAGAAAAGGCGCAGCTCGTCGTGCTTGCGAAGCGTTTCGGCGAAGATGGGCTGGAGCTGGTTCGCGACTTTCTTCTCGACGGCGGCCCGCGGCGTGACCTTCGCGTACGTCCATCTCAGGTCCGGTACGTGGCGCGCGGCCACCAGGAAAGTCTGACCGCCGATCTTCGTCTCGAACGTTCCGCTTCCCCATTTCGTTGCGTTCGCGCCGAGCTCACGGATTCGCTCGGCAGGAAACCGGTTTTCCGGCGCGACGACGACCGCCCGCCCGTCCGCAGTGAACACGAATTCGACGTCGTCCGGCCGCGTCGGGTCCTGCAATCCCTGAAATATCCGCGGGAAGACCCAGTCCACACCGACCTCCGCGAGGAGCCGGCCGTTCCGCCCCTTCACGAGGGCGACGGCCGACACGATGTTCCCGTTTCCGGCGTACGTGTCCTCGTACACGTCGGTCCAGATGACGGGCGGCGACCCACTCCCCCCGGTTCCCTCCGCGAGCGGGCGAGCCGACTCGCTCGGGAACCGGAACGCCGGGTCGATGACGGGCCTTCCGCCCGGCTTCAGATCGAGCCCGGGAACCACGCGAAGAACGCCGGAGGCGGTCCGAATCGACAGGGCGGACAGGTCCACGGGACCGAGGCCGAGGACGACGAACGGGGCCTCGAGGCGGCGCGTCGCGGCGAGATCCCGGCGCGCCTCGGCGCCGAGCCCGTGCTGACGGCTCACCATCGCAGCGCTCACGCCGCGGCCCGGCGAGCGGAGCAATCCGCCGGGCTCGTCGATGAGCGCTTCCGCCGGAAGCTTCGGGTCCGGCCCCTCCTCCAGCACGCGCCGCGACTCCTCGGCGGATCGGCGGACGACGGAGATGACCTCGCCGGCCGCGTTTCCGATCGCCCGAACGCGGTCGGCCGCGTCCTCGGAGAGCGTCTTGGCCTCGTGGCGGCGCGCATCGATGATGAGCGTCGCCAAAAGGCTCTCCCGCTGGTCAGCGCCGATGCGGTCCCCGATGACCCAGTAGACAGCGGCCGGGACGAGCGCGACCGGGACGACGTACCAAAGCAGCCGTGCCACGAGAGATCGCCGCGGGTTCCACATGCCGGTATCCCGAAGGGTTGGCGTGTCGCCCGAGCGGATGCGGCCGGACTCCTCGGAATTCGCGCCTGAGATCTCCGGGATCACCTGGAGAGGTTAGCGCGGTTCCGGGTCACTCGTAGCGCAGGGCCTCGATCGGATCCAGCCGGCTGGCTTTCAGGGCCGGATAGAAGCCGAACGTGACTCCGACGAGGGCCGAGAACAGGAACGCGAGCCAGATGGCGTCCGGCTGGACCGAGACGGGCCAGCCGGCGAACCGCGCTACCGTGCGCTGGATTCCGATGCCGAGGCCGATCCCGACCGCCCCACCCGTGATCGCGAGGACGACCGCCTCGACGAGGAACTGCGCGCGGATGTCGCCGCCCTTCGCGCCGATCGCCATGCGCACGCCGATCTCGCGCGTCCGCTCGGTCACCGACACGAGCATGATGTTCATGATCCCGATGCCGCCCACGAGCAGCGAGACGCCCGCGATCGACCACAGGAGCGCGCTCATCGTGCGGCTCTGCTCCTCGGCCTGCTGGAGCATCTCCGTCTGCGAGCGGATCATGAAATCGTCGTCCTGACCGCTTGCCTTGCTGATGCGGTGCCGCTGGCGCAGCAGCGCGGTGATCTCGTCCTGTGCCCGCGGGACGAGCTCGTTCGAGGCCGCCGACACGAGAATCGCTCCGACCGCGGTCGTCCCCATGATCTTCTTGCGCACCGTCTCGTACGGAGCGATGACGATGTCGTCCTGATCCTGCCCCAGCGTGGACCCCCCCTTGGACTCGAGGACGCCCACGACCTTGAACGGGATGTTCTTGATGCGGATCGTCTTGCCGACCGGATCCTCGTCGCCGAAGAGATTCGTGTTCACGGTCTGCCCGAGCACGCACACCTTGCTCGCCGACCGGTTGTCCTGGTCCGTGAAGAACTGGCCTTGCGCGACGTTCCATGAGCGGATGAGCGGCCAGTCGACCTCACCGCCCTGGATCGACGTCGACCAGTTCTGGTTGCCGTAGATGACCTGCGCGACGGTGCGGATCGTCGCCGAGACGTACGCGACCGTCTCCACCTCGCGTTTGAGCGCCTCCACGTCGTCGCCCGAAAGGCGCGAGCTCGAGCCCCATCCGGCCTTCGCCCCAGACGACGTCGTCGTGCCGGGAAAGATCATGAGAAAGTTCGTGCCCAGAGACTTGAGCTGGTTCTCGGCCTGGAGCCGGGCCCCCTCGCCGATCCCGATCGTCGCGACCACGCACGCCACGCCGATGATGATGCCGAGCGCCGTCAGCAGCGAGCGCAGCTTGTTGCGCGAGAGCGCGCGAAACGCGACCTTCAGGATGTTTCCGGTCTTCGTCATGGCGTGGCTCCTTCCAAGGCCTTCGGGCGGACGGCGTGCCGCCTCTTCGTCACGGGAACGTCGGAAAGAACCTTTCCGTCGCGAAACGTGACGACGCGCTTGGCGTGCTCGGAGATGTCCTGCTCGTGCGTGATGAGGACGACCGTCTTTCCCTCGTCGTTCAGCTCCTGAAAGATCGCCATGACCTCGACCGAGGTCTTCGAGTCGAGGTTTCCCGTGGGCTCGTCCGCGAGAAGGATCGCCGGGTCGTTCACGAGGCTGCGCGCGATCGCGACGCGTTGCTGCTGGCCGCCCGAGAGCTGGGCCGAGGTGTGGTCCCAGCGATCTCCGAGGCCCACGCGCTCGAGACAGCTCAGAGCCTTCGCGCGCGCCTCTTCCTCGGTGGTTTTCGACTTCTTCGAGTACAGGAGCGGAAGCTCGACGTTCTCCAAAGCGTTCGTCCGCGAAAGCAGGTTGAAGCTCTGGAATACGAACCCGATCTTGTCGTTCCGAAT
Organism: uncultured Acidobacteriota bacterium; assembly: GCA_937888435.1. Classification (GTDB taxonomy): domain Bacteria; phylum Acidobacteriota; class Thermoanaerobaculia; order UBA5066; family UBA5066; genus Fen-183. The sequence goes on from CALAQS010000281.1 coordinate 7,646, forward strand.
GCTCGCGCGCGCGTCGCGGTCGAGGCCTGAGACGTCGACTCCCTCGAGGACGTAGCGGCCGGAGGTCGGCCGGTCGAGGCAGCCCACGATGTTCATGAACGTGGACTTGCCCGACCCGGACGGGCCCATGACCGCGAGGAACTCGCCCGGCTCGACCTGCAGCGTGATGCCGTCGAGCGCGCGCACCTCCGTCTCGCCCATCCGGTAGACGCGCGTGAGGTTCTCGAGCTCGATGACGGGACGGGCCATCAGCCGCGCTCCCTCAGAACGGACGGCGTCCGCCGCCCGGTGCGCCCGTCCCTCCGCCTGGCACTCCCGCACGGGCCGTCGCGAGGCTCACGATGATCTCGTCGCCCTCCTTGATGTCGTCCGACCGGATCGCGGTGAGATTGCCGTCCGTGATAAGCGTCTTGACCGTGACGGGCCTGAGCTTCCCGTCCGTGTTCGGGACCTCGACGTAGAGCGTGCCCGTGCTGGACGCTCCCGGCCGCGCGCCCGGCCCTCCGCCTCCGGCCGGGCGGCC
>CALAQS010000282.1 GCA_937888435.1 uncultured Acidobacteriota bacterium
TCGTTCATACCTGGTCCGGCCGCAGTCCGGTCTCCAGGACCCGGTAGTCTCGGACCACCGCGCTCTGAGCCATCCACCCGGCTTTAGGCTGCCCGAACGCCGTTCCGGAGGAGGTAGACAGTGCGGTTCGAGCGCCGTTTCTCGACGACGAGCGGGGTCTGGTCCCGAAGGCTCGCGCGCTGAGCCATTACTCCGGGGACGCCTTCTAGGGAAAGGCCGATTACTCGAACCTAAATCGCCGCTCGGACAGAATGTCCGTCTACGGGCGGGATCAAAGGGCCTCGGTCGCGCCTAGAAAGAGACAGAATTACCCCAGTTTCACGCGCCTCAGCCCCCCGGCAATTTCCATTGCGCCCCTACAGCCCCCCACAATTCCCACTGGCTCCTAGACTGAAGAGGATCCGAACATCGACCCGGGAGCTGCCGATCCGCCCGCCCTCGCATCGAGATCCGTGCAACACTGCAGAGTCAGAACCGAGAGCCGAAGAGAGAGATCTACATGAAGTCTCTGTACAAATCGTCCTGTCGTATCGCGGCCTGCCTGGTCGTGCTTCTCGCGCAGTCGCGGGCAGCTCAGGCGGCGAGCTACATCCTGCCTTCGTCTGCGTATCGGACGGGCTTGAACGGGGCCGAGTACCAGACAAACGTGAGGCTCCTGAACCAGGGGGCGAGCGCGGTGACGGTCACCGCCACGTTCTACGATCAGGTGACGTCGACGGCCTTTCCGGCGAGTCCGTTCCAGATCGCGGCACGAAGCCAGGTGGCGTTCGACAACATCCTGCAGTCGCTGTTCGGTAAGACGCTGAGTCAGGGAGCGTACGGCCCGATCCGGTTCGACACGACGGGATCGATTCTCGTCGCCGCGAACGTAAACAACGTGAACGCCTGCGGGGCGGGAGCGGTGTCGGGGCAGTGGCTGCCCGGAATCGCGGCGTCGCAGGCGCTGAGTACTGGAGTGATCGGACAGCTGGCGGTGAGCTCGAGCACGCTCTCTGGCTACCGGACGAACCTGGTGTTCATGAACCCGGGGAGCGCGGCGGCGACCGCGACGGTGAAAGTGCGGCTCGGCGGCGGGTCCCTCTTGTCGACGGGGACGATCGGGCCGCTCGCGGCCAACGGATTCAGCCAGGTGGCGCTCGACAGCGCGGCGGCCTTCCCTGGTGTGGCCGGGACGACGGACACGAACCTGTGGCTGGAGTTCACGAGCAACCAGCCCGTGCTGGCGTACGCGACGATGATCAACAACGCCTCGGGGGACCCTTTTGCGGTCGTGGCGAGTGGCGACAATCCCTTCGCCGGCAGCTATTCCGGCTCGTACGCGGGTTACGAGAACGGAACGTGGACCGGCTCCGTTTCCAGTGACGGCACGATGACGGTGAGCGTCATCAGCCCTTCCGTGGGCGCTTTCAGCGGCAGCGGAACCATGTCCCCGTCGGGCGACTCGCTCGTCGCGACTTCGGGGCGCGCGGGCGGGGTCGACTTCACCATCACCTGGACAGGCAAGTTCGTTCAGCAGGGCGGCGGGGCGACCGGGTCGGGGACGTGGATGTCGACGTCAGGTGCGAGCGGGACGTGGAGTGGTGCGAGGCTGTAGGGAGTGCAACTCGGTACTCGCACACGTCGATCGACGTTTTCTCCCGGGTGACCGCCCTTCACGCAGAGTTTCGAACGAGCACGGGCAGCAGCCGCTTTGTTTGAAGGGCTCCTGTCCGGCCAGAATCCCCGTTTAGGGACCGGATTCAGCGGGTGCGGCCTGGTCTGTACGCGCCATAGCCTCCGGCAATTCCCATTGCGTCCTTACACTAGTCTGTGCGTGCCAACGGCCGCTGCAATTCCCATTGTGGCCTTACAGTCACTGGCGGTTCAGCACATTGAAGGCGACCGCCGCGAGCAACGCGGCGAGCAGCGCGAGACCGAACCCATCCAGGACGGGAATCTGCGCGGCAGCCGCCGCCTGCAGCTGCAGGTTCGTCAAGCTGAACGTGCCCGGCTCAAGGGTGCCGGTCGTCGCGGAGACCAGGTACGGCCCTCCCACGACGCCGTTGGCGGTGGCGGTCACCGAGGCGTGGCCGCTCGCATCCGTCGTGGCGCTACCCCCGCTGCTCAACGTGGCGCTCGGTCCGGAACCTGGCGCGCTGTACGTCACGAGGGCGCCGACCACCGGGTTGCCGAAGGAATCGGTGATCATGACCTGAAGCGGCTGCCCAAATTGAGTGCCAATGGGCGCGCTCTGCGAAGTGCCACCGGTCGTCACGATATTCACCGCCGCCGCCGCCGTGATCGTGAACGCTGTGCTGACAGCCGAGGTGAGGCCGGCGCTCGCCGCCGTAAGCTGCTTGGACCCAATCAGGTTGATCCAGAGGTTGCTGAAGGTGGCGAGACCCGAGGCATCGGTCACCTGGCTCAACGTGCCGCCGAGCGTCCCGGTGCCTGAGGACAGCGATATCATGATGGTCACGCCGGCTTGGGCCACCGGATTCCCGCCGGCGTCGTGAAGCTGCACCGTGACCGCCGGGGTGTTCGACTGCCCGGCGACCGCGGTGGTGGGTTGCTGGACGAAGGCAAGCTGAGTGGCGGAAGCGGGAGCGGAAGCGACGAAGACCCACGCGGCCCCAACGCCACTGGTGTCGCCGGGCCCTCCGACGATAGCCGTGTTTCCGTCGCCGGAGAGGGCAATGGAAAGGCCTTGGTAAGCACCAAGCCCCACCCAGCCCGAGCCGACCAGCTTGGTTCCCAGCTGGCTCCAGTTGACTCCGGTCCTCGTCCAGACCCACACGGCCCCCTGGGACTGATTGATGCCGTCGTCGGGCCCTCCGACAATGGCCGTATTGCCGGCGGCGGAAAGACTCACGGAAGAGCCTCGTAAAGCGGCGAACGTGGCGCCCGAGCCGACCAGCTTGGTTCCCTGCTGGGTCCAGTTGACTCCGGTTCTCGTCCAGATCCACCCGGCCCCATTAGAGTTGTCGTAGGGCCCTCCCACGATGGCCGTGTTGCCGTCGCCGGAGAGGGCCGCGGACCAGCCTTGTGAAGCGTTCGCCGTGGCGTCCGAGGCGAACAGCTTGGTTCCCTGCTGGCTCCAGACGACTCCGGTCCTCGTCCAGGCCCACGCGGCCCCGATGTTACTGTTGTCGCTGGGCCCTCCGACTATGGCCGTGTTGCCGTCGCCGGAGAGGGCTACGGAGTGACCTTGTAGAGGGGTCCCCACGTAGCCTGAGCCGACTAGCTTGGTTCCCTGCTGGGTCCAGGTGATTCCGCTCCTTGTCCACACCCACGCCGCCCCGATGCTGCCGTTGTCGCCCTGTCCTCCCACGATGGCCGTATTGCCGTCGGCGGAGAGGGCCACGGACCAGCCTTGTGAAGCGTTCCCGGTCGCGTCCGAGGCGAACAGCTTGGTTCCCTGCTGGGTCCAGTTGACTCCGGTCCTCGTCCAGATCCACGCGGCCCCAATGTTACCGTTGTCGATGGGCCCTCCGACAATGGCCGTATTGCCGTCGGCGGAGAGGGCCACGGAATAGCCTTGTTGAGCGTTCGCCGAGGCGCCCGTGCCGACCAGCTTTGTCCCCTGCTGGGTCCAGTTGACTCCGGTCCTCGTCCAGATCCACGCGGCCCCGGCGTTACCGTTGTCGTTGGACCCTCCGACAATGGCCGTATTGCCGTCGGCGGAGAGGGCCACGGAAACACCTTGGGAAGCGTTCCCCGATGCCGTCCCCACTAACTTCAGCCCTTGCTGCGTGAACTGCGCCGCCGCCGTGTGGGCGACGAGAAGCATCCCGAAAACAGTCGATCCGAACTTCATGGCGTTTATCGTCGTCGTCATCTCCGTACCTCTGGTTCGTCCGAAACACGGCACCGCCTCGGGACTGACGCCGTCGAGTCGTGGAACGCCGACACCTTGGGGCGCGAGGCGGCCGTTCTTCAATGGCCGCAGGCTGCTTTGTGTGTGACCAGTCAATACATTGAGCACAGGGGACTTAGCATGGGATGTGAGATGTGCCGATGTATGATCGGCGCCGCGTGAGCGAGTCCGGAGATCGTGGGACCTGCCGGTTCGGGGTGTACGAGTTCAACTTGCGAGCCCACGAGCTCCGCAAGCACGGTGTCCAAGTCCGCCTTCGCGGACAGCCGTTCGACCTGCTCGCCCTGCTGCTGGAGCGGCCAGGCGAGGTGGTTTCTCGCGAGGAGATGCAGGCGCGCCTCTGGCCGGGGGACACCTTCGTCGATTTTGAACGGAGCCTGAACAGCGCGATCCGAAAGCTGCGCACGGCCCTTGGCGACTCCCCCGAGCGGCCCATCTACATCGAGACGGTCCCCCGGGTCGGCTATCGCTTCATCGCCCCGGTTCAGGTCCTCGATCCCGCTCCAATCCCCGCGGTCCCACCGTCTGCGGCCGCCGAAACCCTAGAGCAGCCAGCGCCTGCGGCTCCAAACGTCGCGACCGTCCCGCCTCATGGACGATTGCGCCGCGTCGCGGTCTGGAGCGCGCTCGGGTTCGCCGTTGTAGCCGGGGCGGCCCTGCTCGGGTCCTTCGTCCGGCCGAGCCGGCCGGTCCTCCTCGAGACGGACCGGGAGATCCTCGCCGACCTGACTAACGACACCGGCGAGCCGGTCTTCGATTCCTCACTCGGCCAAGCACTGCGCGTGGTGCTCTCCGAGTCGCCTTACCTGAACCTGGTGCCGGACGGTGCCGTGCGGCGGCCGCTGAAAGGAGAGACGCCCACGACGCCGGTCCTCAGGGTGACAGAGGATCGGGCCCGCCGGGCCTGTGACGCGGTGGGAGCCAAAGCAGTCCTGGCGGCCGAGCTGTCCCGGACTCGAGGAGGCTATCGGGTCGGCTTGACGGCGTCCCGATGCTCCGATGGGCGCGTGCTGGCCCAGGTCCGGAGGGAGGCGGCCTCGGGCGACCAGGTGCTCGAGACGCTCGACGGCGCTGCGCGCGCGTTCCGGCTCCAGCTGGGCGAGCCAGAGGCCACCGTCTCGCGGTTCGAGACGCCCGTTGCCAAGACCACAAGCGCGTCCATGGCTGCGCTCCGGGCGTTCGCGCAGGGCGAGGAGAAACGCGCCGCCGGGCTCGACCAGGAGAGCGTCAACGACTACGAGATCGCCGCGGAGCTGGATCCCGAGTTCGCCCTCGCCCACGCCCGCCTCGGCACGGTCTACGGGAACGCCCAGGAATGGGAGCTCTCCCGGCGGCATCTCACCCGCGCCTTCGAGCTCCGGGCCCGCGTCTCGGAGCGGGAACGGCTTTACATCACGGCGCACTACTTCGCGGCCACAAGCGGGGCGGAGAAGACCGTGGAGACGTACGAGCTGTGGCGCCAAGTCTACCCGCGCGACGTCGTGGCGCCGAACAACCTCTCCAGCATCCACTACCGCCTGGGGAGGCTCGAGAAGGCGGTCGCGGCGGCTCGCGAAGCGGTCCGTCTCGATCCTGGAAACCCATTTTGCACACTGGCACTGGCGCGTGCCCTGCAGCGTAGCGGCGCCTACCCGGAGGCGAAGTCGCTCTACGGACGGATGGTGGCCGCAGGGACGGACGGCATGTTGATCCATGTGTCGAGGTACGTGATCGCCTTCGGAGAGGACGACCAGGCCAGCATGGGGGAGCAGCTGACGTGGGCCCGCGGTAGACCTCGCGAAGGAGAGATGCTCGATGCGGCGGCCTGGGGCGCGATGGCCGCGGGAAAGTTCGCCGTGGGACGGCAGCTCTTTCACGAGGCGAGCCGGATCGGGCTCCAGCAGGGCCTGACGGAGTACGCCGCCCTGGTGCTCCTGGACGACGCGCAGGCGGAGGCGGATGCCGAGGTAAGTGGAGAGGCCAAACGAGATGTCGAGGAAGCCCTCCGGCTTTCCGGCGACTCGGCGGCGGTTCAGGCCTTCGCCGCCCTGCCGCTGTCGAGGCTCGGCGAGGCCCGCCCAGCGCAGGCACTGGCGGAGCGAGACGCCACCGCGGCGCCCCACGACTCGGGGCTCCAGAGCGTCACCGTTCCCACGGTAGGCGCGGTGCTCGAATTGGCGAGAGGGAATGCGGAAGGGGCCGTGCAGCTCCTGGAGCGTGTGCGGCCGTACGACCTCGGGACGGACTCTCAGCTCGTCACCATCTGGTACCGCGGCCGGGCGCTCCTTGCCCTGCGCCGTTACGGTGAGGCCGCTGACGAGTTCCAGCGGCTCCTGAGCGCCCGCCTCGTCAACCCAAATTCCCCCTATCTGGCGCTCGCCTGGCTCGGTCTCGCCGAGGCGCGGCAAGGCACCGGGGATCTGACTGCCGCGCGCGCCGGATTTAAGGCCTTCTTCGCCGCCTGGAAGGACGCGGATGCCGATCTCCCGGTTCTGCGACAGGCGCGGAAAGACTACGCCCGAGCCCGTTGAGGACCCGGCGGACCTGAACCGTGTGTATGGGCAACCGACTTGAAGGGCACGACGACCCGGGCGGCTCCTGGAACTCCCGCCTGCGAGCGCGCACGAGCTCGGCGGCCTCGTGCACCACGCTGTGCATGTCGGGAACGGCCATCTCCAGCTCCCTTCGGTCACGCCACTCCCGAGGCCGGCGATTTTTCAGCCAGAAGATCATCGCCGTCGTGTCCTTGTCGACGGTCGCCTTCGTGTAGAGACACTTTATGATGTAGGGGTGCAATGGGAATTGCGACACGCCCTGGCGCGCAGAGACCAGCGTTTCGTCTTTGCTCTTCCGCTCGGCGCGCACACGTCGGCCCACTCAAGTGCCCCTTCGCTGATCTTCGTGACGGCCCTTCAGGCTGCTTTTCGAACCAACACCGGCAGGAATCCATTCTGGACTGCGAGATAAGGTAAGGCTGCGGGAAGCTCCTCATCCCACGACGGTTAGAACGAGTCGGTTCGCCCGCCGCCGTCCGGTTTCCAGTGCGCGGTAGTCCCGGACTACCGCGTTCTGAGCCATCCACCCGAGATCCTTCGGGAAAAAGGCCGATTACTCGAACCTAACGTTGACGCGCCTCACGCCGAGGAGGCCAAGGAACCACCCCTCGGTTCGGCGCGGCTCCGGTTGACATCCATGGCATATTCTGTGCGTGATGACGATTGGACTTATCGGCGCGGGCCGCATCGGAAGCCAGGTCGCGCGCCTCGCGGTGGCGCACGGCTACTCCGTGGTGATCAGCAATTCGCGGGACCCCGAGACGCTCGCGGCGCTCGTAAACGAGCTCGGTCCTAGGGCCCGCGCCGCGACGCCGGTCGAAGCGGCGCAGGATGGCGAAATCGTCGTGGTGACTATCCCACTCAAGAACATCCGCAGCATTCCCGTTGAGCCGCTGGCCGGCAAGGTAGTCATCGACACAAACAATTACTACCCGCAGCGCGATGGGCAGATTCCTGAGCTCGACGACGAGTCGACGACCACGTCGGAGCTCTTGCAAGCGCACCTTCCGAAGTCAAAGGTGGTCAAGGCCTTCAATCACATCTATGCCGCGGAGCTCACGACTCACGGGCAGCCCGCGGGCACTCCGAACCGCCGCGCTCTGGTCATCGCGGGCGACGACCCGTCCGCGAAGGCCATGGTCACCGAGATGCTCGACGCGTTTGGCTTCGACGCGGTCGACGCGGGACCTCTGAAGGAAGGCTGGCGTATTCAGCGCGACACGCCGGGCTACGGACCACGACGCAACGCCGCGGAGTTGAGGAGGGACCTCGCGGCCGCGAAGCGGTATCGGGAACTGTAACGCGATCGTCCAGCACTCGGACCGCGAGCCGATCGAAAGGTCTCCCTGAGGGTGGCGCTGGTCTCTACGCGCCAGAGCCCCCGGCAATTCCCATTGCGCCCCTACACCCCCCGGCAATTCCCATTGCGCCCCTACAGGCGCCCGTGAATGTCGCAGGGTGCCTGGAACATCCCCCCGCCGCGAAGGTTCAGCGCGACGCGCGCTTGCGTCTCTCGGCGATCGCCTTCGCGAGGAGACGATCCAGCGAGAACGCACCGGGACCCAGCGTCAAGACGACGACCGAGACGAAGAGGAACCAGAACGGGTCGGCCTTGAGGAACGAATCGAAGTCGCGGAAGACGCCGAAGAGCGCCGGGCGGTCGGCCGTGAGGTATGCGACGAACATGTTGCCCGTCAGGAGGAATGCGATTGGCCGCGAGAAGAGGCCGAGAAGGAGGAGCGCGCCGCCTGCCATCTCGAGCCCGCCCACGAACCAGGCGTTGAGGCCCGGCATCAGGATGCCGAGCGACGTGAAGAACTCCGTAACGCGCACGTGGTTTTGGAGCTTGCCGAGCCCGGTCGTGAAGAACTGCCATCCCCAGACGAGGCGCAGGACGAGGAGGACGAGGCTCCCGAAGGGCGCAAAGACCTTCTCGGCAAGCGCAGTGGTCTTGAGGTAGAGGTCGGGGAGGTTCATGGCGTTCTCCTTAACTTCTTTTCCTTCGTCGGGCGCGGGAGGTCCGCCGGAGCCGAGACGCCAAGGACGCGGCCAAGGCCGTGCTCCTGAACGAAAGCGAGGACGCGGCGCGCGCCCTTGCCGGACTCGACAGGAACCGAAGCGTCGAAGCGACCCGCCGCGTCGACACGACCGGCCGCGAGGAGGTTGCGGACGATGGCCGTGTGCGCGAGGCGCCGGCCTGCGTTCTCTCCGCGCGTGACCTCCGAGACGAGGCCGTCCTCGATCACGGCGAAGAAGACGTCCGCGCCGCCCGGCGCGCCGGCGACGGTCACGCGCGCGGCGCCCGCTGCGTTCGGAACCGCGCGGACGAGGGCTCTCGGCCCGCGGGCGGACTCTCCGATGGCACGCCGGGCGGCGTCTTCGTCGCTCCCGACGAGCTCCGTCCGGCCGTCCACGACCATCTGAGGCGTGTAGACACGGCCGGGGTTCCCGAAACGCGCTGCGTACGAGCCCTGGCGCTCCGTGTACCGCAGAGACGAAAACGGGTCTTTCCAGCCGATGTGGTTCCAGTAGTCCACATGGAGAGACAGCGGTACGACGAGCGCGCCGGGGACGGGCTGATCGGCGGCAAGGCGCGCGAGGAGCCGGTCGGCCGGGGGGCAGCTCGAGCAGCCCTCGGACGTGAAGAGCTCCACGAGGACCGGCGTCCCGGCGGGCATTGGCGTCGCGGCACCAGCCGCGAAGGCCCCGGATAAGAGGATCAGGAGAGCGGACTTCACGAGTGCGCCAGGAACGCAACCGCGAGCGTGGGCAGGACGGAGCGGGCGAGGTTCATTGCTTCGACCTCGTTCGCCGTCGTGACGACGAAGATCAGGCGCCCGTCGCGCGCGCTCGTTCCCACGACCTGGAAGCCGTCGTGGCGCCCGCCCTCGAGACCGGCGAGCCGGACCCCTTTTGCGAACGCCGAGCCTGGCCGCGTCGCGAGGATCGAGATGAGGCCTTCGGGCTTCTGCGTCCCCTCGCGGCGGAAGATCACGTGGAAGACCTTCTCGCCAGCGTGATTGCAGAGATGGGCCGCGACGGGCACATAGCCCGGCAAACGCGCAGCCGCGAGATGGAGGGCGCCCGCGAGCTCGGAGTCGAGTCGGGCCTCGAGCTTCTCCTCCGAGGGAGGATTCTCCTTCGGCCAGGAATACTTCAGCGTGCAGTTCTTGTGGTTGAGCGCGGCGAACTCGAACGCCGGCTGGGCTGAGGCAGGGCTCTTGGCTGTCGGAGGCGGCGGGGACACGCCGACGCGGGCGATCACGAGATAGGAGGCGAGACCGACGGCCGCGACGAGAGAAGCGGCGAGAAGAAGCGCGGGCGCAGCCGACGACGCCGGCGGCGCCTTCGCCACACGTGCCCGAACCTCGGCCTCGAACCCGTCGCGCGGCTCGGGCGTTGCGGCGGCGATCCTGCGCACGGCGGCGCGCAGGTTCTCGCGGGCCTGGAGCTCGGCTCGGCAGGCGGGGTCCCGCTCGAGGTGCTCGAGGATCTCGTGCGACAGGTCGACGGACAGCTCGCCGGCGAGGTACGAGTCCAACCTTCGTCGAACCTTCGCGCAGGCATAGTCGCGGACGTTCAGGGCGGCGTTCACGGGATTCCTCCTTCTGCGGTCGCTCCACCGGAGCCGAGCGCTGCGGCGGCGGCCGTCCCCCTTACCTTCTCGCGCAGAGCGGCCCGCGCCCGGGACAGGCGCGACATGACGGTGCCGATGGGAACGCGGAGAATGGAGGCGATCTCTTTGTAAGTGAATTCCTCGACGTCCGAGAGGAGCAGGATCTGGCGATGCTCGGCGGAGATCGCGTCGAGCGCGGCGGTGACCTCCTCGTCCTTGATCTCCGTGGGCGTCGGCTCCTCAGCGGCGAGCGTCTCGGCGAGGAGGGCCTCTCCCTCGGCGCCGAGCGTGAACGGAACTCTCTTGCGGCTTCGCTGCTGGTTGACGTTCCAGAGGATCTTGTAGAGCCAGGCGCGGCAGTTCGTGCCGCGATCGAACTTCGAAAACGACTTCCACGCCTGGAAGAAGACCTCCTGGGCGAGGTCCTCCGCCTCCGCCGGGCGGCGCGCTAGGCGCAGCGCGGCGCGATAGATCTCACGGAAGTGCGGCCAGGCTTCCCGGTCGAAGTCCTCCCGTATGCGCG
>CALAQS010000283.1 GCA_937888435.1 uncultured Acidobacteriota bacterium
ACCCGCTGCGCATCGAGCCCTTCTTCGAGCTCGAGGCGCGGGGAACCGTGAGCCGGTACCAGATCTCGTTCGGCCTCACGGGCACGCCTTCGCGCCTCGTGCCCCGGTTCTCCTCGGACCCGCAGCTTTCCGAGGCGCAGATCGTGTCGCTGATGACCTCCGGCGACGTCCCGCAGAGCGCCGTCGCGGGAGCACCGGTCGGAGCGGCGCCGATCTCGTCGGACGATTCCGTGTCGAAGGCGGCGCGCGAGCTCCTCGCGAGCCTCGCGACCTCGGCGGTCACGAGCCGGACGAGGGAGTTCTTCCGGCTGGACCGGTTCCAGATCGACCCCACGATCACGGGCACTTCGTTCGACGTGCCGCGCGTCACGGTCGGCAAGAGCCTCGGCAAGGACTTCAACGCGACGGTCTCTTTCGTGCTGTCGAGCAATCAGCAGCAGATCATCACCCTCGACTACCAGCTCACGCCCGCGGCTGCCATTCAGGCCCGGCTCGACGAGAACGGCATCTATTCGCTCGAGCTGCGCATCCGGCAGCGGCTGAGATGAGATCCTCCCGCGCCGTCCTGCTGGCCCTGACCGCGCTCCTCGTCGCAGCGCGCGGGTCCGCCGAGACGTTCTACGGGACGGGAATCGCCTCCCTGTCCTTTCGCGGCGACGCGCCGGTCGACGAGCACCGGCTCACGGCCCTGACCGAGCTCGCGCCCGGCCGCACGCTGACGGGCGAGGCCGTGCGAACGAGCCTCCGCAACCTCTTTGCGACGCGTCTCTTTTCCGACCTCGCCGTCGAGGCATCGCCATCGCCCGCCGGAGCCATCGTGGTCGTCGTTTTCTCCGCGGCGCCGCGGATCGAGCGCCTTGCGCTCTCCTCCGGAGCCCCCGCGTCAGGCCGCATCCTCGACGCCATCGGCCTCGGGCCGGGCAATCCATGGCAGAGCGATCTCGAGCCGCGGTACGAGTCCGAGATCCGGCGTGTCCTGCGCGAGCAGGGCTACTTCGATCCGAAGATCGCGACGGCCGTCGAGGCCGGCGCCGACGACACCTCCGTGGACGTTCGGTTCGACATGGAGAAGGGGCCGCGCGCGCTCGCGGGAGCTCCCCGCTTTTCGGCCCCGCTCGCTCCCTTCGACGAAGCGACTCTGCTCGCGAAAGCGAAATCGAAGAGAGGCAAACCCTATCGCGGCACCGCGGCCCGGGAGGATGCCGAACGCTTCGCGGCCGCTTACCGGCGGGCCGGATATTCGCGCGCGGAGGTGCGCCTCGACGATGAGTCGTACGACGCCGCCTCGGCGGTCGTCACGCCGCATTACGCTCTCTTCGTCGGGCCGCGAGTCGTCCTGAAGGTCACGGGCGAAAGCGAGAAGGTCGTGCGCGCGCACCCGGACTCACCCTGGACGCGGGGCGAGCCTTCGGACGAAGACTCGCTTCAGCTCCTGAAGGACGGGCTCCGCCGCACGTATCAGGAAAAGGGTTACGCGCGCGCGAAGGTGGACGTCACGTTCGAAACGACGGCGGACGAGGAGCTCGTGGCGTTCACGATCGAGAAAGGGGAGCGATGGACGATCTCCTCCGTGAAGGTGACCGGCGCCGTCGGTCTGCCCGCGAAGGCCGTCTTCGGCGCGCTCCAGATGCGCCCGCGCGGCCTCCTCGAGTCCGGACGATACGTGGATGGAGACGCGGCGGAAGACCGTGACGCCCTCGAGGCGCTCTATCGCACCAACGGGTTCCGGTACGCGAGGGTCTCCCCTCCGGCCGTGACGGAGGGCGTCTCGCGGGACACCCTCGACGTGACGTTCAAGGTCGAGGAAGGGCTTCGCACGATCGTCGCGACGCGGACCGTGGCGGGCATCAAGACGGTGCCGGAGAACTTGCTCCTTCCGCGACTCGCCGTTAAGCCCGGCCTCCCGTTCTCCGAATCCTCGGTCAGCGACGACGGGGCTCTCTTGCAGTCCCTCTACGTGGATCGGGGCTACGTGGACGCGAAGGTGGAGTCTTCCGCTCGATTTCTGGATCCGGTGCCGCCGGAGGGAGAGCGCGTGGAGGTGACGTACACCGTGACCGAGGGCGCGCGCGTGACCTTCGGCAAGACGATTCTGCGTGGCAACCGGCGCACGCAGCCCTTCATCGTGGAGGACCGCCTCGCGAACAAGGAAGGCTCGCCCTTCTCGCTCACCAAGCTCCTCGAGACGCAGGAGAACCTCGCGCGCCTCGGCGTCTTCCAGAAAATCGAGCTCTCGACGTTTCCGACCGACCTGGAGACGATGTCGCGGGCGGTGGTCGTCACCGTCTCCGAAGCGCGTCCGTGGAGCCTCACATACGCGGTCGGCGCCGAATACGACCCGCAGGCGACCGGCACCCGGCTCTCCGCGCGCCTTTCGCTCGGCTTGTCATACAACAACCTCTTCGGGCGCGCCCTCGAGGTGAGCGGGGAAGGGCGCATCTCGAACACCGACCCGCGGATCATCCTCTCCGCGCGCGACCGGTCGCTGTTTGGCGGCCTGGTTCCTATCTCCGTGGCTGCGTACCAGACGCGCGACATCTTCCTGTCGAACATCGACGTGAAGCGCACGGGAGGCTTTCTCCAGGCGGAGTTTCGCCCCTCGACCTCGCTGCGCACGGCCCTCCGCTACCAGTACGAGCTCGTCGATCCGAGCTCCGACCCCGGACTCGGCGCGGACCAGCGCGCGAACCAGCCGAGCCGTATCAGCTCGGTCGAGAGCGGGGTGACCTGGGACAGGCGCGACGACCCGCTGAACCCGCGCTCGGGCACTTTCCTCGCCGCGGACGTCAAGTACGCTTTCCCTTTCCTATCGGCGGACGCGGACTTCGTCAAAGCTCTGCTCCAGGCCGCGCTCTATCGCCCTTACGGGACGACACGGCTCGTTTTCTCGGTTCGCGGCGGCATCATCTGGAACCACGAGGAGTGTCCTCCGGAGCTGCAGGCGGCCGGGACGTGCTCTCCGAATCTCATCGTGCCCGTCCCCGAGCGACTGTTCGCGGGCGGATCGTCCTCGCACCGAGCCTTCGCCCGCGACAACCTTGGGATTCCGGGCGAGACGTTGAACGCCGACGGAATCGGAATCGGGGGCACCATGCAGCTCGTCGGCAATGCCGAGTGGCGCATTCCCGTCGCGAGCGGCTTCGAGATGGCGCTCTTCTTC
>CALAQS010000284.1 GCA_937888435.1 uncultured Acidobacteriota bacterium
TCAGACCGGCTTCGGCGTCACCGTCAGCGCGAGCGAGCCCTTCACCGCCTTGGACACGATGCAGTACTTTTCCGCGAGCGACAGCGTCTTCTCGACGTCCGCCCGGCGCGACTCCCAGAGCGCCGACGGCACCCGCGGCGCGAGATCGAGCTTCGTGAGGCGGAAGCCTCCGGCCGGGTCCTTGTCCAGCTCGCACGAGCCGTCGAGGGCCGGCACCTCGATCGGGACCTGCAGCTTCGCGAGGAAAATCGCCCATGTCTGGACGAAGCACGTCGAAACGGCCGCGAGAAGCAGCTCCTCGGGATTCGGAGCGCCGCTCCCTCCCCCGAGGGACGTGGCACCCACGTGCGCCGTCTTCAGACTGCCGTCGGCGGTCGCGAGCGTGCCCTTCTTCGCGGCCGGATCCCAGGTCGCGGCGATCGTGAAAACCTGCTCGGCCATGAGTCTCCCCTTCCTTCAGCTCCGGATCACGAGGAGCCGGGGCTCCGTGAACTCTTCCATCGCGTAGGCCGGGCCCTCGCGCCCGGAGCCAGATTCCTTCACGCCGCCGTACGGCATGCGGTCCGCGCGCCAGGTCGGGACGTCGTTGGCGAGGACCGCGCCCACCTCGAGAACGTCGAAGGCTCGCTGGATGCGCGCGAGGTCTCGCGTGAAGACGCCCGCCTGCAGGCCGTACTTCGAGTCGTTCACGCGCCGAAGCGCCTCCTCGAAGTCGTCATACGCGTTGAGGGTGACGACGGGGGCGAAAACTTCCTGCGCCTCGACCTTCATCGACGGCGTCGTGTTCGCGAGGATCGTGGGGTGGAGGCACTCTCCGACGCGCGTCCCGCCGCGAAGCACCGTCGCGCCGCCCGCCACGGCCTCGGCAACCCAGGCCTCGACGCGCGCGGCCTCCGCGGGCGCGATCATGGGGCCGACGTCCGTCTTTTCGTCGAGTGGGTCGCCCACGACGAGCGTCGAGGCGGCGGCCAGCAGCTTCTCGCGGAACGCCTCGAGAACCGGGCGGTGGACGAGTGCGCGCTGGACCGAAATGCAGGACTGGCCCGCGTACGAGAACGCTCCCGAGGCCGTGCGCCGCGCCGCGTCGTCGAGGTCCGCGTCCGAGTGGACGACGACGGCGGCGTTTCCGCCCAGCTCGAGGGCGACGCGTTTTTTCGGCACGAGGGATTTCAGGCGCCACCCGACGGCGCCCGAGCCCGTGAACGAGATGACCGGAAGGCGCGGGTCCAAAACGAGCCCCTCGGCCGCCGCCCCTGAGATCGGGAGGACGACGTACGCGTCCGCCGGCCAGCCGGCCTCGAGGACGATCTCCCTAAGCGCGAGCGCCGAGAGCGGAGTTTTCGAAGCGGGCTTCTGGATGACGGGAGCGCCGACGGCGATCGCCGGGGCCACCTTGTGCGACGTGAGGTTGAGCGGGAAATTGAAAGGCGTGATGGCGAGGACCGGGCCGAGAGGGACGCGCTTCACGACGCCCCAGCGCCCGAGCGAGGCCGCGTTCACGTCGAGCGGCAGCATCTCGCCCTTCTGGGCCTCGAGCGCCGCCGCCGCCGCCGAAAACGTCGCCGCCGCGCGTTCGGCTTCCGCCCGCGCCGCCTTCAGCGGCTTGCCTGCTTCGGCCGCGATCGTCCGCGCAAGATCGTCCCGCCGCCGCTCGAGCTCGGCGGCGACCGTTCTCAGAATCGCGACGCGGGTGAACGTGGGAATCACCCGGGTTTTCTCGAACGCGAGAACGGCCCGCTGGACGGCGGTTTCGACGTCTTCGGCGGGCGGGGACGGAATCCGCGCGAGCTCCTTTCCTCCGAACGGCGCGGTGACGACGAGCTCTTCGAGGCTCATCCCTTCCCCTCCTCCTTGAGCGCGTCCGGATTCCAGCCTTTCGGGGCCGTCCACGCCCGCGCCGAAAAGAGCAAGGAGAGAGAGCGCCCGATCAGCGGACTTCTCGTCCGGGTCCAGAACGCGTCCACGACGCGCGCCACCTCGGCCGGCGCGGACGCGGGCGCCGTGAGTCGCGCGAGCGAAAGCACACCGGCCGGCGCTTCGTCTCGGACCTTCTCCCACGGCTCCTTGAGCGCCGCCTCCTCCGCGGGCGCGAGCGGCGTCACGCCGGAAAGCGAGAGGCGCCCCGACAGCACCGCGAACAGAAGCGGCAGATCGCGCAGGACGGGAACGGCCGTCTCGAACCGGAACGTCGAGAACGGCTTGCGAGAGCCGTCCGGGGCGTTCCCCGCGAGCGTGACGGGATGCGTGGCGTGGCCCGCGTTCGCGATCGCGCTCCAGACGGCGGCCACGGGCCAGAGCGGGAGCGAGAGGGTGAGGGCGACGAGCCCGAGTCCCCGGTTCGAGGACGAGGAGGGTTTCTTCTGCGCGGGGGGCAGGCGATCCGTGAGGAGGCTGGCCGTGCCCGTCGCCGCGTCCACGAGAAGGTTGCCCGAGACGATGGCGCTCTCGAGGGTGACGCCGGGCGGGATCGCCGTACGCGGCAGGACGCTCACCGCGGAAAGGCGCGCGCCGGAGAGGACGACGGCTTCCTCGGCGACGGTCGTGCCCTCGAGAAGCGCCGCGGACCCGTCCACCATAGAGCGCTCCGAGATCGCCGGGGCGGTGCCGGCGGCCATGCGGTCGGCCTTGTAATACGACGCCACGTCGGCGAGGAGGATCGGCCCCTCGGAAAGCGCGAGCGATGCGAAGTCGGGGTCCTTCACCCACTCGGCCGCGCCCGGCTCCACCGGGAAGTCTTTCTTCTTGAGCGCTCCGGGCAGAAGGCGCCAGAGCCCGGCGGGACGGCCGCCGAGGAGACCCGCGACCACAGGGCCGCGCGCCTCGTCCAGTCTTGCGAAAAACTCGCCGATGACGGCGTGTTGGCCGACGTCGCCCCGCACGATGATCGTCTCGCCGTCGAGCCGCGGCTCGAGCCGCCGCAGCACGTCGCCGGGCGTCTCGCCGTCCTCGCGCCGGACGATCTCGAGCGCGATGCCCCAGCGAATGCCTTTGCCGAAGCGGCGTTCGACCTCGCCCGCGCGCTCTCCGACGACGAGGAGCGCCGAGCGCCGCCCCGCGCGGACGAGCGCCTCCAGCGCGCGCTCGAGCGCGGGGATGCCGCCGAGCGGAAGGAGCGCCGGCACGGTGCGCGCGCCGAGAGGGCCGAAGGAGGCGCCGTCGCGGTCGGCGAAGAGAACGGTCGTCATGGGAAGGGGATTATGGGACGAAGACCCTGAGGCCGGTGATGCGGCCCGCGCGGGCGTTCACGTCGGCGGTCATCTCGCGCGTCTGCGCTTTGAGCCAGGACCTGACCTCGGCCGGAGGAACGTCTCCGTCCGGACGGTAAGCCCAGCAGCGCACCAGTCCGGCGCGCACCTCGTCTTCTATCGCCGATGCCGAGGTCATGCCGTCCCAGGACAGGCCGGTCTTGAACAACCGGAACTCCAGCCCTTCGGGCTCGGTCACGCGAAACGACGGGGTCTCCGGCGGCACGGGTGCGAGCGCGGGAGCGATCTGATCCGCGAGCTGGCGCGCGCCCGTGCGATGCGTGAGGAGATCGTGCCGGATCTGGCGCGCGGCCTCGATTCCCCCCCACGCGAGGAGAACCACGAGGACGCCCCTCGCGAGCCGGCCCGCGAGCGGCGAGGTCCGCCGCCTCGCCGCGAGCATCAGCCACGTGCCGCCGAGGCCCGTGAACGCGGCGAGCGCCGGCATGACGGGAATCGACGAGAGGCGGTACCTCCC